>JAZSAQ010000059.1:0-27318 GCA_045601985.1 Lawsonibacter sp. | reverse complement strand
CCCCCGACTTGGGGTCCTCGGACAGCGGCAGTATGCAGGCCGCCGCCTCGATGCGCCGGTTCCGGATCACCATGGCGCCGTCGTGCAGGGGCGTGTTGGGCTCGAATATGTTCTCGATCAGCGGCTGGGAGATCTTGGCGTCCACCCGGGTGCCGGACTCAATGACGTCCGCCAGGCCCGTGTGGCGCTCGATGACAATGAGCGCGCCGATCTTTTTGCGGGACATGTCGGTCATCGCGCCCCACACGCCGCAAAGGCTGCCGTCGGGATTGGTCTTGGCCAGGCCCGCCACCTCGCCGAAACGGCTGTTGGCCCTCTCCCACAGGGCGGGGATGAAGCCGTTTTTCTCGATTTCTTCCGCCACGTACTTCAGACCGTTGGGGTAAGCCTCCGGGTTGGGGGAGAAGACGTTCAGGCCGGGCTTGAAATCGGCATTGCGCCCATCGCCGTAGGCGTTGTGATACCACTCCCAGTCCACCCAAACGGTGTCGGCACCGTAGTTGGCCAAAAGCTCTTTCTGCAGCTTGGTGTTCTCCAAAACCGCCTGCTCGCAGGCGTCGAACTTGACGGCATACCAGGTCATCCAGCCCGCAGGGGGTGTGGGGTATTGGGTCTTACACAGAGGCCTGTAGGGGACGCAGAAACGATCTTCGAAGTAGTGCGGGAACACCTGTACACCAAACTTATCAATTGCTGTAAAGGTGTAGTGCTTGCAATCCCAACACCAGCCCAGACGCAGGCTTTCGTCCTTGTCCAGCTGCAGCAGGCTGCCGTCGGCCCGGTCAAACAGGGCGTCGTCCCAGCGGGATACGGCAGGGCCGCAGCCGCCGCGCAGGCCGTAGCCGGGGCGGTCGGCACTGATGGCAAAGGTGCTGTGCTCCGGGTCGCTGCCCCAGCACAGTTTGCCGGTGAACACCGATGTCCAGCCGTCCACAGCCGCCGCCTCACAAGTGAAGTGGTCCCGGCAGACGGTGAGGGAGATGGAGGCCTCCGGCAGGGCGGCAGGGCCGTCCTTGAAGTGAACCTTCAGGACGAAAAACGGTGTGTTCTGCGTGCCGGGAAGCCACTCGGTGGAACGGCTTTGGAACCGGTCAGGGGTGACCACGTCGCCGGCGGCATTGGTCCAGCGGACGGTGCAATCGTCCATAATGGTGTCCTTGCCGTCGAAGAGGACGCGGAAGGCATCCAGCTTCTCATTGACCTCGGCGGCGTAGCGGAAGTAATTCAGGTAGCGGTCGGAGAGTTGCGTGTTCATAACAGAATGCCCCTTTCAAGGCAGGTGATTGGGTCAAAAGAGAATTTCACGGCCGGTCTCGGCGGACTCGTAGACAGCGCAGATGAGCTTCAGCACCTCCACCGCCTGCCAGGGTTTGACGATGCACTCGGTGCCGTTCAGGCAGCAGTCCACAAAGTGGGCAATCTGGCGGTTGTGGGGGGTGTTGGAGTTGTCCAGCTCCGGGGTGCTTTCCACGATGTGGTTGTTCTCGTCCAAGGCCACCAGCTTCATGTCCTGCTTGAACACGTGGGCGATGGCGCCGGCACGGGTGCCGCAGACCTCGATGCTGCACTTCTCGTCGGCGGTGAGGAAGGCGGTGCCGGCCTGCACACGCATACAGGCGCCGTTCTCGAAGGTGATCATGGCGCAGGCGGCACTCTCGGTGGTGCGCTCCACGGGCGCTTCGTCCTTGACCAAATAGGGCAGGGCGTTGTGGATGTCGGTGGTGTAACCCTTGACGCTCTTGACCTTGGGGTAGCCCATCAGGTACAGAGCGGAATCGATTTCGTGGATGGCGCCGTCGAACAGCTCGCCGCCGCCGGCCAGCTCCTTCTTGTTGAACCAGCCCCGGCGCTGAATGCAGCGCTTGGTGCGGTCCAGATCCACGTAGTAGATTTCGCCCATGTTTCCGCTGTCCACAAACTGCTTCAGGAAGTACATGTGTCCGAAGTGGCGGGACACAAAGCCGAACATCAACAGCTTATCGGACTTTTCGGCGGCACGGACACACTCCTCGGCCTCGGCAACGGTGAGGAAGGGGGGTTTTTCACACAGCACGTGCTTGTTGGCTGCAATGGCATCCAGCACGATCTGCTTGTGGGTAAAGGTGGGGGTAACAATGCTGACAGCATCGATGTCGGGGTCGCTCAAAATGTCGTGGTAGTCGGTAAAGACCTTTTCTACGCCGAACTCCTCGGCACGGGCCTTGGCGGCCTCGGCGTTCAGGTCGCAGATGGCGCACAGTTTGGTGTTGGGCAGGGCCTTGTAGCCGTTCATGTGGTAGGCGGAGATGGTGCCGGCACCGATGATGCCAATGCGGAGCATATTACTCATGGATTTACTCCCCCCAGTTCAGCAGAACGCCCATGGCCTGGGTGCGGTCGGCCATCAGCATCTCGTAGGCTTTGGCGGTATCCATACCGTCGAACTCGTGGGTAACAAGAGCGGACACATCCAGCAGCTTCTTGTCCATCAGATCCAGAATGTAGTCGAAGTCATTGCGGCGGGTCCAGCGGTTTTCCTTGGACTCGGTGGCGATGTGGGTGGAAACGTTGTTGGCGCCGATGATGGTGATGGCGGCACGGCTGACGTAGTCCAGATCGATCAGGCTCTTGTGCTTGGGACTGCTGGTGATGATCAGACGGGCGCACTGGGCGTAGGCAAGGCAGTTCATCTGCTGCTGGATGAGATCACCAATGGAGGTGGTCTCGAACAGCACATCGGCGCCCCGACCGCCGGTCAGCTCCTTGACCCGGGCCACGGGGTCGACCTTGGCGGAGTTGACGGGGACGAAGCAGGGATCCTTGGGCAGCAGGTTCAGGCGCAGGTCGGACACGTCGGTGACCATCACGGTGGTGGCGCCGGCTACCTTGGCCAGGCGGGCCACCATCTGACCGATCAGGCCGGCACCGTAGACCACGCAGACCTCGCCGGGGCGAATTTTGGCCACGCGGATGCTGGCCATAACAATACAACCCAGGGTGGCAAAGGTGGCGTCCTTGGAGCTGACCGAGTCGGGAATAACATTATAGAAATTTATGTCATCGCAGGCGGCAGGCAGCACGTGGTGGGTGGCATGGCCCTTGCCGTACATGATGCGCTTGCCGATCAGATCGGCGGGCGCATCCTTGCCGGCGGCCACGATTTTGCCCACCATGGAATAGCCGGGCAGCATGGGGTACTTGATGGACTTGGTGGCCCACATGGAGTCGGGGTCCACATTGGCCTCCAGACAGGTCAGCTCGGTACCCGTGCTGATGAGGGATACCTCGTTCTCTACAAGGATTTCACCGTCAGCAAGGGCGGGGATGTCCTCCTGCTGCAGTTCAACCTGTTTGATGCCGGTAAATACAACTTTGGTCTTTTCCATTTTGATCACCTTGTTGATTGAAATTTTTATAGTGTTTGAAGGGGGAAATCAGCACTTCCAATTGCCGTAGCCGAAGGACTCCATCAGCTCCACCATCATGTCGGTGGCGTATTCGGTGCAGTCCTGAATGTAGCGGTAGGAGTCGGCGGCGTCGAACACGCCGGCTTCCATCTGATCCATGCGGGCAATGGCATTCTTGGCGGCGAACATGCCGGCCTCACGGGCGATGCGGGTCCACATATTTACACGCAGCACACCGTCGTCGGACAGGCCACGGATCTGCTCGTTGGTCAGGCAGGAGGTGCCGTGCAGAACCAGCATCTTCTTGCCCAAAACTTCAGTCAGCTTGCGGGCACGGTCGCCGTAGTAGGTACCGGAGCCGGTGGTAGCGGCCTGCTGCTCGGTGCCCAAGTCGGCAACCATGAAGTCGATGCCGGTGTAGTCCACGAACTCCTTGGCACGGTCGCAGTAGTTGTCGGCCTGCTCGGCACGGGAGCTACCCTCCACATTCAGCATCTCCATAATGCCCTCGACCAGCACGTCCTTGCCGTAGGCGTCCACGTAGTCTTTTGTCATGTTCAGGTTCTCCTCATAGGGGAAACGCTGGGCATCGAACATGACGCTGGAGAAGTACTGGCTGCCCACGGTCAGGGCCCAGCGATCCTTGATGGGGTCGGCATGATCCAGGTGGGGAAGGACGACCACATTGCGATAGGGGGAGTGCTTATCGTCGCACAGGGCGTGCAGATGAGCCATGTTGGAGATCAGACCCAGCTTGGGGTCGCCGCAGTGCAGCATGCGCTTGCACTGGGCCATGTGGTCGTAAGTAAAGGTGGAGGAAACAACCACGGGGACATACTCCAGCTCGTACTTGTCGGCGATGCGCTGGGCGGCCATGAGAATGGCTTCGGTATTCCAGTGGCTGGCGGTGCCGAAGATGGCAATGCTGGTGCCGTTGACGGCGGCTTTCTCGGCAATCTCAAGGGACTTGGCACGGTTGGTAATAACAGGCATTTTAATACGCTCCTTTTATTGTATCAGTATTTTGATTACAGTTCAATACGGCGATAGCCTAAATACTTGGTAAAGGCTTCCGCCACGGCCTCGGCCACGTCGCCACGGGTGATGGCCACGTGATGGCGGAAACCGGCGGTGCACAGGGTCTGCAGCTTGCGCTGGAGGTCATCGGTCTCCAGCACAGCGTAGGTGCCGAAGAAGTCCTTGGACACGGGAGCGTCCACCACTTCGCCGGTGCCGACGTAGAACTGTACCTCGCCGTTCTCAGTGCGGAAGCCGCAGTAGGTGACGATGCCGGGCTTGATCCTGCCCACGTTCAGACCCCAGCTGCAGTTGTCGCCGTAAGACTTGGACAGCATCTTGTGCTGCTCCACATGGCCGGGACCATCCATCAAATCCATGGGGAAGGGACCGCAATGGAACAGAATGCAGCGGTTGGGGTCCTCACCGTAGTTGTTGTTCCAGTCCAGGCAGCCGGAAGCACAGCCGGAGGCCAGGGACAGACCGGCCATAGCCAAAGCGTTGGTGGAGTCGGTCTCGCACACGGTGGGGATGCCCTCCTGATTCAGAAGACCCATAGCGGCGCAGGGGGTGATGCCCAACTGCTGCTGCAGCTCGCTCCAGCAGCGGATGGCCAGGGCGTCCAGCTTGTTGTCACGAACCATGTTGTCAATGACCACGGCGAACTTGGCCAGGGTCACGTCACGACCGGCGGGGGCGGCGGCGAAGTCGCACACACGGTGCAGGTCGGCAAGGCGGTTCTGCACCGCTTCGTCGGTGTCGGACAGCTCGTTGATAGCCACGAATACGTTGGACATGTCGTAGCTCTCCACGTCGATTCCGTGAGCCTCCAGCGCCATCTCGTCAAAGCGGACACTCTTAAAAGCGGTGGTACGGGCACCCACAGCACCCAGGCGCATCTGACGCATCTTCTTGACGATGTTGCAGATGCCCACGAACTTCTTCAAATGATCGTCGAACTCGGCGGTAGAGGGGTGGACGGTAAAGGGCATGAAGGTGGTGAACTTCTTCTTCATCTGAGCCAGTACGCTGCACAGGGCCAGCTTGCCGCAGAAAGCATCACGGCGATGCTCAAAATCCATCTCGTCCAGCTGGTCGGGGTAGGCCTGCAGCAGGATGGGGACGTCGCAGCGGGCAATGGCAGCCTTGATTCCGTTCTCATCGCCGAAGTTGGGCAGGCAGATTACCAGACCATCGTAGTCACCACGGTGGGCGTCCAGGAAATCGGCGAAGACCATGCCCTCGGCAGTGGTCTCCACCGCACCATGACGAGTGGCAGACAGGTTGGGGTAGAGGGGCTCCACACCCGCACGCTTAAACGCTGCGGTCATCTCCTCACGGGCAGAAGAAATCACGGTGCTGGGGAAGAATCCACGGTTGGCAACAAGCAGGGCCAGCTTCATAATAAAACCTCCTAAAAGCATTATCGTTCTCGTTATCGTTAACGATAACGTTAATATATCAAATGGGAGGGGGAATGTCAAGAAATATCAAAGGGGATGAGGGGCGGGACTTGCAATTTTTTGTAGGATTGAGTAGAATAGGAAGAGATTGGAGGCGCAGTTATGCAGAACAAAGGATCCCAGCGAGTTACCATGAAAGAAATCGCCCTTGAAACGGGCTTTTCCGTCAATACGGTTTCCAAGGCCCTGCGTGATGCGCCGGACCTGTCTGTGCAGACCAAGCGGATGATTCGGGATGCGGCCAAGCGGTTGGGTTACGTGGCCAACAATATGGCAAGTGCGCTGCGCAGTGGGTATTCCAGTGTGCTGGCGCTGATCGTGGCGGATATTTCGAACCCGTTCTTCGGCATTCTGTGTAAGGAAATCGAGCAGCAGGCTGCCCGGCACAACTACACGGTCATTGTCTTTAATACCGAGGAAGACCCGGAGAAGGAGGATCGTGCCATCCGCACGGCGCTGTCCCAGAACGTGGACGGCGTGTTGCTGGCACCGTCCCGGAATGGGGCGGAGGCGGTGCGTCTGCTACAGGCATACGGCAAGCCCTGCGTGCTGATCGGCCGCTACTTTGCGGATCGAGCTGCCGATGCGGTGCTGTACGATGATGAGAACGGCGGATATCTGGCGGGCAAGCATCTGCTGGAATGCGGGTGTCGCAATCTGCTGATGATCAATGCGCCCCACAACTCCAGCGCAGAGAACCGTGCCAAGGGATTTGCCCGTGCCATGACCGAGGTGCCCGGAGCCAAAAGCCGTATGCTGACGGTGGATAGCCCTCTGGGCGGTGTTCCCGCAGCTTTGCGCCATGCTTACGAACAGGACTCCTTTGATGGTATCTTCGCCTACAGCGATCTGTTTGCCATGAAGGCGATCTGGGTGCTGGAGGAGATGGGGGTGGAGCCGGGGACGGTGAAGATCGTGGGTTTTGACGACATCCAGTCCCGACTGTCCCTGTCCATGCCTTTGACCACCATCGGTGCCGGCAAGGCCGCCTTCGGGCAGGCGCTGGTGGATCTGCTGATGAAGCGGATTTCCGGCGATACGTCCGATTTTCCGACCCGGCAGGTACTGCCGACCAAGCTGGTGGTAAGAAAGAGTACACAGGGCGAGTAAAAGACCAAATGCACTGCGTCATCTGACGCAGTGCATTTTTGTTTACAATCCCCCAAAGCCGATGTATAATACAGGAAACTGGTCATTTATTGCTGTCGGAGGTGGCATATGTATTTTGAGTTTGAAAAACGAACGGTGCCGTTTTTGGTGGGACCCAATTTTAGGGAGGCGTCGCCCATTCCCCACATTCACCCCCACATTGAACTGATTTACATGGTGGAGGGGGAGATTCACGCCACGGCGGACAGCTGTACGCAGATGCTCCGCTCGGGGGAACTGTATCTGGCCTTTCCCAATCAGGTGCATTACTATGACCCGACGCCCATCTCGGGTGTGGTGATGATCGTGGACCCGGAGTTGTTTCCCGACCTGCTGGAGATCTTCAAGAATAAAGTTCCGGAGAAACCCGTTGTCGGTGCGGACCGGCTGCCGGAGGATATCCATCGGTTACTGCTGAAGATTTGCGCAGAAGTGAAGTCGGGCGATAAAATGCAACGGGTGGCGGCGCAAAGCTATCTGCAGGGTCTGATAGCCGAAGTGCTGGGGCAGATGACGTTGGTTGAGAGGAAGAACAGTCGTGACAGCGTGCGTGAGATTTTGCTGTATTGCCTGGAAAATTATAAACAGCCGTTGACGCTGGACATGATGGCCAAACATTTGCATTTAAGCAAGTACTACATTTCCCATGTGTTTACCGAACGGTTGAATTTGAGCTTTCCCGAATTTATCAATGGTCTGCGGGTAGAAAGCGCCTGCCGACGGTTGGATAAGGGACACAGTGTCACCGAAGTGGCGTTCGCAGCCGGTTTCAACTCCATTCGATCCTTTAACCGTAACTTTGAACGGGTGATGGGCGTGTCTCCAAGCCGGTACAAAAAGCAGGCGGCCGCCACACAAAACGACGAAAAACAGTCCAAACCGTAGTGGATGGATACTCCGGAATAAAAAGTTGAAACAAAGCAGAAAAGATGGTTGACAACGAGCGGAAAATGGGTTATGATACACCGTAGTTTTAACGCATTGAAGTGTAAAAGTGTTTGCGTTTGAAAGGAAGTTTTCCCATGGTAATCACCGATTTGCTGGAGCGTAACAGCCGCCTGCGGGGCGACCGGGTTGCGCTGGTGGAAATCAATCCCTCGGAAGAGCGGGATAATGCAATGATGAAGGCGGTCAGCTGGCAGGACTTCAATCTGATCCAGGGTGCCAATCCCGATGCGCCCTATCGCCGGGAACTGACCTGGAAGGATTTTGACCGCCGGGCCAACCGATTTGCCAATCTGCTGCTCAGCCGTGGCATCAAACGGGGGGCGAAGGTTGCCATCCTGCTGATGAACTGTCTGGAGTGGCTGCCGATTTACTTCGGTATTCTGAAGGCCGGCTGTATTGTTGTCCCCATGAATTTCCGTTATTCCAGTGACGAGATCAAGTACTGCCTGGAGCTGGCCGATGCCGAGGTGCTGGTTTTTGGCCCTGAGTTTGTTCAGCGCATGGATGCTGTGGTGGACGATATGCCCGGCGTACATACCTACTTCTTTGTGGGCAGCGACGCACCTGCCTATGCCGAGGACGGCATGCGACTGATGAGTTTCTGTTCATCCAGTGCGCCCCCCGTGGCGTTGGAGGAGGAGGATCATGCCGCCATTTATTTTTCCTCCGGCACTACCGGCTTCCCCAAGGCCATTCTGCACAACCATCGGGCGCTGTACTGCTCCTGTCTGACCGAGCAGAATCATCACGGACAGCAGGAAGATGACGTGTTCCTGTGTATCCCGCCCCTGTACCACACCGGCGCCAAGATGCACTGGTTCGGCTCGCTGCTGTCCGGCAGCAAGGCGGTGCTGCTGCGCGGCGTGAAGCCTGAGTGGATTCTGCGTGCCGCCAGTGACGAGAAGTGCACCATTGTGTGGCTGCTTGTTCCCTGGGCGCAGGATATTTTGGCTGCCCTTGATCGGGGT
Organism: Lawsonibacter sp.; assembly: GCA_045601985.1. GTDB lineage: Bacteria > Bacillota > Clostridia > Oscillospirales > Oscillospiraceae > Lawsonibacter. The sequence goes on along the minus strand of JAZSAQ010000059.1, from coordinate 18,387 downwards.
GAGCTGAAGATTGAGGACTATCGGCTGTCCCAGTGGCGGCTGATGCACATCGGTGCCCAGCCCGTGCCTCCGTCTCTGATCCGCCGCTGGCTGAAGTATTTCCCCAACCACCAGTACGACACCAATTACGGCCTGTCCGAGTCCATCGGTCCCGGCTGCGTCCATCTGGGCGTGGAGAACGTGGACAAGGTGGGTGCCATCGGCAAGTCCGGCTACCTGTGGCAGACCAAGATCGTGGACGAGAACGGTCAGCCTGTGCCCGCCGGTGAGGTGGGTGAACTGGCAGTGTCCGGTCCCGGCGTGATGCTCTGCTACTACAAGAATAAAGAGGCTACCGACGAGGTCATCAAGGACGGTTGGCTTCACACCGGCGATATGGCCCGGGTGGACGAGGACGGTTTCATCTTCCTGGTGGACCGCAAGAAGGATGTTATCATCTCCGGCGGTGAGAATCTGTACCCTGTGCAAATTGAAGCTTATCTGGCCGCTATGCCCAAGATCCATGACGTGGCGGTTATCGGTCTGCCCGACCCCCGTCTGGGCGAGATCGCCACCGCCATCGTTCAGGTGAAGGAGGGGCAGACCTGTACCGAGGAGGAAATTGAGCAGTTCTGCGTTGATCTGCCCCGATACAAGCGTCCCAAGAAGATTATCTTCGCACCTGTGCCCCGCAACGCCACCGGTAAAATCGAAAAGCCCAAGCTGCGTGAGCAGTACTGCGGTGTGCGTCTGGTGGAGGCGCAGAATAACGCATAATTTGAAAGACCCCACTCTGGCGGGTGGGGTCTTTTCTTTTTGACACGGTTGTGCTATGATAGACAGGAATTTGAGCGGGGGAGATCCCGCAGGAGGAAGTAAACTATGGTCAATGAAAGAATGTTGGGTCTGGGTACTGCCCGATCCGTCATCCGTGAGCTGTTCGAGTACGGCAAGCAGCGTGCTGCCGTGGTGGGTGCGGAGAATGTGTACGATTTCTCCCTGGGCAACCCCAGTGTGCCTGCCCCCGATGCGGTCAACGAAACCGCCATCCGTATCATGAAGGAGAACCCTGATGTTATCCACTGCTACACCAGTGCCCAGGGTGATGCTACCGTCCGTGCCCGGTTTGCCGACAGCCTGAACCGTCGCTTCAACGCCGGTTGCACGGCAAGCGACCTTTATATCACGGTGGGTGCCGCCGCATCCCTGTGTTGTGTATTTAACGGCCTGACCTGCCCCGGTGACGAGTTTATCGTTTTCGCTCCTTACTTCCCGGAGTACAAGGTGTTTATCGAGGGTGCCGGTGCCAAGATGGTGCTGATCCCCCCCGAAATCGAGCAGTTCCAGATCGACTTCGAGGCCTTTGAAAAGGCGTTGACTCCCAACACCAAGGGTGTGGTGGTCAACAGTCCCAACAACCCCTCCGGTGTGGTCTATTCCCGCCGCACGCTGGAGAAACTGGCCGCTATCCTGACCGAAAAGAGTGCCGAGTACGGTCACACCATTTACCTCATCTCCGACGAGCCTTACCGTGAGATTGCCTTTGCCGGGGTGGAGGTTGCCTGGCTGCCCCATATCTATAAGGACACCATCGTATGCTACTCCTTCTCCAAGTCCCTGTCGCTGCCCGGTGAGCGTTTGGGTTACGTTTACGTTCCCGGCAAGATTGCCGACGCTGACAAGGTCTACGCCGCCGTGGCCGGTGCGGGTCGCTCCCTCGGTTACGTGAACGCCCCCAGCCTGTTCCAGCAGGTGACCAGCCTGTGCTGCGACATGACTGCCGACCTGAAGGTGTATGAGGAGAACTGCAAGCTGCTGGTGGACTCTCTGCGTGAGATGGGTTACCACGTGGCTCAGCCGGGCGGTGCGTTCTACCTGTTTCCCCGCAGTCTGGAGCCGGATGATCTGGCTTTCAGCGAGCGGGCCAAACAGTTCGACCTGCTGCTGGTGCCCGGTTCCGGCTTCGGCGCTCCCGGTCACTTCCGCATAGCCTACTGCGTACAGACCGATATGATCCGCCGTGCTCTGCCCAAGTTTAAGGCGCTGGCTGACAGCTATAAGTAATATAAAAACCGACACATCTATGGATGTGTCGGTTTTTTTATGCGTGGCTCTTTCGCCAGCCGAGAGGCGTGCTTCCGGTGTGGGACTTGAAGCAGCGGGTGAAGTAGCTGCTGTCGTTGAACCCGCAGGCGTAGGCCACCTGGGTGACTGATTGTTGTGTCTGCTCCAGCAGTACGCAGGCGTTCTGCACCCGGCAGTAATTGAGATAGTCCATCGGGGTGCGGTGCACCATAGAACGGAAGTAGCGGCAGAAATATTTGGGAGTCAGACCGGAGATGCGGGACAGCTCATCCAGCGTGATGTGTTGCTGATAGTTCTGGTGAATGTACGCCAGGGCGGATTTCAGGTGGGTCAGTCGGTGGGCGCCGGCGCCGGTGGACACGGCGGGTTCGTATAACCCTTGCTGAACCACCGCCCCGTAAAAGCGGAACAGGCAGGACAGAACCAAAAGCTGCCAGCCGTCTGCCTGACCACGGACGGCGTCCAGCAGCTCGTTCGTACAGGCACAGATGACAGGGGACGTAACGATGGGGGAGATCATGGTTTCCTCATTCTCCAGCCGACGCAGCAGATGGCGTGCGGGACGGGTCTGTGCCAACAGGGCAGAGGGGTCAAAGTCCACGCAGTCGTACACGCAATCCTCCGGCTGGGCGCTGTGCAGCACGCCCTGCGCCACATAACATACGTCGCCGGGAGTCAGCAGATATTCCCGGGTATCCAAAAAGATGCGCAGACGCCCTTGGTGGACGCAGATCAGCTCACATTCCCGGTGCCAGTGGCAGGCCATAACGTAGCCGGGATGGTGCTTGTCCACGCGGTATAACTCCAGTGGAAACCCTTCGGAGCCGTGTTGCTTGTGTTCCCGATAACCCATAAATTCCATGCGGAACCCTCCAAAAGTGAATATTGTCCTATTAATTGCCAGTATAGCACAAGAAATCGGCCCGAGACAAGAGTTATATTATAATTGTGAGAAATAGGGGGATAGGAACGAAAATCCCCAAAGAGATGAAAGAGAAGGGAGGTTACATTATGGACTATGGTAAGAAGGTTTGGATCTTCCCGGATGCGGAGCTGCCCCCTGTGGGTGTGAATCTGATTCCCGGTCACGAGTCCATCATCATCACCAATGTGACGGACAATCGGGCAGACATCAAGATCACCCTGCTCTATCCTGACCGTGAGCCGGTCAGCTTCAACACCCAGGTGGAGGCCAGACGTGTGCGCTGCCTGCGCACCAACCGTGAGGAGGACTTCGGCAAGTTCACTGCCGCCTTCGAGCAGCAGTACGCCATCATGCTGGAAAGCAGCGTGCCCGTTGTGGCCCAGTATGGCCGTGCCGAGCCCCGCACTGTGGCGTTCTACACCACCCCGGGGTATTGCGAGTAATTTCAAACAAACATACATAATAGGAGGAAATGATTATGGGTCGCATTTGTATTCCCGATTACGAGTATAAGCAGCGTGTGGAGCGCTGCGCCGCTATTCTGCAGCGTGAGAAGCTGGACGTTCTGATCGTCAACGGCAACGAGGCTGACTACGCCAACCCCCGTTACTTCTCCGGCTTCTGGCCCCTGTTCGAGCGTTCCGGCGTGGCTATCTCCGCCAACGGCGATGCCGCTTTGATGGTGGGTCCCGAGTCTGCTATCTTCGGCGCTGACCGCAACAAGCTGGACAAGATCTATGTCCTGCTGGCCTACCGTGAGGGTGCTGACCCCGCCTATCCCGAGCTGAAGCCCGATACCTTCCACGACGTGTTCAAGGGCATCGGCGTTACCGGCAAGAAGCTGCGCATTGGCGTGGCCTCCTATCTGGACACCTCCGTCACCATCTTCAACGCCATCCGTGACGCTTTCCCCGAGGCCGAGATCGTGGACGCCGGTAAGGTGATGGTGGAGCTGCGCTCCATCAAGTCCGAGAACGAGCTGGCCTGCCTGCGTGAGGGCTACCGCATCGCCGATTTGGCCACCCAGCAGGTTATGAAGGAGATCCGTCCCGGCATGACCGAGCTGCAGATGGTGGGCGTTGCCCAGCGCGTGGTCTATGAGAACGGCGCCGAGTACGAGGGTCTGCCCATGTACGTGTTCTCTGAGGCTTCCACCCGTCATGCCATCTCCCGTTCTTCCTACCGTGAGTTCCAGAAGGACGACATCGTGCAGCTGAACCTGTCCGCCAAGATCGACGGTTACTCCGCTGCCATCGGCTACCCCATCTGCCTGGGTAAGCTGGACGGCCGCCGCCGTGAGATCGTGCAGTTCTGCCGTGATATGCACAAGTGGTCTGCAGAGCAGGTGAAGGCCGGCGTCTACGCCGCCGACATTGCCAAGAACTTCTACAAGAAGTTTGTGGACAACGGCTTTGAGAAGAACTACGTCTACGGTCCTCTGCACGGCACCGGCATCATCGAGGTCGAGGCCCCCTGGTGCGAGACCAGCTCCGACTACTTCCTCAAGCCCAACATGACCTTCCAGGTTGACACCTACATCTGCGGTGACACCTTCGGCGTACGCTGGGAGAAGGGTATTGCGGTCAAGGACGGCGGCTTCGAGCTGCTGAGCCCTGAGATCCCCGAACTGTGCCCTGAGCTGTACTTCTAAGAAACGAATCCTGCCCGCAAGGCGCCGGAAACGGCGCTTTGCGGGCATCTGTAAAGGAGCAATACTATGCAGCTAATCGATATGCTCTACGATGAGATCAAGGACGCTGCCGACCGGAAAGTGCCCTTTATCATCCCGATCGGTACTATCGAGTACCACGCCCACCACGCCTCCTGCGGCACCGATACCATGGTCATCACCGGCTGTATGCGTGAACTGGAGAAGGAAAAAGAAATCGTGGTCTGCCCGCCCATCTGGTACGGCGTGGCGTCCTACGCTGTGTGCGGTCCCCGTCCCGGCCACATCCACGTGGATGAGGACGTCTATGCCGACTACATCTACTCCATCGTCAAGTCCATGGTTTACGGCGGCATCAAGAACATCTACCTTGTGCCCCACCACCAGACCGAGGGTGCCGGCCTGATGCCCATGACCATCGCCTGCCATAAGGCTGCCAAGAAGGTGGCCATGGAATACATGGAGGATACCATGGGCAAGGGATGGTGGGGGAGCGACGACTACGCCACCTACTATGAGGACTTGGGCGGCAGCGATGATCCCTTTGCCTACGTCAAGGTCGTGCCCCTCATCGGCGCCGAGGCGCAGAAGAAGTGCGGCGGCTTTGATCACGCCGGCAAGTGGGAGACCAGCCTGATGATGGGTACCTGGCCTCAGAATGTCGATTTGTCCCGCTGCGAGCGCAACACCGAGTGGTTTGCCAAAGACGCGGTGGAGGCCAGCGAGGAGACCGGCAAGCATATGGTCAACTGTACCCTGGAGTGGCTGCGCCAAGCCATTGTATAAGGAGAGATTACCATGAAGAAAATCAAGGTACAGATGCTGACCGAGGAGAACTTTGCTCCTTTTGGTCAGGTCATTCAGACCGAGGGCCGCACCTTTGGCGGCGAGGCCGGCATGTACAACTGGTACGAGAAGCAGGCTCAGGTGGACGGTGCCGAGACTGTGTCCATCAACCTGTTGACCGCTATCCAGCGTGAGTACGTATTCCGGAAGTTCGAGGCTCACGACCGCACCACCGAGACCGTCCTGCCCCTGACCGGCGGCCTGATCGTGGCCGGCATCCCCGCCGGCGAGGTCACCCCCGACCGGGTGCAGGCCTTCTATGTCCCCGTGGGCAAGGGCATCTCCTGGGCGGCGGGCGCCTGGCACTACGCCCCGTTCCCTGTGGGCGGCGACGCCACCTGCGCCGTCATCTTCCGCCACGGTACCGGCGGCGACGATGCTGTCTTTGCCGAGCTGCCCGAAGAGATGGGCTTTGAGCTGTAAATTGATATGAATGTAAAACAGTACAGCGCGGCGTTCGCCGCGTTGTACTGTTTTATACTCATGTATTGTCATTTGATGGGTGGTGTTGTATAATAGTCGAAACTGCTTGAAAGGGGAGGGGACAATGGCGCTTGCTTTGGCAATCATCGGGTGTGTTGCGTGCCACATGTGGTCTGTTTCCTACAGCCGACGCATGGAGGACAAGTATGTTCTAGGGTGTATCAATTGGTGGCTGTCGGCCCTGATTGCGGCCCCGCTGGTGGCGGCGCTACTGACCATAGAAGAGGAACCGTTTTGGGTATTTGCTGTGCTTGCGGTTGCCTGTGCAGCGTTAGGTGCCTGGTGGGCCCGACGGACAATGCTCGGTCGGGGTGCGACCCGGACGGAAGCACTGCTGGCCGCTCTGGCACAGGTGGCGTCCGCAGTCGGAATTGCGGTGGCGGTTATCTTTGTGCTGTTTTTGTTCTTTGGCGTTTCCGGGAACCGGCGCAGAAGAAGGTAAGGTGAGCGCATGGCGTATACAAGGGAACAAATCCGGCGGCGGCTGGACGAGCTGGCGGCGGATATATCGCTTCTGTACAAGCGAGGCTGCATCAATTATCGTGGCAGGACGTCGGATACAAAAGAGTACTATACGGAGGTCATTGCCGAATGGCTGCTGGAACACTTGGATTTGCTGAAGCAAATCAAGTGCATTACGCGCAAGGCGTCCTATTTCGTGGAGGGGCATGACGGAATCCCGGACGATCCCAACTCTAACCGGGAAGAGGAATTAATCGCCATGGCTATGAAGCGGCAAGGGGAGCTGTTCCTGCTTGGACAGGTGCTGGACTATCAGACTCCGCTGAAAAACGTGCGCAGGGATAAAGCTGGGAAAATCGATTTGCTGGCCTACGATGGGGCGACGCTCCGCATTTTGGAATTGAAAGAGCCGGACAGTAAGGAAACCATGCTGCGCTGTGTGCTGGAGGGTTACACGTATCTCAAAACCGTGGATGCGGCAAAGCTGTTGGCGGATTTTAATCTGCCTGCCGACACGGTGGTGGAGGCCTGTCCGTTTGTGTTCTGTGGCGGCGCCCAGTGGCGCGAAATGCGGCAGGACCGGCCGTATTTGAAGCGGCTGATGGAAGCGCTGAACAGTAAACCGTATTACGTAAGGGAAGAAACAGAAAAATATATTGTAGTGGAGGGGTAAAAGATGTTCCTGAAAAACATGAATTCTGATGAGAAAAAGGATTGGATTGAAACATTTGTTGGTGGAGGATGCGGTGTTATAGCTATTATTGCGGCGATTGTTGAGTATAGCTTCGGTGAAAACGGGGCAATTGCAGGAATGTTGAAAGATGTGTTTGGAACAGCGGTTGTGGTTGTTTTACTTATTATGGCCATGCCTAAAAAGCGGCCTAAGAAACTAGCGGAAATATTAGCGGAAAGAGTTGAAAAATGGGGGGCAGACAATGCGCCAATGATCTTCAAAACAGAAGATTTTGTGTGCGCAAAAGAAAATAAGTATAAACAAGGATTTGTTCTTCTGCAGGATCCACCTAAATTCCTCACACTTTTAGATCTTGATAAAAATAATCCTGAGTGGCATAGCTATGCAAGCTATTATTCAAAACGAACTGGCAAATTTCTTGATTTGCCTTCGTATGATGAAATGGTTTCTAATAGTTTTGACGTGCTTTGTGTGTTGGATCAAAAACACTTTACGGAAAAAAAGGATATTAAAGAAATCATTGTGAACATAGTGGCGGCGATTGAAAAACGCTTCAAGAAAGAAATTGCTGCAGAGAGAATCAAAGTTACTCAAATTGGTAATTCGGAGAAATTTATAATAGAATTTGCAACGGCGATAGAGAACAAAAAAGAGGTTGAGTTTTTTATTTCCGTCATTGACTACATTCTTTCGCTTGTGAAGATAGTTGCTTAAAATGAAAATTATCATTCACCGTGGACAAAACCAAATCGGCGGGTCGATCATTGAGATTGCCTCCGACACCACCAGGGTTATACTGGATACCGGGGCGGAGCTGGACGAGGAGGCTCCGGTTGCGCCGAAAATCGAGGGAGTTTTCTGCGGACGGGCGGGCTGCGACGCTGTGTTTATCTCCCATTATCACGGCGACCATCTTGGTCTGTGCGACCAGGTGTTACCGGGCATTCCCGTGTACATCGGGAAAGGGGCGGCGGAGGTGACCAATGCTGCCCGCAGGTACCTGAACAAGCCGGAATACCGGTTCGATGGGTACTACGAGGCGGGGAAGACCGTTACGATAGGCGACCTGAATATTACGCCTTACCTGTGCGACCACTCGGCTTTTGACGCCTATATGTTCCATATTGCCTGTGGGGAGAAATCGGTACTCTATTCCGGAGATTTCCGTGCCAACGGGAGAAAGAGCTTTTCGGCTCTGCTGCGCCGCCTGCCCCATGCCGATGCCCTGATCGTGGAGGGAACCACCCTGTCCAGAGCCGCCGCAGAGCCAAAGACGGAAACGGAGTTGGAACTGCTGGCGGCTGCGGAAATGGCGCAGACGGACGGGCCGGTATTTGTCCTGCAGGCGGCGACCAACATTGACCGCCTTGTGACCGTGTTCCGGGCAGCGCTCCGCTGTGGCCGTGTTATGATGCAGGATCTCTACATGGCGGAGGTTGCCTCGGCGGCGGGGGAGAGCATCCCGAATCCAGTGGGCTTTCCGGGAGTACGTGTCTTTATACCCAACGGTTGCAATGGACGCTACGAGCAGTTGAACGGAAAATACCGCCATGCCAAAATTGGCAGGGCGGGAATTGTAAGGAAGAAGTTTGTTATGTGTGTGCGGTCTTCCTTGCGGAGCTATCTGGAGCGACTTTCGGAGGAAATGGACTTCGCCGGCGGAGTTCTGTTCTACTCCATGTGGAGTGGATACAAGAAAAAGCGGGATACGGCGGAATTCCTGCAGTTTATGCAGAGCAAAGGTGTTCGTATTGTGGATCTGCATACAAGTGGTCATGCTGACGAAGAAACGATCCGTACGCTGATTCGCAACGTATCACCCGGGTACATTCTGCCGGTACACACGGAAAACGCCGGGTGGTTTCGGTCTTGTGGCGAGGGCACAACGGTTTTGGACCAAGAGTTTGTATTGTAAAAAGCATCCCGTCCCGTTGGGGCGGGATGCTTTTTATACAGAAAGGACGAAAGAAACCGGGAAGAATGTGGGGAAAACCGGCAAAAAAGCGAACGGTAAAAATTTTCAAAAAAGCCCTTGACTTTATCGCTTTTATGCGTTAAACTTCAATGCATAAAAGCGATAAAGTAAATCGCGAAAGAAAGGTCTGTTTCAAATGGGTATTAAATTGGGAATGCTGTTGGTGTTCTTTGCGGTTATGATTGGCGTGGGCCTCTACTGCCGCAAGAACGCCACTGATGTCAACGGCTTTGTGCTGGGGGGGCGTTCGGTCGGTCCGTGGCTGACCGCCTTTGCATACGGCACGTCCTACTTCTCTGCCGTGGTTTTTGTGGGTTACGCCGGACAGTTTGGATGGAAGTACGGCGTAGCCGCCACCTGGGCAGGCATCGGCAACGCCATTCTCGGCTCGTTGCTTGCGTGGGTTGTGCTGGGGCGCCGTACCCGCATCATGACCCAGCATCTGGACACCGCCACTATGCCGGAGTTTTTTGGCAAGCGGTTTGACTCCAAATCGCTGAAAATTGCGGCCGCAGTCATCGTATTCATTTTTCTTGTTCCCTACACCGCCAGCCTGTACAATGGCCTGTCCCGCTTGTTCGAGATGGCCTTTCCCGGGTTTGACTATGTCTGGTGCGTGATTGTGATGGCAATTTTGACTGGCGTATACGTCATCGCCGGCGGCTACATGGCCACTGCCATCAACGACTTCATTCAGGGTATCATCATGCTGGTGGGCATCGTGGCGGTTATTGCTGCTGTGCTGGGCAGCAAAGGCGGTTTCATGGCGGCGCTGGAGGGCCTGGCACAGGTCAACGACCCTGCCGTATCCTCCGCCCCCGGCGTGTTTGCATCCTTCTTTGGCCCTGACCCCATCAATCTGCTGGGTGTGGTCATCCTGACCTCCTTGGGTACCTGGGGTCTGCCCCAGATGGTGCAGAAGTTCTACGCCATCAAAAATGAAAAATCCATCAAGACCGGCACCGTGGTGTCCACCGTGTTTGCGTTGGTCGTTGCCGGCGGCTGCTACTTCCTGGGTGGCTTTGGCCGCCTGTTCTCGGATGAAATCAATATCGCCGCCAACGGCTTTGACAGCATCATTCCTGCCATGCTGTCCGGTTTGCCCGACGTGCTGATTGCGGTGGTTATCGTTCTGGTGCTGTCTGCCTCTATGTCCACGCTGTCTTCGTTGGTACTGACCTCCAGCTCCACGTTGACCCTGGACCTTATAAAGGGCCACGTGGTCAAGGATATGAAAGAAAAGCAGCAGTTGAGCGTTATGCGAGTGTTAATTGTGGTGTTTATCGCCATCTCCGCCGCACTGGCTATCATGCAGCACAAGTCCAGTGTCACCTTCATCGCCCAACTCATGGGGGTGAGCTGGGGTGCTCTGGCCGGTGCGTTCCTGGCCCCGTTCCTGTGCGGTCTGTACCTGAAAAAGACCACCAAGGCTGCCTGCTGGGTCAGCTTCCTGTTTTCCACCGTGTTCATGCTGGCCAACATTCTGTGGAAGAGTAGTTTTCCCGTCCTGCTGCAGTCGCCTATCAATGCCGGCGCCTTCTGCATGATCGCCGGGTTGATTATCGTGCCGTTGGTCAGCTTGATTACCCCCAAGCCCGACAAGGCGCTGGTGGAGGACGCCTTCTCCTGCTATGAGGAAAAGGTACTGGTACCCAAGAGCCGTGCTTTGGGTGACCACAAGTAATACTTTTCAAAAGACCGAAACTGTGGTATGCTCTTGTAAATACGCTGTGACATTTACAAGGAGGAGATACTATGAGTGAGAAAATTCAGCCGGTCAGCAACCCTGATCTGCGCAAGGCTATGGAGGCTATGCATGCCGGACAAAACGGCAGAGAGGAGCAGCTGGTGACCTTAAACCTGCTGCTGATTGCCAATCTGCTGGCTCCGGTCAACGTGCTGCAGCTTCCTGGGCAGGATCCTCAGGTGCAGTTCCAACTGCTGGCTACCGAGGACGGCCGTGCGTTCCTGCCGGCCTTCACCGATCTGGAGCAGCTGAAGCTGGGTTTCCCTGATGAGAATCAGAAGACTCTGGTGCTGAGCTTTGCCGACTATGCCCGCATGATTTTGCAGGATAAGGCGGCGGAGGGGTTGGTAGTCAATGCATTTGGCGCCAGCCTGACCCTGGAGCAGCCACTTGTGGAATTTCTTGATAAGGTGCAGAAGGACCAGGAAAAGAACGCCCCGCCCGTTGTTTCGTGATAAAAAACCGCCCTGTGTCGATGACACAGGGCGGTTGCTTTTTGTCAGGTGCGGCGCCAGGCACGACGGCTGAACAGAACGAGAATGGGGAAAATCTCCAATCGGCCGATAACCATACAAGCGGACAGAACCACCTTGCTTAAGGCGGAGAAGCCGGCAAAGTTGCCGGAGGGTCCGATCGCGTCCAGACCGGGGCCCACGTTGCTCATGCAGGTCAGGGCAGCAGATAGGCTGGTGGCGAAAGAGAAATTGTCCAATGAAACCACCAGCGCAGCCAGAAAGGAAATAAGAAAATAGCTGACGGTAAAAAGTGCGATGCTGTTCAGGGTGTTTTCCGGAACCACTTTGTTGTCCAGCTTGATGACAGAGACGGAGCGGGGATGGACGATCTGGCGGATCTCCCGGACGATGCCCTTCAGACTCAGCAGTACCCGGGCGCATTTGATGCCGCCGCCGGTGGAGCCGGCACAGGCACCGCACAGAAGCAGCAGTATCATAATGACCTGTGAAAAAACGGGCCAGGTCATGTAATCTGCGGTGGCCAGTCCGGTGGTGGAAATGATGGAGGTCACCTGGAAAAAGCCGTAGCGGAAGCATTGCCACACGGACTGATAGATGGGGAAAATGTTAATGGAAACCAGTACAGTGGCGATGGCGGTGAGTGCAAAGAAAAAACGCAGTTCATCGCTTTTCAGCATGTCCTTTGCCCGACCGCACAGCAGCAGAAAGTACATGGCGAAGTTGATCGAGAACAGCAGCACAAACACCGCAACGATCATTTCAGCGGCAGGATTGCCGTAAGCGCCCAGGCTGGCGTTGCGGTTGGAAAAGCCGCCGGTGCCGGCAGAGGAAAAGGCATGGATCAAGCTGTCATACCATGGCAAGCCTACCAAACGCAGCAGAAGGGTTTCCATAGCGGTCAAAGCGACATAGATCCCATAGAGGATCTTGGAGGTCTGTGCCTGACGGGGCAGGAGCTTGGAAAAGACCGGGCCGGGGGACTCTGCCTGAATCAGGAAGTGGGCGCGCAGGCCCATGAAGGGAAGCAGCGCCGTGGTCAGCACCAGCACGCCCATACCGCCGAGGAAATGGGTGAAGGCGCGCCAAAACAGGATGCCCCGGGGCAGCGCTTCAATGTCGGTGAGTATGGTGGCACCGGTGGTGGTAAAACCGGAATAGCACTCAAACAGGCAGTCCACGATGGAGTTGAAACAGCCGCTGAAGTAAAAGGGCAATGATCCAAACAACCCCATCAGCAGCCAGATCAGACCCACAGAAAAGAAACCCTCACGTGCAAACATTTTCTTCTCATACGGCAATCGGCTCAGGGGAAAGCCGATCGCCAGCAGGATGAGCATAGCGTAAAGAAATGGCGAGCCCGATTCACCGTAATACAGCGCCACGGCAAGGGAGGGGAGCATGGCTGCGGCCAAAATCATCAGCACGCGGCCGGTGATATTGAAAACAAGCTTAAAGTTCATTTCAGCCTCCCACAGGACCGGGCGCATCAAAAATGTCGTTCAGATCCAGGATCGCATGATCCCGGGTAACGATAATGACGCTGTCGCCCTCCTGCAAACAGCTGGAGCCGTCAGGGATAATGACCTTATCGCTGCGAACAATGACAGCGATCAAAATGTCCCGCTTCAGCTTCAAGTCTTTCAATGCGGTGCCCAGGTTTTGGGTGTTCTTACTGACGGTGAATTCCAACGCCTCGGATTTGTCATTGGCGATGCGGTACAGAGCGTGCATCACGCTGCCCTGAGAGTTTTCCATGCCGCGGACCAGGTGCAGGATCTGGGCGGCGGTGATCTGCTTGGGGGAGATCACGCTGTCCAGTCCGCAGGAACGGGCGATGGCGGCGTAGTTTTGCCGGTTGCACTTGGCGATGACCTTGCCCATGCCCTGCTGAGAGGCGTAGAGGGAGATAATCAGGTTGTCTTCGTCCCGATCGGTCAGGGCCACGAAAGCATCGCTGGCGGTCAGAGACTCGGAATCCAGCACCTCCTGATCTGTTCCGTCGCCGCAGATGACCATGGCCCCGGGCAGCAGCTCGCTGAGGGTGCGGCAGCGCTCCTCGTCCTGTTCCACAAGCTTGAGTTTGACGTGCATCTTTTCCAGCAGCTTGGCAAGATACACGGAGATGCGGCCGCCGCCCACGACAAATACGCTCTTTGCTTTGTGAGAATACCGGCCCAGTGTGTGGAAGAACTGATCCAAAGCGGCGGGTTCACCGATGGCGTACAGGGTGTCATTCTCCTGTGGGACGAACGAACCGTTGGGAATGATCATCTCGTCACCACGTTCGGCTGCACACAGAAGCAGAGAGAGTTTTTTCAGCTTGTCCGCCTGTGCGTACAGGGGCTTGCCCACAAGGAAGTCGCCCTCCTGCACCCGGAAGCCCATCAGCTCTACACGGCCACGGCAAAAGCTTTCGATGTTGGCGGCGGAGGGGAAGCGCAGCAGACGGGCGATCTCACGGGCGGTGGCCCGTTCGGGGTTGATGACCATGCCGATGCCCATATCGCGCTTGAAGTGGCCCAGATTTTCAAAATACTCCGGGTTTCGGATGCGGGCGATTGTGTATTTGGCCCCTATCTTCTTTGCGGTCAGGCAGCAGACCATATTCACTTCATCCAAATCGGTGACGGCGATGAGCAGATCGGCCTGTGCCGCACCGGCCTCCTCCAGAACAGGGACGGTGACGCCGTTGCCCCGGATACAGATCACGTCCAGCGTGTCAGAGACACGGTGCGATGCCTCATCCGAGGGGTCGATGATGGTCAGGTTGTGATCTTCACGGGACAGCTGGTCGGCCAAAGCGAAGCCAACTTTACCGGCGCCTACGATAATAATGTTCAAAGCAAACACCCTTTCTTTGGTGCGGGTTGTCATCATTATACTCGTCCTGCGGGGAAAAAGCAATATACTGGACAGAGAAGGCAGGGTGGGGTATAATACTAATATCTTTTGGAAGTGAGGTGCTTTCCATGCAGGAACGGAGCCTTCAGTATCATATTCAGTGCGCACCCGGCGATGTGGGCCGCTATTGTATCCTGCCCGGTGACCCGGGCCGATGCGAGAAAATTGCCAAGTGGTTTGATAATCCCGCCCATGTGATGACCAACCGGGAGTACGTGACTTACACCGGAACCCTGCTGGGGGAGAAGGTCAGCGTGGTTTCCACGGGTATCGGCGGGCCTTCCGCCTCCATCGCCATGGAGGAGTTGGTGGCCATCGGCGCCGATACCTTTATCCGTGTGGGCACCTGTGGCGGCATCAAGCTGGACGTGCGCAGCAACGACATCGTGGTTGCCACCGGTGCCGTGCGTATGGAGGGCACCAGCCGGGAATACGCACCTATCGAGTTTCCTGCCGTCCCGGACTGGCAGGTGCTGTCTGCCCTGACGCAGGCGGCGCAGGCCTCCGGCAAGCCGTGGCACGCCGGTGTGGTGCAGTGCAAGGACTCCTTTTACGGCCAGCATTCGCCGGCTCGTATGCCCGTTTCCTACGAACTGGAGCAGAAGTGGCAGGCGTGGAAGCGCTTGGGCGTGCTGGCCTCCGAGATGGAGTCGGCGGCGCTGTTCACCGTGGCGGCATCGTTGGGTGTGCGCTGCGGCTCGGTGTTCCACGTGGTGTGGAATCAGGAGCGGGAGCTGGCCGGACTTGATCAGGACGAGAGCCACGATACTTCAAGTGCCATCGACGTGGCGGTCAGCGCACTGAAATTGCTCATTGAGCAGGATAGAGCGTGAAGCTGATTATTTGGCTTACGCACCTATCTTGACTTTGCGGTCCCAATGTGTTACAGGGTCGAAAGCAGACGAAACTGAGGGCAATCAGAACCCAACGGCGTTTACCTCGCTTTCGACCCTTTATTTTACAGAATGATACGCATGAAAGAGAAAGCACCTCACATCAGTGAGGTGCTTTTTTATTCTTTCATCCACTCGTAAGCGATACGGGGAGATCCGTCCTCCATATAGACGATGCCGCAGCGGGTAAATCCCAGTTTCGCAACCAAATGCTGCATGGGATAGTTGTCTGCGTGGGTATCGATGCGCAGGTGGCCGATTTTGCCCCGGCAGAAGGCAATGCAGCGGCTCAGGGTACCGGGCACGGTGCCGTTGCTTGCCACACGGTGAATGACGCCGTAGGGGGAGGAGTCCAGCCAATTTCCGTCCTCGATATAGCCGTAGGTGGGGTCCTCCCAGATAACGAACATAAATACACCGCAGATGACGCCGTCTTGCACATCTACATATAGCCGCTGCAAGCGAATATCCTCTTCCAACATATTAACGGCGGGGTAGGTGGTGCCCCACTGGGTGGGGTTGCCGTTTTCCGCCATGAAGGTGCGGGCATAGGCGTAAACGCCGAGAATGGCGTCCAGATCAGAAAGGGTGGCTAAACGAATCATGAGGTATCCTCCAAGCAATCAATATGTCCCTATTATACCGAAAAAACGGACAGAGGCAAGTATTTTTCGCACCACGCAAAAGCAACGGAAAACGACAGGGAGGAGGGACTATAATCCGCATATAACGTTCGTTTTAGGAGGGACATGCTATGCCAGTGGAATGTACCTGCAAGGAGCGGGAACTGACCGTAACGCTGAGTGGCGAGCTGGACCATCACCGAGCCAAGCAGGTGATGGCACATATGGACAGCAAAATTGACTTGGAGCTGCCACGGCAGCTTACGGTGGATATGGGCGGCATCACGTTTACGGACAGCTCCGGCATTGCCGTACTGCTGCGAGCCCATCGAAGAATGGCACAGTTGCAGGGGAGCATGACCGTGACCAACGTGCCGGTTCAGGCGGAGCGGGTATTCCGTGCGGCGGGCCTGCACCGCATCATTCGATTTGAGTGAAGAGAGGAGGAGATTACATATGCGCACAAAAGCCAGCAATCAGGTCGGTATTGAATTTCCAAGCCGCTCGGCCAACGAAGGCTTTGCCCGCACGGTGGCAGCCTGCTTTGCCGCACAGCTGGACCCGACTCTGGACGAGGTAAATGACATCAAAACCGCCGTCAGCGAGGCGGTGACCAACGCCATCGTCCACGCCTACCCGAACACCATCGGCAAGGTGTCCCTGAAGCTGCGGCTCTACGTGGACAACGTGTTGGAGATGGTAGTTCGTGACTGGGGCGTGGGCATTGCCGACGTGGAGCAGGCCAGGGAGCCTATGTTCAGCACTGGTGGCGAGGAACGGGCTGGCATGGGTTTTACCATCATGGAGAGCTTTATGGACCATTTGCGAGTGCGTTCCGTGCCCGGTAAAGGTACCACGGTGACCATGAAAAAACGCATCTGTCGCCGGGCGGGGGGCAGATGAACGGTACGCCATCCACTCCGGAGCTGCTGCAGGCGGCGAAGGAAGGGGACAACCGGGCCTGCGAGCAGGTGCTGCAGGAAAACGCCGGTCTGCTGTGGTCCATCGTGCGGCGCTACTACGGACGGGGTGTGGACCCGGATGACCTGTATCAACTGGCGTGTCTTGGGTTTGTCAAAGCGGTGCGTGGATACGATATGGAGTTTGGCACACAGTTTTCCACCTACGCCGTGCCCAAGATTGCGGGGGAGATCCGCCGCTTTTTGCGGGATGACGGAGCGGTGAAGGTCAGCCGCAGTGTGAAAGAGCGGGCCATGACCATCCGTGCGGTGCGTAGCAGGCTGCAAAGTCAGCTGGGCCGGGAACCCACCCTGGCAGAGCTTTCCGAGCAAACCGGCCTGGAGCCGGAGGAGATAGCCGCAGCGGAAGCGGCGGTGGAACCGGTAACCTCCCTGCAGATGGAAACGGGAGAAGGCTTGACCCTTGAAAGTCTGTTGGGCAACAGTGGCATGGAGGAGCAACTGGTGGAGCGGATGGTGCTTCACCGTGCCATGGAGCAACTGCCGGATCAGGAGCGCAAGGTATTGCTGCTGCGCTATTACAAGGGACTGACCCAAAGCAATGTGGCACGGGTGATCGGTGTATCACAGGTGCAGGTTTCCCGGCTGGAGCGCAGGGCCATCGAACATCTGCGGGAACGAATGGATGTAAAGTGAATTGCCGTTACAAGTTGCGAACCACAAACATTTGAGCAAATAAAAAGGGTGGCGTACCGATTGGTACGCCACCCTTTGACTTATACCAAAGAATGGATCAGTCGTTGAAACCCACACGAGCGGCATAGGTGGTATGCAGCAGCTCGTGTGCCTTGTGAGAGTTGGGCTCGCCCAGGAACTCGTCGTACAGGGCCTTGATCTGGGGATTGTTGTGGGACTGGCGGATGACCTGACGCTCGTCCTCGCTGTACAGAGCGTTGGCACGCTTCTGGATATAGGTATCCATGATGTCAGCATCCTCGTTGGGCAGGAACACGTCACGGACGTAGGGCTGGCCGCCGCCATTGATGCAGCCGCCGGGGCAACCCATGATCTCGATGAAGTGATACTTGCTCTTGCCGGCGCGGATGTCGTCCAGCAGGACCTTGGCACCCTTCATACCGTTGGCAACAGCGACGTTAACGGCGGTGCCGTTGATGTCGATAGAAGCCTCGCGCACGCCCTCCAGGCCACGAACCTCGGTGAAGTTGATCTTGTCATACTCCTTGCCGGTCAGCACGAAGTACACGGTACGCAGAGCAGCCTCCATAACGCCGCCGGTCACGCCGAAGATGACGCCGGCGCCACTGTAATCGTGGACGATATCGGTGTCGAAGTCCTCGTCGGGCAGCTTGGGGAAGTTGATACCGGCACGGCGGATCAGGCGACCCAGCTCACGGGTGGTCAGGACGGCGTCGACATCGGGCATGCCGTTGGTCTTCAGCTGATCACGCTCCTTCTCGAACTTCTTGCAGGAGCAGGGCATGATGGAAACAACGAACATATCCTTGGGATCTACGCCGATCTTCTGCGCATAGTAGGTCTTCAGGATAGCACCGAACATTTGGTGGGGAGACTTGCAGGAGGACAGGTGGGGCAGCAGATCGCTGTAGTTGTACTCAGCGTAGTTGACCCAGCCGGGGGAGCAGGAGGTGATCATGGGCAGCACGCCGCCGTTGGTCAGACGGCTGAGC
>JAZSAQ010000058.1:0-72240 GCA_045601985.1 Lawsonibacter sp. | reverse complement strand
GGCGGCATGGGCGGCATGTACTAAGATATATCCGTTCCGGCACCCGCAGCCTTTTGGCTGCGGGGGTTCTTTTTGTTACTGTCTATTCAGGGGCGTCCATACCCAGCGGCAGATGGCCACCTCTTCACCATTGATGATGACATAGTTGACCACCTCCAGGCTGAACGTACCGAGGGTGGAAGGCACTTCAGGTTCCGGTTTCGTTTCCCCCTCCACCATCACAGGGATCTCTTTGGCGATTCCGTTGCTCTTGCCGTCTATATCCAGCAACTCGACGAAGATTTTCCCCTCTCCCGCAGCGCCAAAGGTCACAACGCCGCCGGCAGTGACGCTGGCCACAGCAGAGTCGGACGTGCTGTACTTGATTTTGGGTGCAGGTGTCAGCGCCGCTAGATTCTGGCCGGTAAACTTCGGATCCAGGGTCACGGTTTCGCCGGGCTTGCCGGACAGCTGCTTAGGCAGCTTCAGATCCTTGTAGGGCTTTGACAGCTTCATATTATCAAGACGCACGACATAGGCCGCACCATCCGGGCGGGACCGGGTCTGGATGCACATGGCCGCACCGCCGTTGAGCACATCCGCCGTTACCGTGTCATGTTCAAACACGTACACGCCGGCACCCGTGACACCCCCCGCCGGTTCCTGTCCGCCCTGAGGCCAGGTCTTCACCGTGATCTGCCCCGGCTCCACGGACACCTTCACTGTGTACCACGTATCGTTCTTGAACGGGATCTTGACATCATTCTCGTCCTTGACGTACGTGTTCACTGCCGAACCGGTGCTGAGAAACTCCCTCAGTCTTACTCCGTCATTTCCGTCAATATAAACGGCGGCTTTCCCACTCAGTTCCGTACCATAGAACGGGTTCAAAATGATGCCTGGATTGCTCGTCCCGGTGGGTGTTTTCATATAAATGTCAACGGTCGTGGAGTACGCACCGGTAACCTCGCCAGTGGCAAAAACGTTGTACAGCGTCTTTCCGGTAACCAGCTCCACCATCCTGTTCCCGTTTTCCTCCACAACGCCATAGTAGGAGTGATCGGACGCATTCACATGGTTTCTCTCGGTAAACGCTCCGTACCGAGCGTCGTTCCAGAAGGTATCCTTGCCCACGACACGGTCGTTGAAGTCATCGCTGCGCACCACCCATTCATTGGTACCCAGTGCGTTGGGCACCTTCTGCTTGGTGATGAGCAGATTGTCGATCAGCACGGACCGCACCTCATCCTCGTCCGCTGCAGAGGAGAACCGGAACTTGGCTGTGTTGTCGGTGGTCATTTCCTCTGCCAGGGCGCAGAACTGCCAGTGTTCCGGTTCGGGTGTTCCCTGAGGCCACACCTTGATGTATACGCCGCCGTCTACACGGGCGATCTTCATGGTGTTCCAGATGTCGTAATCATGGCTGTAGAATATCTTAGAGTTGCTGTAGAGTCCGCTTCCGGCATCGATATGCTGGACCCGCAAGTGGTCGTCCGGCATCTGCACCATGGCATACAGACCGGTGGTCTGCCACAGATTGAAGTAGGTTGTTCCCTTTCCGGCCTCATCCGATTTGTGCAAGAAATCGAACTGCACAGTATAGTCGCCGGAGATTGGAGTGTCCACCACGCACCAAGCGTATTTCCCGTTTTCACCCACAAGCTCCAGATACTGGTTCCCGTCCTGCTCCACAATGTGATATCCGGTTTTGACCACCTTCACCGAAGTGCTCATAGCCTCGTAACCATGGCTCACCATTTGGTCAATGAACGCATCGGTACCGGCGTCGTAGTTTTCAAAGTCGTCGGCAAAGAGGACTTTCGTCTTGCCCACACCGGCCGCCTCACCGGAGATGCCCAGCACCTCATAGGTGGCCGAACCACTCTTATCGGCGATGGATGCCGTAATGGTTACCGTACCCTCTCCCTTAAAGGTAACCTTACCCTGGGCATCCACCGTGGCAATCCCAGCATCACTGGTAGTCCAGACGATTTTGTCTGCCATATCCGCAGGGGTGACCGTGTAGGAGATGTTGCTTGTCATTCCGGCAGAGATTTCTTCGCCCTGCTCCACGGTAAGGGTGGCTCTGCGGGTGATTTTCACACGGCTCAGCGTGACACCGCTGCCGGTAAAGACAGCCTTACCGCTGTTTTGATCGGTTCCACCCTGAACAGCTGTCCAGTTTTCCGGCTCCGTTCCGCCCATCGGCCACACCTTGATATAGGTAACACCACTGACGACCGCAATGCGCAGCTCGGTAGCCCTGTTGGCCGAAATGCCGTATTTCCCTGTCCCAAATTCCACCACAGCTCCGTTGGCCGCAGTAACGGTCAGTGCGCCGCCGGCGGTAAAGGTTGCCGTGGCGTTGACCGTATGGGAGAAGGGCAAATTCTCGCCTACAGTGAGATCGACAGAGGTGGGCGTTACCTCGTGCAGGGTGACCTCCGCCGCATCGGAACACAGCTCAGGCAGCTGAAATTCCGGGGCGTTGGGGTCAATAAACCTGCCGTTGATAGCACGGAAGTAGGTGTCGTACGTAATGGCCAGGAGCTTGCCGTTTTGCAGCAGCTTGGCAGAGGGATCTCCGGTATCACGCCCCACCGGGTTATAATGCTCATGGACAACTTTGGGCTGGGTGGCCTCCCACCCGGCGTCGAAGTAGACCATCTGACCCTTGGTAGGCCGCACGCCTCCATTGCTGAAGGACCAGGTGGCAAAAGTGCGATTCTCATCAATGTAGGCCCAGCCTGGCTGCTGCACGTTGCCGTCGATGGTGTGGATATGCTCCCAGGTGCGGCCGCGGTCGTAGGAAACCACTGCCTGACCGTTGTCACGGACAAAGCCGTACACGGTGTCACCGTCGGGATCGGGAGCGATAAAGGAAGGCTCGGTAAAGTCTGTGGTCTTTTCGGGGACATAGTTGGGAATTTCGGTATCCGCAATGGTATCCCACCGCTGGGTCTTCACATTCCACTGCAGCAGTACGCCCGCCACCTTGGGATGGCTGTACATCGGGAACAGCAGCTGTCCGTTGCTGAATACAGCCATATCGCCGCGCTTACCGCCGCCATTGCCCAAAACTTTGGAAACAATGCGCTGAGGCACGCTCCAGGTCTTGCCGCCGTCGACGGAGTGCAGAATGAAGGTACCCCGGAAGGTTCTGGTACCGGACTCGTTGTAGTCATTACAGAAGAAGGTGAACATCAGCACCTCTTCCTCGGTGCCGTTGCCATCCATATCGTGGTACATCAGGCCTAGATTGGCGTCACGGGCATCGTTGAAGAAGGCGTAGTCCCGGGCACCGTTCTTCAACCGCTCGTAGCGGTTGTAGAGGCCGGGAGAAACGCCCCAATCGTCCAGCTCGTGCTGGTCGATGGTCAGAATGGGATTGTCAAAATCCCAGGTCTTGCCGTTGTCCATGCTCTTCCAGATCTTCAGTCGGCCGTAGCCCTCGGGGCAATACTCGGTGTAGGGCAGCTTTCCACGGGCAGGCACGTGGGTGACCGACTCGTAGGCGCCGGCATAGACGGTGCCGTCCTTCGTCACCACGATATCGGCAAAGCGCAGGTTCAGCGGCGCATCCGTCTGACCCACGGTCACATCAGCAGGGTCTTTGGTTACGCTTTCTATGGTCTTTGCGGAAACGGCTATCTTGGTTGGCGCTTTGTTCAGATCCGCACACGCAGCCTCCACGCTCTGACGGATCAGCGCCATGTTGGCAGCGTTGTTGGTATAATCGGGATCCTTGGCAAATCTGACCCCGTCGTCGGTCTTGTCGGTGACCAGGAAGGTGGACACCGTGTCCGGGGTGATTTTGGTCAGGTCGGCATCGGGGAACAGAACCTTCAGCACCGTCATGGCGGCGGTCAGCCGGCCTGCCTGCAGGGACAGCTGAACGCCGTCCCGGGTCAGAGCGTCGCCCATGTCAGTACGCAAGTCCTGGATAACAGCGCCCACAGGGAACCAGCCGTCGAAGTCGGCAGCGTACTCGGCGTCGGCACCCACGATAAACATATCCAGACAGCCCACGATGGCGTTGTACATGGCGCTCTGGTTTCCGTCGTAGTAGGTCTTAAGGACGCTGCCATCAAGTGTGGCAGTATCCTGCTGATCGGCCGTGTTCATGTTCCAGTACACTTTGGCGTTAGGCTGGGCATCGGATAGATAGTCCAGCAGATAGCGCAAGTCACCGGCAAAGGTATTATTCATACCGACCGCTGCCCCGCCCTGCTGCAGCACCACGACGTCCCAGTTCTGCCCGTTCACCACCTCGTTGATGGTGGTCCCGGTGGCCGCCTGGGTCACCGCACCGGTTTCGGGGTCACTGACGTAGTAGCTGTAATCGGCGGTCTGCATGGCCACGTTGTGGGCGTGGTAGCGCAGGGTGGCGTCTTCCTGATACAGATAGGCAAACTCCACCTGTTCGCCTACCAGGTTTGCCAAATGGCTGAGGTAATACAGGCTGTCGCGGCTATATCCGTTGCCGATGGACAGAATGCGCAAGGGGCGCTCGCCCTGGATCGCCTGCGCCACCGACAAGGGGATCTGTTGGGTCACACCGGTGCCCTTGCCATCCATGTCGGCCAGCTCCACAGTAACGGTTCCCTGCCCCGCATCACCCAAAATCAGGTAGTCGCCGGGCCCCGCACGGCCCATGTCAGGGTCGGAAAACGTGTAGCGGAACCGGGGTGCAGGCACCTGAGCGTTCAGGTCCTGACCGGTAAAGGACGCTTCAACAGCCAGACGATCACCGGAGGTCCCCTGCAGTGCAGTGGGCAGGTCCATGGTGTCAAAAGGCTTCGTAATCTTAAGGTTATCCAGACGGGTGGTCTGGGTCACATCCGCATAATTGCGACTGCGGTTTGCGATGGTCGCAACCATACCATTGTTCAGCCGTTCTTCGGTAAACGCTTCGTGTTCAAACACGATCACACCGGCGCCGGTGGTATTCCCCGGCTCCTGCCCGCCCTGGGGCCACGCCTTCACCGTCAGCTTCCCCGGCTCCAAAGATACTTTAAGGGTGTACCACGTGTTGTAGGGGAACGTCATGGTCTTGCCGTCCGCACCGGTCACGTAGGTTTCGTGCTTGGTGCCGTCACTAAGGTACTCCACCAGTCGGAAGCCGTAGGGTTCGACGTAAACTATTGCGGAGTTGGGCATACTCGGCGAAGCCTCATGAAACATCTGCAGGCTGATGCCGGGCACAGAGGATGCGGACTTCAGCATATACAGATCCATACTCACAGACCAGGCGCCGGAAACCTTCGGCAGGTCGAAGTAGTTTGCCGTCCGGTTCATGCTGACCAGCTGCAGCATCTTATTGCCATTCTCCTCCACGATGTCGTAAGTGGAGTAGCTCTCGCCGCCGTAGATACCATGGCTGCTGTTGTAAAAGCCGCTGTACCGCTCGTTCTGCCAGAAGGCGTCCAGACCCACGGGGTAGTCACTGAAGTCGTCGTTGCGGACGACCCATTCATTGCTGCCCACATCGGCTGCCGCAGCAGGCGTGCCCGTTACCGGCACCACACCGATGCACAGCGCCAACGCCAGTATTATGGAAAACGTTCTGTTAATCCACCGCTTGTCCATAGTTTTTCCTCCACTGTTTGCGTTTTCTTCCGTTTTTAACAACCGTTGTTCCCAAAGTGTAATCCTGTTTCAAAGTAGAATTCCACCCTGCAGACTGTTTTGGTTATATCCGTTTTCTTAATCCTTTGGGATAATGGTTCTTCGCCCGGCCGGCTGACACTTTGACGCCACCCACAGTGCAGCCCTCGGTAGTGATCACTGCCCAGCCGTTTTCGCAGTCCACTGCGATCTCCTCGCCGTGGAGGTAGCGCTCCAGCTCCGGACTGTCCGGGGCAAGCTCAATTTTCCGTTTGAACTGCCCCCCCATGGCCATAAAAAACTGATGGTGAGGCTGGATATAGTTTTTCCGCACTTCGCCGATGGTCACGCCACAGGAAAAGGCCACGTTCTTGCCCAGTGCCACGGCAGGCGCGGCATAGACGGGATTGCCGTTGTAAATGGACACCTGCGCCAAATCGCAATCTACAAGAGTATCCTTCAAAAATTCCACCACGGCCGGGTCGATTTTTCCCGCCGGCTTCTTCCCCTGGTGGGAGCGGGGTACACTGGGTCGTGTATCGTGCAGGACCGCCATGAACTGCCCCTCTCCCCTGCTTTTGTGGGGGTAAAACCGGCGTGCGTCATACAGGTTTTTGCAGCCGCAACCCTCATAGCTGATTCCATCATCGGTATACGCCCTGACCACCTCCCGCACAGGGAGCAATTCAAAGTCCGGGTGATTTTGCAAAAAGTCGTCCACCACCATCTCGTTCTCCTCCAGTGAGAAGGTGCAGGTGGCATAGACCATGTAGCCGCCCGGACGCAGTGCCCGAGCCGCCTGTTCCAAAATTCCTTTTTGCCTTTTGGCGCAGTGCAGCACGTTTTCTACGCTCCACTCGCTGATGGCGGTGTCGTCCTTACGGAACATACCCTCGCCGGAACAGGGGGCGTCCACCATGATCATATCAAAGGTTGACGGGAACAGCTGTGCCACACGGGCCGGGTCCAAACAGGTGGTGGCCGTGTTGCGGAAACCAAGCCGTTCCACATTCCCCGTCAGGATTTTACATCGGGACGGAACGATCTCGTTGGAAATCAGCACCCCGTCCTCCCCCAGTTTGTTCCGCAGCTGACTGCTTTTCCCTCCGGGAGCGGCGCACAGGTCCAGAATCCACCAATCGGGTTGGATCTCCAAGCACTCGGCGGTAGCCATAGCACCGGGATCCTGCGCATAGATCATACCGGCATGGTGGAAGGGATGGTTTCCAATCTTATCGCAATCCAAATAGAAGCCGGTCTCCACGTAGGGAATTTGTTCCAGAGGGAAGGGCGCAATTCGTGTAAAGTCCTCCACCGATATTTTTTCCGTATTCACACGGAAGGCCCGTACCGCTCTTTGGCGAAACGAGTCCTCATAACGGTCAAACTCCTCCTCGCCCAGCAGACGCTTCATTCTCGCTGCAAACTCAGCCGGTAATGTTTTCACTGCCCGTCACCGCCCAACTCCAGTTCCACATGCAGCATACCCATAGCCACCGCAGTCACCGCAGCGGTTTCCGCACGCAGAATCCGCTTACCAAGTGAAACGATCACTGCGCCGGCATCCCGGGCAAGGGCGATTTCTTTGTCCTCGAAGCCGCCCTCCGGTCCTACCAGAATGCCCACGGACATCCCGGGTTTGATGCGTGCCAGTGCGTCCCGGGTGGCCGCCATGCCGCGCTCGTTTTCGTAGGGTACAAGGAACAAGTCCAGCCCGGCGGCGGCATCCATGGCCTGTTTATAGGTCATCACGTCTGCCACTTGGGGAATCACGTTCCGTTTGCTCTGCTTAGCGGCGCTTTCCGCAATGGACTGCCAGCGTTCCCGCTTGGATTTCTTCTTTTTTTCATCCAGCTTCATAACACAGCGGCTCATCTCCACAGGGATGATCTCTGCCACGCCCAGCTCCACTGTCTTTTGAATGATCAACTCCAGCTTGTCGCCCTTAGGAAGCCCCTGAAACAGACAGAAGCGGACAGGAAGTTCTGTATCCTGATAGTTTTCTTCAACAATTTCAGCCGTTACGAAATCTGCGTCGATTCCCGACAGGCGGCACAGGCTGCTCGTTCCGCCGCAGCTGACCAAAAAAGCATCCCCCACCTGCATACGCAGCACGTTGCAGATATGGTTGTAGTCCTTGCCGCCAATACGGATGCCATCACCCGCACGCGCACTCTCGTCCACGAAGAAATTATACATAGCATCACCCCCGGTGTTGCATCAAGATTCCGGCATCAATGTACCATAAAACCCTGTTTTTTTCAAGCAAAACCGCACCAACACAGCAAAACGCCACGCTCCCTTCGGACCGTGGCGTTTTGCTTGGAAAGACAGGAAGAACGCAAATTCAGTTGGCACGCAGATAATTGGTCAGCATCTGCGCCGTTTGGGCACGGGTGGCCTGCTCGGTGGCGTTGGTGAAAGGCACATTCTCAAGGATACCCTTCTCCACAGCCCACTTCAGGGCGTCGGCTGCCCAGTCGCTGTGGTTGCCCACCTTACTCAGGTCTCCGTTGCCGTTGGGAGAACCGGAGTAGTTGCGCAGGATGACCGCCACCTGCTCGATGGCCACGGCACCCTCAGGCTTGAACACGCCGCCGCCAAAGCCGCTGACAACACCACGGTTGCTGCCCCAGGTAACTGCGTTGTTGAACCACTGATTGGCAGGCACGTCGGAGAAGCTGTGGGTCAAGCCGTTCAGGGCGGGCTGGCCTTCCTTGTTGTACAGCACCTGCACCACCATGGCACGGGTCAGGGTGTCGTTGGGACCGAAGGTAGTGGCGTTGTAGCCGGACATGATTTTGTTCTCCACAGCGAAGCTCACAGCATCGTAGAACCAGTCGCCGTGCTTCACGTCGGCAAAGGAGATGTTGTCGGCGGCACGGTTCAGGGGCTGGGTCAACTCCACAGCGTAGAAGTCGTCCACGTACAGACAGTCGCCGGTCTCCTTGGTGGCTGCAAGCTGGCCGAACTGGATGGAGCAGATCTCACGAATCACGTCCTCGTGGGTAACGGCAGGGTTCTTGCCGTACTTGTCACGGGGGTAGATGGTCTGGCTGGTCTTCAGCTTGATGTCGCTGACCACCTCGCCGTTGACGTAAAGCTTGCCCATGTCGGCCTCGATGTCAAAGCTGACGGCAATGTCGTTCCAAGTGCCGGGTTCCACCTTGGCAACCGCCACCTTCTCCTTCTCATAGCACAGACTGATGGTGCCGTCGGGGGCGATGGCCACGGTGGCCAGCGCCAGTACCAGATAATCGAAACCAAACGCAGCGCGCAGTTCAAAGGTGAATGCATCCTTATTGGACGCAGGTGCCATTATCTTGGCTCCCACGGTACCCTTCTTCATGGCAGGCACCTGACGGGCGGCGTGGGTGGTCTCATTGCTGTTGCCGTCCACCACCTTCATCGCCTGCAGACCGGAGGCAGATGCCTCACGGGTCAGCTCGATCTTGCCGGCGTAGTCCACCAGCCAGCCCATGTACTTCAGGGAGGAATCCTCGAAGTCCTCGTAGCCGCCCTTGGTACCGTAAATCATCTGGTCAAAGTCCTCCACAAGGAAGCCCAGCGTGGACTTTTCCATATAATTCTTATCCTTATAGGTGTGGTCGTACCAGCTGACGAAGATGTCCTTGCCGTCGGGGCTGATGGCCATACCGGGCTGGGTCATACGGTTGCCGCTGTCCTTCAGGTTGTCGAAGGAAGTGCCGAAGGTCACATCCAGATAATTGTCGAAGGTGGCATAGTTGTCGCTGGACAGACCCACGAACATAGGTGAACGGTAGTAAGTGGTAGCGCCCACGCTGGTGCGGGTGGAGTGCATGACCAACCGGTCATTGCCGTACTTCATCAGCACAGGTGAGGTATTGGAGGACGGAATCTTGGAGAAGTCACAGCTCCAGGTCTTGCCGAGGTCATTGGAGCGCCCCTCCCACAGGTACAGATTACCCAGCTGCTGGGCACGCATAACCAGGTAGAGGCTGCCGTCGTCCAGTTGGGCAAAGCCGGTCTCGGACATACCGTTCTCCGGCAGCATGGTCAGGGTTCCCACATAGTCGGCCAGATCCGTACCGGGAATATCCATATGCATATAGTTGTCGCTGCAGGTCCAGCTCTGACCGCCGTCCTTGGAGTACATCGCCGCCACGCCGTTGCGGTCATTGACGGTGTCCACGATGTTGTGGACGATGACGTAGTCCACGTTGGGGCCGGCGCCGTCGGCGTTCTGCATGGTCAGACCGTCGCAGTACAGAATGGCACGGGTAATGCCCTTGCCGAAACCGTTCTGCAGGACATAGTCGTCCTCCTTAACCTTTTCCAGGGCCGGGTCGCTGATGTAACGAACCGGGGACCAGGTGTAGCCGTAGTCATCGGAGTAGGTCAGGAACAGTCGGTAGTCATTGGAATCGTAAACACTGCCGCTGTAACCGATCAGGTACAGTCGACCCTTGTCGCCGATGCTGTCGTCCCACAGGAAACCGCCAAAGCCGGAGGCACGCATGATGCCGCTCTTGATAGCCGCAATGTCATCGTGGGCCAAAATCGGCTTGGTGGTAAAGGTGTGGCCGCCATCGGTGGAGCGGTACACCGCCAGGTCGCAGTCATCCTGATACCGGCGCCCCACCACGATCACGTCGCCGTTGGGGAAGGTGAAGGGACGGCCGTGGCTGGCCATAGCATCGTTACTGCCCATAACCTGATAGGTCTCGTAGGAGAGGTTGATCAGGGCCACGTTGCCGTAGTTGACTTCAAACACACCCTCGGCGTCGGAAAAGTCCTTTGCGCTGCTGTTGCCCCAGTGGGCGGTAACGGCGGCGCTGCCCTTGGCCGCAATGGCAGGCACACGGACGTAGAAACCATCCTTGCCGTTGTACCACTGGGCCAGCGTCTTGCCGCCCATCGTAAAGCGGAAGTCGCTGGCATCCGCCTTATACTGACCGGCCTTGGCACCCAAATCGGCAATGGCGATAAACACAGGGGTGTCCTTCTGCTCCTTGTCCGTGTCATTCTTCACGGTGTACTCCGCCTTGTGGGCGAAGCTGCCGCCGGCAAGGGGCAGGTTCTGCTCGTTGCTGACCGTCATCATAGACTGAATGGCGTTGTAGAAGGTGGGCTCGCCCAAACCGCTCATGTCCATAGCATCGTGATAGGTATGCACCTTCACGTACCGGGCAGTCTCGTTTAGGTTGTAGAGGGTGTATTCCTTGCCGTCCTGATACAGCAGCCAGCCGGTCACCTTGGTAAAGTTCTTGCCGTCGTCGCTGACGAACACACCCAGATGGCGCTGGGCCACACGGGAGTACTCATCCATGTCGTACAGCTTGATGGTGTTAAACGCCTTAACGGCACCCTGATCGTACACCAGGCTGTTGTGGGTGGTGTCAAACCACTCGTAGCTATCCACGGTAAAGTTGGACGCGCTGCCGGTGGCGGGGGTGGCATCATCCACGATCAGAGCCACTTTACCATTAGCATTGCTGCCCTTGGTGGTAAAGATAATGGTCTTGCTCAGGGTAACGCCGCCGTAAGTGGCGGTGGCGATCAGGTTGCAGGAAAGAGGCTTGGGACTGCGGGTAATCGCACCGGTATCCGTGTTCACGTTGGTTGCAACCTGACCGGTGGCGTTGTCGATGGCCTTCCAGGTCACGGGCACGCTGACGCCGTTGGCGGCAAAGTCCACCTGCTTGGGCAGGTTCAGCTTGACCACGTCGGCAGGGTTTCCGCCCAGTACGCTTGCCTCGGTCAGCTTATCCAGTGCGGTGTTGACGATGTCCTCATTGCTCTCGTAGTAGGACTGGGTCCACAGGGTGCTGAAAATGTCCACATTGGTGCCCAGGAACTTGCCCTCGGCGTTGGGTCCCGTGTAGTTGTTCTGAATGTCACAGCGCAGCTGAGGCATGGGAATGTCATCTACGATGGTGAAGGACGTTCGATCCAGCTTCTGGAAGGTGTGCACCCACTTGCCGTCAATGTACAGGGTGGGCACATCGTTCTCATCCACAGACACGGTAAAGGTAAACCGGTCGCCGAACTTCTTTCCGATGGGCACGGTCTCCACCACGCTGAAATACAGCATGTCGCACAGGATGTTGCCGCTGCCGTCATCACGCAGGGCAAAACGGGTCTGCAGACGCTCTTGGCGGATCTCCCAGCACAGCGCACGCCAGGCATAGGAGCCGGTAATGGTAGGCAGGGTGTGCACCTGCAAATCCACGGTAAAGTTATAGGCGCCGCCTGCCAGATGAGGCAGTGCGTAGTGTTGATAGGACTCACTGGTGCCGCCCAGGCTGGGATCGGTGCGCAGCACCTGATAGCCGTCACCCTGCGTCCAGGTGGTCTTTTCCGCCAGCATACGGAACACATAGTCCTTCGTGTTCAGGTCGCTGGCCGTGTCGCCCAGCACTACACTGGTACCAATCAGCTCCAGCGCACCGTACAGCTTGCTGGTACCTCCGGCGTTGGTCACCTTAATTTCGTAGTTGGTCTTGCTGCCCATACCGGACAAGCCCAGTTCACTCTTGGGAAGGGCCCACTCCAGATACTGACCGGACAGGAACAGCTTGCCTGCGGTAGCAGTGCCCGCCTGCAGATCGGCGATCAGGGTCTTGCCGCCCATAGTCAGCTCCACCTTGTCCGCCCGGGCGGCGGTAAAGATCTGACCACCCAGGTACAGATTGTTGGCATCCCACATAAAGCCAAACTCGGCGCCGGCCGCCTTGTTGGAACCGGCCGCCTTATAGGGCGTATACCACTGCAGATCCTTAAGGTTGCCGTCCAGCTTCACGCCTGCTACGTCCAGATAAGCCACAGCGTCGTTCTTACCGTCACCGGACACGGGAGCATAAACGGTCTGCTTCAGCACCACGCCGCCGCCCAACGTCACGTCAAATTCACGGGTCTTGTTGCCGGAGGTGATACCGAAGGGCATCTTCTGCCCTGCGGGTGCAGTCTGATGGATCAGGTTCAGGGGGATGGCGATCTCATACTGCCCCTTGCCGTTGCCCTTGATGCTGCTGCCCTGGGTAAAACCCAGAGCGAACGAGGGATTGCTTCCCAGCTTGGCAGTACCCTTCACCTCGCCAAAGGCGACTTTCACGGTGCTCTCGGTGGTATCAAGCGCAACGTACAGATTCTCCGTGTCGCACAGCAGGCCGTAGCGGGTGTTGCCCAGCTGGTTGTTCAGACTCCAGAAGGACTCGTTGGGTGCACCGTCCAGAGCCAAAGAACCGGCTGCCACCTCAGCGGCAGACATCTGGGCTGCAGGCGCATCCTGTACCATGTACATATCGTGCACCAGCACGTCGTTCTTGCGGGAGGAGGTCAGATCACGCCGTCCGGTGTTGACCCAAAGGTACATACCATCCCGGCTGCCGGTACGGCTGGTTACGGGGAACTTGCCCACACTTTTGCCATTGACGAACACCTCGGTGGCAAAGTCATCATCGGTCACCAGACGGATGTTCACATCCTTGGCAGGCAGGTCCAGTCCGGTGTCAAACCGCATAGCAAAGGAGTGGGAGGTCTCGTACTGGGACACGTAGATGTTGCCCGCTGCGTCGGCGTAGAAACCATGACTCATCAGCATATCGGTGCCAATCCACACGGTAAAGCCGGTGCTGCCCCAATAGGCCTGCATATCCGCCGCAGGCACAATCAAATCATTGAAATCTACATTCAGCACGATTTCGTGACCTCGGCTGAAGTCCATGCCGGAGGCGGATCGGGAGGGGGTCCAGCTGACACGACCGTCCTTGCCGGCATCGGTCATAGTGTTGGTCTTAAAGTGCAGGGAACCGTTCTCCTCCACTACATAGGACTCATCATTGACCTTACCCAGTTCTTTGGCATAGACCTTGTCCTTGGTGTTGGCAAAGTCGTCAGCCAACAGCATGGCCTGATGAGCAAAGTTCAGGGTTCCCTTAAAGCTGTCCTGCCCTACCGTGATAACCACGTCAAAAATCTGACCGGGGTCGTAAAGGGTATTAAAGGCAGCCAAACTGATTTGCGCCTCAGCAACGCCGTCCAGCACCGTCACCGTGCCGGCAGGAGCCCCGTTGGCGGTGACAGAGCCTGCGTTCAGATCCGCCACAGCGGTCACGCCGTTCAGGGTGACCTCGGCCTTGTCTGCTCCGGTCTGCAGCGCAACGTACAGATTCTCCTGGTCGCACAGCAGAGCCGCAGGAGTGCTGCCCACCTTCTCGGTCAGCAGCCAGCGGCCTTCATCCAGCTTGCCGTCCACCTTGACGGTGCCGTGGGTGTAGTAGGCATTCAGTGTGCCGGTGCTCTCCGCCGCAGCCACAGGCACAGCCGCAGCGGGCAGCATGGAGATTAGCATCACCAGCGCCAGCAGAAACGATGTTGCTTTCTTCATATTGTTTCCTCCTCTATTTCTTGGTTCCCGCCGGTTTTTCTGTGCAGAATTTACCAATCTGCACAACCGAGCGAGCAAAATAAAACGCACCGTTGCGCATCCCTGCCTGTATTCTATCATCTTCCCACCCATTCTGTACATGGACATCCATTATCAAAATATGGACATTTATATCGTTTCCGTCCCATCCCCGTGCAAAAAAAGCGGCAAGGCCCCGCAAATCCTCTCGGACTACGGGGCCTTGCCTTATGGAAACACAGGAAGAAAGCAAATTAAATGTTTCGCAGATAGTTGGTCAAAATCTGTGCCGTCTGGGCACGGGTGGCCTGCTCGGTGGCGTTGGTGAAGGGCACGTTTTCAAGCAGTCCCTTCTCAACCGCCCACTTCAGGGCGTTGGCTGCCCAATCGCTGTGGCTGCCCACGGACTTCAGATTGCCGAAGCCGGTGGGGGTGTGGCTGTAGTTCCACAGGATGACCGCCACCTGCTCGATGGTCACGGCATCCTCGGTCTTAAACACACCGCCGCCGAAGCCGCTGACCACGCCACGGTTGCTGCCCCAAGTCACGGCATTGTTGAACCACTGGGCGGCAGGCACATCGGAGAAGCTGTGGGTCAGGCCGTTCAGGGCGGGCTGACCCTCCTTATTGTACAGCACCTGCACCACCATGGCTCGGGTCAGGGTGTCGTCGGGGCCGAACTTGGCGGTATTGTAGCCACTCATAATGCCGTTGTCCACGGCAAAGCTGACGGCATCATGGTACCAGTCGCCCTGCTTGACGTCGTCAAAGGCGATGTCATAGGTATTGCGCCGGATGGGGGTAGTCAGGTCGGTGGCGTAGAAATCGTCCACATACAGGCAATCACCCATGGAATCCGTACCCTTGAGTTGGTTGAACTGCACGCAGGTGACCTCTCGGATGCTGTCCTCCATCTTGTATTCCTTGCGACCGCCCTTTTCGTAAGGAGTCATGATCTGAGTGGTCTTCAACGTGATGTCACACACCTCTGCGCCGTTGACATACAGTTTGCCCGCCTTGGCCGCAATATCAAAGCTGATCGCAATGTCATTCCAGACACCAACCGTTACCTTGGTCACGGCGGTCTTGCCGCTGTCAGAGCAGATGCTGACCGTACCGTCGGGGCTGAACGCCACGGCAGCCAGGGTGAGCTTCATGTGGTCGTAGTTGTAGGCGGCCTTCAGCTCCAAGGCGAAGTCATCCTTATTACCCTTGGGCACCATCACCTTGGCTCCCACCGTACCGTACTTCATGGAGGGCACCTGACGCAGGGCATGGGCGGGAGAGCCGGCGGACACATCCTCCACCTTCATGGAATACAAACCGGATACGGACTGCTCACGGGACAGGACGATGCTGTGACCGGAATCACACAGCCAACCCTGATACTTCAGTTTGTCCACCTCGAAGTCATCAAAGCCACCCTTGTTGTAGTGCATCATGTCGTCGAACTGATCCACACGGAATGCCAT
This sequence comes from Lawsonibacter sp., assembly GCA_045601985.1. Taxonomy (GTDB): domain Bacteria; phylum Bacillota; class Clostridia; order Oscillospirales; family Oscillospiraceae; genus Lawsonibacter. The sequence goes on along the minus strand of JAZSAQ010000058.1, from coordinate 56,793 downwards.
AGTACCGACCGCACCACTGTGATGGGGATTCACGCCGGGGGCAAAAGACGCCCCGTGGGGCAACCAGAAGTTATCATAATAGGCCACCAGAGCGGTCTTGCCGTCTTCGGTAACTGCAATGCCGGGCTGGGTCATGCGGCTCTCGTCCAGCCGCACGGTGTTCAGGGACGTGCCAAAGGTCAGGTCCAAAATCTTGTCAAAGCTCTTGTAGTCATCGGTGGTAATACCAGCGTGGGCAGGCAGCCGGTGGTAGCTGGTTGCGCCCAGGCCGTTCATACCGGTCCAAAGAAGAATGCGGTTTGCGCCGTAGCGGTGCAGGCTGGGAGAGCTGTTTACGGAGATGATATTGGAATAGCTCTGCTCCCAGGTCACGCCCTGATCCTTGGAAATCGCCTGCCACAGGAAGTAGTTGCCATCCTGCTGGGTACGGATAACCAGATACAGGTCGCCGTTGGACAGCTCGATCACGGAGGATTCGGTGGCGCCGTCCTCCAGGCCGTGGTCGCGGCTGTTATCCACGTTGATCTTGATCATGTCGCTGCTGCAGGTCCAGTTCTTTCCGTCATCCTTGGAGTAAACCACCAGTGCGCCAAAGCTCTTGGGATCGTCGCGGTAATCATCGGTCACGAAGGAGAACACGTAGTCCATGTTGGGTCCATCACCATCATAGGTGCCGAGGGTCACGCCATCGCCGTACAGGAAGTGGCGGCCGGCATTGGGGTAGTTCTGCATAATGATGTCGTTGCCCCAGGGGGTTGCACCGGGTTTGGACAGGAACACGGGTTCGGACCAAGTCTCTCCGTTGTCATCGGTGTAGAGCATCATGATGCGGTAATCGCTGGAATCCTTGGTCCAGCCTCGGTAGGCCAGCAGATAGAGCCGCCCAGTCTTCTCGTTGTACATGAAACCGCCGAAGCCGGAGCCGTAGCCCACGCCCTGCACGGCATCGCTGTAGGCCAGCTCTGCCTTCACAGCGAAGGTGTTGCCGCCGTCGGTGGAACGGTACACGGCCAGGTCAGCTTGGGTACTTCCCTGACGGCCCACCACGATAAAGTCGCCGTTGGGGAACACGAAGGGACGGCCGTGGGTGCCCATCTCGGTCAGCTGGGTCATAGGCAGAACGGCCACATTGCCGTAGGAAACCTCGAACACAGCGGTGGCATCGGAGAAATTCTTGGCACCGCTGTTGCCCCAGTGGGCCTTAACCGTGGCAGAGCCGTTTGCAGTCAACTCGGGCACCTGAACATAAAACGCACCCTGACCGTTATACCAGTAGGGCAGGATCTCGCCGCCCATGGTAAATCGGAAATCGCTGTAATCCGCCTTATACTCGCCGGTCTTGGCCCCAAAATCGGCCGCCTGAATCAGTACGGCATAGTCGTTCTGCGCCTTGCCGGTGTTATTTCTGACCACATAGTCGGCACTGTGAGCAAATGCTCCGGTGGCACCGGGCAGAGTCTCGTTGCCCACGGCGATCATCTTGGGAATGGCGTTGTAGAAGCTGGGTGTGTAGTCACTGACGGCCCAGTTGTCGTGATAGGTGTGCACCTTCACATAGCGTGCAGTCTCATTCAAGTTGTACAGGGTGTACTCCTTGCCGTCCTGATGCAGGTGCCAGCCCAGCACTTTGGTATAGGTCACGCCGTCGTTGCTGACGAACACGCCCAGATGCTGTTTGGCCATGCGGGAAACACTGTCGCTGTCATACAGTTTGATGGTGGTGAACGGCTTGGCAGCACCCTGGTCGATGACGATGCTGTTCTGCTCGGTGTCAAAGTACTGATAGCTGTTGTCGGTCCAGTCGGTGGGATGACCGGCGGCGGGGTTCATGTCGTTGTAGATCATGGCCACCTTACCGGCACCGGCAGTGCCCTTGGTCTGGAACCGGAAGGTGCGGGTGGTGCCCACACCGTTATACGTGACCTCAGCGGTCAGGCTCAGCAGGAGCGGCTCGGCAGCACGGGTGATGACGCCGGTGTTCAGGTCAACATTCTTGGCCACCATACCGGTTGCGGCATCGATGGCTGTCCACTTCACAGCGCAGGCTGCACCCATATCGGTGGCAACCACTTCAGCAGGCAAGCGCAGCTTCGTGACGTCTTCGCCATCCTCACTGCCCAGAATCAGGGACTCGGTCAGGGTGTCGGCGGCAGCCTCCACGATGGCCTTGTCATCGGCGTAGGGGGTCTGGGTCCACAGCATACTGTAGATCTCGGCATCCAGCTCGCCCAGCTCGCCATCCGCATTCGGAATGCGGCTGTAGTTCATGGCGTTGATAATCAGCCGGGGCATGGGAATGCTGTCGCTGATGGTGAACTGTTCACGATCCAAACGGGACATAGCCAGCACAAACTCCCCGTTGACATACAGGCTCGGAATACGGTTTTCATCCACTTTGATGGTGACTTTCACCCGCTGCCCCAGCTTGATTCCGGTGGGCTTGGACTGGTTGAACATATAGTAGGGAATCTCCAGCCGCAGCTCATCGTTGCCGTCATTGGTAAAGGCAAAGCGGGTCTGCAGGTTGGGCTGACGGATCTCAAAACACAGGCCGCGCCAACCCACGATGCTGCTGGTGGTACCGCCGCTGTGCTGGGCGATATCCTTGATGTTCATGTCAATGGTGAACTCGTAGGCACCCCCCTCATAGTTCAGCAAGGTGTAGTAACCGAAATACTCGTTCTTGTCAGCGGGCATTCCTTCCAGGGTAGTAAGCTCGTAGCCGTTCTCGCCGTTGTTCCACTGCGTGTAGGCACCGGTAGTTTGCACGGTGTAATCCTTGGTATTGAAGTCACGACAGGTATCGCCCCAGACTACCACCTGACCGATAAACTGCAGGGTACCGTACAGCACCGAGGTGCCGGCGGCGTTGGAAATCTCCAGTCGGTAGTCCTTTTTCACGTTCAGGGGGGCACTGATACCAAGGTCGGCAAAAGGAATGCGCCACTCGAAGGTCTGCCCGGAGGCGTAAACCTCACCGGCGGTGGCGGTGCCGGCGGCAAAGTCAGCGGCGAGTTCCTTATCGCCCAGGCTCAGCTTCACATCCTTGGTGCGGGCGGCGCTGAACACCTGACCGCCCACAAACAGCGCCTTGCCGTTCCACTGGAAGCCGATGTCGGCAGCAGGATCGTCCCCGTCCCCGGCGGCCTTATAGGGGGTGTACCACTGATTTTCCTTCAGCAGGCCGTCCAGCTTCATGCCGGCGGTATCCAGATAGGCCACGGCATCGTTCTTGCCGTCACCGGATGCAGGCTCACGGGTGACCAGCTGCACCTTGGTGCCGCCGCCCAGTGTCAGAGCGTACTCCTTTGTCACATTGCCCACGGTGGCAGAGAAGTCGATGGTCTTGCCAATGGGATTCTCCAGCTTCAGCAGGGACAGCGGGATGGACACCTCATACTGGCCTGCGCCGTTTCCTTTAATGGTGCTGCCCTGGGTAAAGCCAAGGGCAAAGGTGGGATTCTTGCCCAGGCGGGCTGTGGCCTTTTGACCGAAGATAGTAAAGGTCATGTTGCTCTGGTTGGTGTTCAGCGCCAGATAGAGGTTCTGTCCGTCCACCAGCGCACCGATTTGGGTTCCATCGGTCACCTTGCGGGTGGTCCACAGCATCTCGTCCGTGGAGCCGTCCAGCACCAGGTCTCCGGTATCGTTCAGTTGACTGGCCACGAACTTGATTGCGGGTGCATTCTGGGTGATCAGCAGGTCGTACAGCATAACGTCGTTCACACGGGTGGCCGCAGGGTCACGGCGGACGGTACTGCTGCAAATACCGATGGTCTTGCTGGTGTCCCGGCGGTTGGAGGCGGGAAATTCGGCCACATTCTTGCCGTTCATGTAAACCACGGAGTCGAAGTTGTCGTCCACAACGATCTCAACGTACACGTTCTTCACGGGCAGATCGAAACCGGTGTCGAACTTCTTGTCCTCTACGGCCGTATCGTACAGGCTCACCCAAATGTTGCCCTGATTATCGGCAAAGAAAGCATGGCGGTTGTACACGTCGGCGCGGGCATCCACGCAGAAGCCGCTCAAGGCAAGGTAAGACTTTTGCCCGGCCACCACCAGATCGTTGAAGTCGGCGGTAAAGGACACGGTGTAGCCCTTGGCGGAGTTGAAGTCGCTGCCCATATTAAATCGCGGTAGAACGACGGCCATACCGCCCTCGGTCAGTTTGCTGGTTCGCATATGATAGGCGCCCAGGCCCTGGTCGTCCTGACGGAAATAGACCTCGGCGGTGTCGCTGCCCATGCTCTTGGCATAGGGACGGGTAGACACGTCGTCAAAGCTCTCGCCGAAGGCAATGGCACGCCCGGCCAGCACGGCGGTGCCACTGTAGTTGTCTGCGCCAATCTCGGCGGCAAAGGTCACGGTCTGGTTTCTCTGATACTCCAGCCCCAGCACGGACATGGGGATCTGCGCCTCGGCGGTACCTCGCTCCTTGCTCCGAACGGCGGAACCCACCTTCTCACCGTCCACGATGACGGCGCTCTGGTCAAAATCCACCTTCACGGCAACGCCGTTGATGGTGAACTGTGCCAATGTCTTTTCGGTGGCCAGACCCACAATCAGGGTCTCGTCCCCACACAGCAGGGTGATGGGGGTACTGCCCACCCGGTCACGCATGATCCAGGGGGACTCGTCCAGCTTACCGTCGATAATCATGGAATTGCCGTAGTAATAGCCCTGTATGGGTTCTGCTGCCGCAGCAGGCAGCGCCGCCGCAGGCACCATGCCCATCAGCATAACCAGCGTCAGCAGAAAGGACGTCAGTTTCTTCATGTTGTTACCTCCGTTTATTCGTTCCGTTCCTGTGGAACTTATTTTAGCAGACCTTGCACGTATACACCAGTCGTGGAAACGATTCCCTTATTCGTAGTCATAGAAGCCGTGCTTAACCTTTTTGCCAAGGCGTCCGTCGTTATAAAGCTTCTCGATCATGTCGTAGCCGTTAGACTTCTTTCCGGACTCCTCATATCGGCGTTTGAGCACGTTGTAGCGCACGTCGATGCCGCTCATATCGTCCAGTTCGTAGGGACCCATGGGGTGCCCCAGCCCCAGCTTGACGGCGGCATCCAGGTCGGCGGTGGTGCACACGCCCTCGGAAACAAGGCGGTACGCCTCCTCCTTGATGGCGTTGAGAATATTGTTGACGATGAAGCCGTCCTCCTCCTTCTGTACCAGGGCCGGCGTCTTGCCCGTCTCCCTGGCGAAGGACATCAGCTTATCCACGGTTTCCTGTGCGGTATGCTCACCCTTGACCACCTCAACCAGCTTCATTACCAAAGCGGGCATAAAGTAGTGCAGATTTGCAAGCCGTTCAGGGTGGTCAACCACACCGGCAAAGGTGGAGGACACCATGTAACTGGAGTTGGTAGCTATGATGGTATCCGCACGCACCAACCGGCTCACCTCGCCCAGCAGATCCAGCTTGGCCTGCTTATCCTCGATAATGGCCTCAATGACGATGTCGGTGTCCCTGCAGGCCGCCTCCAGATCGGCGGTGACGGTGAAACGTGCCTTGACGGCGTCCACCTGTTCCTGTGTCATGCGTCCCTTTTCCACACGACCGGCCAGATAGGTCTCCTTCCAGTTTTCCAGACTCTCCAGTGCGGTAGGAAAACTCTCGCACACCGCCACCTCGTAGCCGTGGATGGCGGTATTCAGAGCGATCTGACGCCCCATGGCGCCGCCGCCGATGACAGTACATTTTTTCATAATCGACACCTCGTCCTCCTATTTCTCAATTAATACGGCCACAGCCTGTCCGCCGGCGGTATAGGCGCACAGCACGCCCCTCTCCCCCGCCTGCAGGCTGTCGGTCAGCCGCATCAGCATGGCAATGCCCTCGGCACCATCGTTCTTGCCGCGAGCCAGTGCGCCGCCCATTGGGTTGACCTTTGGGTTTCCGCCCAGAGTCTTGGCGATATCCAGCACATCCTGTGCGCTGTTTTCCATAATTTCGATCACAGCAATATCCGCCATGGTCAGGCCGTTGTTGCCCAGCAGCTTTTCCGCCGCCCGAATACCGGCCAAATGGGGCTTCTCGGGGTCGCAGCCAGCCACTGCAAAACCGGAGATGGCCGCTTTCGCCCCGATGCCCAGTTCCTTCGCCTTATCCTCGCTCATCAACAGGGTGACGGCGGCGCCGTCGGCATAGGGAGACAGCAGATTCTCCTCATTGGCTGCGGTCAGCCACTCGTCAGTGTCCACGGTAACCGTGCCCTTCTTGCGCACCTCATAGGAAATGGGCAGAATCTGCCCGGCATTGTCCGCCACCTGCGCCTTGGCAATGCTCTCCTTTGCAAAAGCCATCGCCTCATCGCTCATCCCCTTGCCGTGTGCCAGTTCATACTGTTTCTCACGGGACATGGGGCTGGGCTGAGTGTACTGCTCGGCCTCCTCAATGGAATCGATGAACGTGCGATGTTCGGGATGGAAGTGATTGCGCACGTCACGCAGCACGAAGGGGGCGGCTGAATAGCTGTCTGCACCGCCGGCCACACAGATGTCCTCGTTTCCGGTGGCGATAAGGTAGTAGCAGCTGCGCAGCGCCTGCAGGGCGGAGCCGCTGCAGCTCTGCACCGTGTAGCCGGGAACCTCCACGGGCAGTTCCGCCTTCAGCCACGCATAGTGGGCGATGTTGCTGGGCATGGTTGAGGGATGTGCCTGCCCGAAGACCACCTGATCCACGGCGGCAGGCTCCACTCCTGTGCGAGCTATCAGCTCGCACAGGAGGTTTGCGGAAATATCGGAAGAAATAAAGGTTGCCAGTCCCCCGCCCGGTTTGCCCCAGGCAGTACGGACGCTGTCGGCGATGATCACTCGTTTCATGTCCGTCCACCGTCCTTTCTGCACGCCTCAAAGATGGAAGCAAAGCCCATGCCGCCGCCAATGCACATGGTGACCATGGCGTAGCGCACATGCGGTCGGCGCTTCAGCTCATAGAACAGCTTGGTGGTCAGGATGCCGCCGGTGGCGGCCAGGGGATGCCCCAGGGAAATGCCGCTTCCGTTGACATTGGTGCGCTCCCAGATGGTGTCAAAGGTCTCGGTATCCGACCACTTGACCCACTCACGCATCACCGCCACAGCCTGTGCGGCAAAGGCCTCGTTCAGCTCAATCAGGCCGATGTCCTCGATGGTCAGCCCCGCTTTCTCAAGAGCCTCACGGGAGGCCTCAATGGGTCCCACACCCATGATTTTGGGTTCCAGCGCCGCTACAGCGGAGGACACGTGGCGCAGGTAGTAGTCATAACCCAGCTCATCCGCCTTATCCCGGCTCATGACCAGCACGGCGCTAGCGCCGTCGTTGCGGCCGGAGGCATTGCCGGCGGTAACCGTGCCATCTTTCTTGAAGGCCGGCTTCATTGCGGACAGCTTTTCGTAGGTGGTGGAACGGGGATGCTCGTCGGTATCGAAACCGTCCACGGGGACGATTTGCTCTTTGAACCTACCCTCATCAATGGCACGGCGGGCTCGTTCCTGACTGCCGAGGGCAAATTTGTCCTGAATTTCCCGTTCGATGCCGTACAGCTCAGCCACGTTCTCGGCGGTCATACCCATGGGCAGCACGCCGAACAACTCCTCGGGTGAGTTGCCGGCAGAGCCCTCCAAAATATTGTCCTGAATGGTCACATTCTTGGTGCCCAAGCCGTTCCGGACGCCACGCAGATAGTAGCAGGACTTGGTCATGTTCTCGGCACCGCCGGCCAAAATAATATCTGCATCGCCGCAGGCGATGATCTGGCTGGCATCATAGATGGCCTGCGAGCCGGAGGAACAGGCTCTGTGCAGGGTATAGCCGGGCACATGGTTGGGCAGCCCCGCCTCCAGCCAACCGTAGCGGGCCAGATTCATGGGATAGGTATTCATCTTGGCGTGGCCGAAGATCACCTCGTCCACCTGCTCCGGAGCAATTCCGGAACGGTCCAAAACCTCCCGCATCACAATGGCGGCCAGCTCCTGCTCGTCATACTCGCTCAAAGCGCCGTTCATTTTGCCGATGGCGGTTCGTACGCAATTGGTAATAACTGCATCTCGCACTGCAGTTCCCTCTCTTTCCGGTAAAGTGTGGTCATTTGTTGACAAAATCGAATGTGTAACTTATAATTCGGTTGCGTTGTATCAGATTAAACTTATGGAGGCCCCCAATGATCACGTTGCTTCAGTTGGACTACTTCCGCAAATTGGCCGCTACCGAGCATATCACCCAGACCGCCAAAGAACTTTACATCTCCCAAACCGCCCTGAGCAGCATGATCATCGGGCTGGAACGGGAGCTTGGCGTGCAGCTGTTTGACCGTTCCAAACGCTCCATCCGTCTCAATCAGGCCGGACGCATCTATCTGCAGTACGTCAACGATGTCTTCGCCGCATTGGACAACGGTCGTGCCGCCCTTCAGGATTTCACCGAGGGCGCAGAGCATCAGGTCAGCCTGACCGTTGGCTCTCCACAAGTGTGGATGCACATGATCCGGGACTTCCGGCATCAGTGTCCGGAGTACTCCATCAAGCAGTACAGCCAGACGCTGGACGGCCTGACCGATTCCCTTCGTTCCATGAAGACCGACTTCGTCATCGCCGGCGTGGACGAGGTGACCGACCCGGCCTTTGAGCATCTGGTGCTGAAAACCGACCGGGTGTATCTGTGTGTCCCTAAAGGACATCGACTGGCGGACCGGGACATCGTGTGGCTGCGTGAGCTGGCGGACGAACCGTACATCGACCTGCCCGAGGGCACGCCGTGGCGCACCTACTGCTCAGAGTTGTTCCGCCGTGCCGACGTGAGCATCCACCGGGTGCTGGAGTGCGATGCCTCCATCCGTGCGGCATTGATCGACGCAGAGTTCGGCGTAGCGCTGACCTCCGCCTCCGCCTATGAGGTGGATATGCTCAAGCCCAACTGCTACGTCCCCATCGCCGACGAGTTTTCCCACCGGGAAATGGCTCTGTTCTGGAACCCAAAGAAGTACTTGTCCAAAGCAGCACTCCGCTTCCGGGACTTCTGCGCCGGCTACTGGAACAAGCAAGCATAACGTTTCTCATTCGCCCTGCAGGCACGTCCTGCGGGGCGTTTTTCAGCTCAATGCGCCGGCGGCGATGATGGCGTCGATTTCTTCCCCGGAATACCCGAGTTCCATCAGCACCTGACGGTTGTGGTCACCGCACATAAAGGGCTCGCCGAACTTCAGCGCACCCTGGGAGCCAAGGCGCACGGGAACGGTGGGCAACACCCGTTCCACCCCATTGACGCAGTGATACTTCTGCAGATATTCGTTGGCCCAGGCCTGCTCGTCCTTCAGCACGTCACGCACGTGGCTCAGGCGACCGGCCACGATGTCCAGCTCGCTGAAAATGCGCAGCCACTCATCGGAGGGCTTGGTGATAAACACTTGCTCAAACAGGGGGACCAGTTCGTTTGCGTGTGCCACCATACTGGCCATATCGTGCACGCCGAACGCAGCGACCTGTTCGGTCACGCCAAGAGCATCGAAGAACTTGTCGGCATAGCGGCCGTACTCGAAGATGGTGCAGCGCAGCCACTCCCCATCTGCGCAGCGGTAGGACAGGTTGGTTGCCGTGCCGAAGTTGCGTGTTTCGGGAAAGGGGTGGCAGTAAGGCTCTTGCGTGGCCATCAGACAGCCGCCCATCATCCAGATACCGGCGTTGTAGAGGGACATGGTGACAAAGTCGCCCTTGCCCGTCTTTTCCCGCTGGTAAAGTGCGGTCATCACACCGCCGAACAGCGTAGTGCCGGATAGAATGTCGCCCATGGCAAGCCGGGAGTTGACAGGATAGCTGCCAGGGCCCTCGATGGACATGTCGGCAGAGAAACCGGAACGAGCCCAAAAGGCAATGTTGTCAAAGCCGGGGGCGTTACGATCGGGTCCCTCATAGCCAAAGCCGGTAAGGGTGGCGTAAATCAGCCGGGGAAACCGATCCTTGATGGACTCGTAGTCCACGCCCAGCTTAACCAAAGATTGATTCCGAGTGTTGGTCAGCAGGATGTCTGCTCCCTCCAGCAGCTTGAAGAAGATCTCCATGCCCTCTTTGGTCTTCATGTTCAAAGACAGGGACTTCTTGCCCACGTTAAACACGTCGAACACAGGGTTCTCGGTGGGTTCGGAATGGGTGTGGTTCAAGCCGGTCACCCGCCACGTGTCACCGCCGCGACCCTCGATTTTGATGACCTCCGCACCCAGGTCGGCGGCTATGCGCCCCACAATGGGGGCGGCCACGTAGTTGGCCAGTTCGATCAGTCGAATGCCCTCAAGGGGTTTTCTGTTCTCGCTCATGGTTTTTCCTCCCGGCCAGGGACTCCATGCTCCCCGGTTTCGTTGTTTTGATGTTTATATTATAGGGGTTTGACCCTGCACGGCTCAAGTGTCTTTTCCTGCAAAGACCCCCTGTTTATTCTGCTCAAATCATAAGCTGCGCCTTATCTTTTCTTTCGCAATCATTCATTTGCTCTTGTGATAATAAAAAATCACCCGGTCGCACGACCGGGTGATTTTTCTTATTCTTCGATTGGACAACTTCGCCTCAAATGATCCAGTACAACCTGGAACTGCCGGGGTTCGGTGCTGATGGCAAGGGATCTCTTCCCACGCAGTTTGATTCGACTGCGCTTGAAGTCGGGAACGATGGCACGCACGGCACACAGAGGCACCTCACGCATGGAGCTGACCCGCACCGCCGGTTGGCTCTGTCCTCCGACCCACACAGCAAAGGCGTGAGTGACCTTTTCCTTGTTAACCTTCCCCTTGACCTGTTGGCAGGAGACCGTCTCTTCGTCCAGCGCATACACCAGACAGACATATCGTCCGGTTTCCAGCAGACGTACCCCAAACATCACCAATGCCAGCGCCACAGCCACACCGATCAGGGTCAGCTGAGCCACAATAAGGTCAAAAACGTTGGACTCCGGCGGCAAGCGCAGGAACAGCGCCCCCACAAGCAAAGCTACCGCCACGTACTTCCAAAGGAGTGTAAGCAGTACGGTGGGGCACTTGCACTGGTCGATCTCATGCACCCAACGAAGCTTTCCGTCGGTGCAGTAGATGATGTCCTCGGGGCTAACGTAGGACGTCCCGCCGGGGCGGACATGGCCGGGAATATTGTTCACGGCAACTCCTCCGTTTCGTGTAATTTCCTGTACCACATTATACCCTCCCCCGACGCCGATTGCAAGCAGACGGCAGTCCGCCCTTTATTTTTGTGCATTCTTCCCGATTGACAGAACCGGGCGAATAGGATAGAATAATCACACAAAAAGAAAACCTTTGCATGACTGACGGATCAGCGGGCAACCGCGGGGGAATGCAAAAGGCAAAGCAGCCGACCGTCTGGGCAAGTCAGTTTGATAACTGATTTGCCCTTTTTTGTTTTTTGGAGGAATTTATTATGACACACGAAAACTGGAACGGTTTTTGCAGCGGAGTCTGGCAGGACGAGATCAACGTCCGCAACTTTATCCAGACCAACTATCGGGAATACCACGGGGACGAGGCATTTTTGGCCGGCGCCACCGACCGCACCGAGGCACTCATGTCCAAGGTTCGTGAACTGTTCCGTCAGGAGCGGGCCAAGGGTGGCGTGCTGGACATTGACACCGAGACCGTGTCCTCCCTGACCAGCTTTGCCCCCGGCTACATCGACAAGGACAACGAGCTCATCGTGGGCATGCAGACCGATGCTCCCCTGAAGCGGGGCGTCAACCCCTTCGGCGGCATCCGCATGGCTCGTCAGGCGTGCAAGGCCTACGGCTATCAGCTCAGTGACAAGGTGGAGGAGGAATTTAAGTTCCGCACCACCCACAACACCGGCGTATTCCGTGTCTACACCGACGAGATGCGTGCCGCCCGCAGCAGCCACGTCATCACCGGTCTGCCCGATGCCTATGGCCGTGGCCGCATCATCGGTGACTACCGCCGGGTGGCTCTGTACGGTGTTGACCGCCTGATTGAAATGAAGCAGGCAGACAAGGCTGCAATGGGTCAGCAGGACTTCTCCGCCGACGTGGCCCGTGCCTGTGAGGAGCTGTACCAGCAGATTGCCTTCCTGGGCTTTATGAAGGAAATGGCCGCCATGTACGGCTGCGATATCTCCCAGCCCGCCAAGGACGCCCGTGAGGCCATCCAGTGGACCTATTTTGCCTATCTGGCCTCCATCAAGGAGCAGAATGGTGCTGCCATGTCCCTCGGCCGTGTGAGCACCTTCTTCGACATCTACATCGAGCGTGATATTCAGCGCGGCATTCTGACCGAGGCCGGCGCTCAGGAACTGATGGACGACTTTGTTATCAAGCTGCGCATCGCCCGGCACCTGCGCACCGCCGAGTATAACGAGCTGTTCGGCGGCGACCCCATGTGGATCACCGAAGCCGTTGGCGGCATGGGCGAGGACGGTCGCAGCCTGGTCACCAAGAGCAGTTTCCGCTTCCTGAACACCCTGTACACCCTGGGTCCTGCCCCCGAGCCCAACATCACCATTCTGTGGTCCACCGCCCTGCCCGAGGCATTCAAGCGCTTCTGTGCCAAGGTATCCATCGATACCGACTCCATCCAGTACGAGAACGACGACATCATGCGTCCCGAATACGGTGACGACTACGCCATCGCCTGCTGCGTGTCCGCCATGAAGGTGGGCAAGCAGATGCAGTTCTTCGGCGCCCGCTGCAACCTTGCCAAGCTCCTGCTCATCGCCCTGAACGGCGGTTACGACGTGCCCAGCGCCATGCATCTGGGTCCCCAGATGGGCGTGATGGATGGCGACGAGCTGGACTTCGATGCCGTCATGCAGCGTTTTGACTCCTACATCGCATGGCTCATGCGTCTGTACGTCAACACCATGAATGTCATCCACTATATGCATGATAAATATGCCTACGAAAAGACCCAGATGGCCCTCCACGACACCGAAGTGGAACGGCTCATGGCCTTCGGCATTGCCGGCCTGTCCGTAGTGACCGACTCTCTGTCCGCCATCCGTCACGCCAAAGTGCGTCCCATCCGCAACGCCGACGGCTTTATTGAGGACTTTGAGACCGTGGGCGACTTCCCCAAGTTCGGCAACGACGACGACCGTGTTGACCTGCTGGCCAAGGAGCTGACACACAAGGTCATTACCGAGCTGCGCAAGACCCCCACCTACCGCAACGCCACCCATACCCTGTCCATCCTGACCATCACCTCCAACGTGATGTACGGCAAGAACACCGGCGCTACCCCCGACGGCCGTGGTGCAGCAGAGCCCTTCGCCCCCGGCGCCAACCCCATGCACAACCGGGAGGAAAACGGTGCACTGGCCTCCTTGAACTCCGTGGCCAAAATCAGCTATGACGACTGCCGTGACGGCGTGTCCAACACCTTCTCCATCACCCCGGAGACGCTGGGCAAAACCGACGACGAGCGCAAGTCCAATCTGGTGTCCGTCCTGGACGGCTACTTTGCCAAGAAGGCCCACCACATCAACGTCAACGTCATGAACCGGGAAACTCTGCTTCGTGCCTACGAGAACCCTGAGGACTATCCCAACCTGACCATTCGTGTGTCCGGCTATGCGGTCAACTTCAACAAGCTGTCCCGTGAGCAGCAGCGTGAGGTCATCAGCCGCACCTTCCACGAGGCGATGTAATGCGAATACACTCCATCCAGTCCCTTGGGACTTTGGACGGCCCCGGCGTGCGGTTCGTGGTCTTCGCCCAAGGCTGTCCCCTGCGGTGCAAATGCTGTCACAACCCCGACACCTGGGCCTTTGACGCAGGACAGGAAGTATCTCCTGGGGAGCTTTCCCGCCGTGCCGCACGGTACAAGGAGTATTTCGGCGCCGAGGGCGGCATTACCGTCTCCGGCGGCGAGCCGCTGATGCAGGCCGCCGAGGTTGCCGAACTGTTTACCCTGTGCAAAGCGCAGGGCATCCACACCTGTCTGGATACCTCCGGCTGCGTGATGAACAACGATGTGCTACGCCTGCTGGACTGTACCGACCGGGTGCTGCTGGACGTAAAGTACACCAACGACGCTGACTACCGTGAGCACGTCGGCTGTTCCCTGTCCCCCGTACTGGATTTCCTTGCCGTACTGAACGGGCGCAGCATCCCCACCACCCTGCGTCAGGTCATCATTCCCGACCTGAACGACAGCGCGGAGAACATTCGCGCCCTTGCAACCCTCCGGGATTCCCACCCCTGCGTGGACAAGGTGGAACTGCTCCCCTTCCGCAAGCTGTGCTCCACCAAGTACGAGGCTATGTCCCTCCCCTTCCCTCCGGCCGACACACCCGAACCCACAGCGGAAACCATGACCGCGCTGAATGCGCTATTGTAAGAAAAACCAACCCTCTTGCGAGGGTTGGCTTTTTTCAAATTCTCCCCCTATTTTTCCGCAAACGTGCTATAATAGATTCCATCAACCGACAGGAGGTGCCCCTATGGACATCATCGACCAATATGTGGCTCAATTCAACGCCACCGATAACGAGCGGTACGTCAACCACATCGACAACGCCCACGCCGCCCAATGGATGAGAGAGGAAATTCCCGTTTTCGAGTGCCCCGACAAGGATATCGAGCGCACCTATTACTTCCGCTGGTGGACCTTCCGCAAGCATATCCGCAACACCGCCGACGGTTTTATGATTTCCGAATTCCTGCCACAGGTTCATTGGTCCGCCCGTCACAACATTATCAACGCCTCCGCCGGTCACCATATTGCCGAGGGTCGCTGGCTCCGCCATTCTCACCAATATCTGGACCGCTACGCCGACCTGCTGTTGAGCGGACAGGAGGACGTAAAGGCCCACCAATACAGCACCTGGCTCATTGCTGCCCTGCTGGACTTCTACCGGGTGGCCGGCCTCCCCTCCAACCCGGAGCGCATCCTGACCCAGGCCTGCCACTATCACGAAATTTGGGAGCAAAAACACCTGCTGCCCAACGGCTTGTTCTGGTCGAAAGACCTGCCCGACGGCATGGAATACTCCATCAGCGGCCGGGACGGCCTTGTGGAAACCAAGGGCTTCCGCCCCACCCTGAACAGCTATATGTACGCCGACCGGCTTGCCATCGCCCAACTGGCCGAACAAGTTGGAAACGAACAAATCGCGCAGGAATACCGCCAAAAAGCCGACAAACTGCGCCGTTTGATTAACCAAAGCCTCTATAAAGACGGGTTCTACCGCGCCTTCCACTCCACCCGGGAGGACCTGGCCGACGCCTTTGACCGGCTCCCCGTTCGGGAACTGCTTGGTTACATCCCCTGGATGTTTCAAATCCCGGAGCATCGGGACGATGCCGCCTTTGACCTGCTTGCGGACGAGTCCGTGTTCCGCGCCCCTTACGGCCTGACCACCGCCGACCGCTCCCACCCCCGTTTCCTTTACGAGGCCGACCATATGTGCCTGTGGAACGGCTACGTGTGGCCCTTCGCCACGGCCCAGACCCTGACCGCCCTGCGCAACTGCATCACCCACTACGGCGCCGGGCAACCCTACCGCGACCTGTTCGTTTCCCTTCTGCGGCAGTACGCCCAAAGCCACGCCCTCACCGACGGGCAGGGGCAGACCATCCCCTGGCTGGACGAGGTGCAGCACCCCTTCACCGGCGAGTGGACGTCCCGTACCTGGCTGGAGGCGCGCCAAAAGCCTCCTGCCGAGCGTGGCCGCTACTACAACCACTCCACCTTCTGCGACCTGGTCATCACCGGTCTGGTGGGTGTGCGTACCGACCAGGATGCGCTGGTTTTGGAACCCAACGTCCCGGAGGATTGGGCCTTCTTCAAGCTGTCCAACCTGTGGTTCCGGGGCCACCGCTATACCATCGAATATCAAAAAGGACAGCCGCTCTCCATCCGCACCGATTAAAAAAGCACCCTGCAGGCGTTGCCTGCAGGGTGCTTTTTTATCTGTTTGATTCGTTTAGTCCTCGAAGGGGGTTCAGACCCAGCGGCAGATGTCCACTTTCTGTCCATCGACGGTGATGCTGTTGATTACCTTCAGGCTGAAGGTGCCACGCAGCGGCTCATTGCCCCGCTCCACAAATACCGCGGTAACCGGATTTACACCATCCGCGAGAGCATACAGCATTTCTTTCGCCTCATTAATATCCATATGTAGCCCTTCTAAAATTCTCACGCAACCGTGGCATTGGCATTGATGCGGTCAATAATCGCCTTAATCCCAAACCACAGTGTTGTATCCGTAAAAATCTCCACAATGCTGCCCCGGTCGGTGAACGGAGCCTCCTGCAAGACAGACAGGTCCTTCATCACGCCGTTTCGTACAATGTACTCCACAATCTGATTGACGAAATAAATCTGTCGGCTGTCCAGGCTGGCGCTATTGAGATACTCCGCAAAGGCTTCTTTGGCCGCCGCCATATCAAGTCCCACGATTTCACGCACAAACTCACCCAAAGGCTTGCTGCCGATCTCCGCTTCGTAGTCCGCCTTGCTGCCGGCCTCACTCCACAAGATTTTCTCCAAAGCCAGCACATCGCTCTCATCCAACGGTTGGTTGCTCTTCAGTTTGGCAATGGCCGTCTCATTCTGATGCTGCCGCACGTAGAACTCTGCCTTGGCCCGGTAATTTTCCAGTTCTCCGGTGTCCAATTCAGCCTCATTCCACTCCATAGTCAAAATCTCATCATCAAAATTGGTCGTATAAATCGGCTGTCCGCCCCGAATGTACTTCACCAAATTGCGCAAACTTTCCCGAATATGCTCAAACTCGTTGATACCGGCCCGCTCCAGGTAATCCGTGTGCAGGATTTTCTCCAAAAGTTCTTTCTGCGCCATAATCTCCGGAATATTGGCCACATCGGCAACCCCCCGGACTTTCTTATATAAATCATTGCGCGCCCGGGAATGCTTCTGCCCTACGAGATAAGCAAGCTCAATGCCGTACATCAGCGCATCGAACCGCACCGCCTTGGGGTCATCCTCATCCGGTGTAACCAGCGGAGCAAGCTCGTCGGCAATGGTCAGCGTATCCTCATAGCTCAACGCCGCATAGTTGTCCGGGTTGGAGTACAGTTCCACAAACTTCAAGTGCTGCCGCACCGCAAAGTTGTCCCGGTTGAGTTGGCGCACCTTGGCCACCAAGTCCTCCACCAGCGCCTTGCGAAACTCTATTAGTTCCGGCGTCTGCCACTCCAAGGCCTGCAGCTTGAACGCCATCTGCGCCTTCAGGCTGAAAATCGCTCCCTGCAGTGCAAGCTGTGTAGTGGTGGGCCGTTCCTTGTTCATGCGGAAAAACTCAAAATTCCCGCAGAAATCAAAGATGTAGAACTTATTCTTGTCTGCGCCATCCATCAACCCCGGACACAGGCGCGTGCCACGGCCAATCATCTGCCAGAACTTCGCCTTGCTCATCACCTTCTTAAAGAACACCAAGTTCAGCACCTCCGGCACATCGATGCCGGTGTCCAGCATATCCACCGAAATGGCGATTTGGGGCAGCTTCTTGGGGTCGGAGAACTCGTCAATGGCGCTCTGGGCGTAGTTGATGTGGTTGTCGATCACCTTGGCATACCCCGGCAGATGGGGGTACTCCTCATTGAAAATCTCGTAAATCTTCTCCGCGTGGGCGTGGTTTTTGGCAAAGATAATGGTCTTGCCCAGCTTCTCGCCGTAGTCCACCTTCAGACCGTGAGTCATCAGCACGTGCAGCACCTCGCGGATGGTGTCCCGGTTGAATACCCACTCGTTCAGCGCCGAGGAATTGATGTGGTCAGGCAGCTCGCCATTCTCATCCTCAAAGGTGTCCTCATAGGCCGCCTTGTCCGCCTCGGACAGCTCATCGTACACAATGCCCTGCTGGATAAACTTCAGCGTGGTCTCCACACTCATGTAATCCACCAAATACCCATCCTGCACCGCCTGCGCCAAATCGTAGCCATAGGTGGGCATTCCGTTGCCCAGTTCAAACACCTCATAGGTGTTCTTGTCGATCTCGTCCTTGGGCGTAGCGGTCAGACCCACCAGCGGCGCATCGAAATAGTGGAAAATATCCCGATACTTGTTGTAGATGGAGCGGTGCGCCTCGTCTGCGATTACAAGGTCGAAGTGACCGCAGGTAAACAGCTTGCCCTGTTCGTCCTTCAGCTCATCAATGCAGTGCATCATGGTCTGATAGGTGGAGAACACGCAATGCGCCGTCAGGTTGTCCTTCTCCTCGCACAGATTGGTCACCGACAGGTCAGGCAGCAGATTCACGAAAGAGCGCTTTGCCTGGGTCACCAGCGAATTGCGATCGGCCAAAAACAGAATGTTCTTCACCCAACCGTGGCGCAGCAGCACGTCGCACAGGGCAATCACCGTTCTTGTCTTGCCGGAGCCGGTAGCCATCACCAGCAGCGCCTTGCGGCGGTTGCGGCGGTCAAGGCTGTCGCACACGGCTTTGATGGCACCCTCCTGGTAATAGCGGCCGGCAATGTCCCGGTTCACACTCACGTGAGCAAGGCTTGTCCGCATCGTCCGCAGATTGAACATCCGCTCCAAATCCCGTTTGGAGTAGATGGCCGCCACCTTGCGCTCGGGGTAGGCGCCGTCGTCAATGTGGGTGGTAAAGCCGTTGGTCAGGAACACCACCGGGCGGCGGTGATACTTCTGCTCCAGCAGGTCAGCGTACAGCTTGGCCTGCTGTCTGCCCTTGGACACGTCCACGCAGGTGCGCTTGGCCTCCACCACCGCAAGGGGTCTGCCATCGTCGCCGTACAGCACATAGTCGGCAAAGCCCACCTCGCTGCGGTTGGGCATACCGGGCAGTTCCACCTCGTTGAGCCAGTCCTTGCCCTCCGTCCAGCCGGCATCCAGCAGCATAGCGTCAATGTAAATTTTACGCGTCTTAAATTCGGACAGATCCAGCGGCCGGGGCACGTAGGTCTGCTGCTGCTCCTCACGGCGGGCGGTCAGCTGCTGACGCAGAGCGGCGTTTTCCTCCATCAGCCGGGCAAGTTCCAAATCCTCCTCGGTCTGTGCCGGCACAGGCTGGGCAGCCACGTCCTCCGCCTCGTTGCCGCCCAGCAGGGCGGCATTGAAGCTGCCCTGCTCGTAGTCCTTGCCGTAACAGCAGGCCACAAAGTCCAAAAAGACGTAGAGGTTTTCCAGGCACAGCTTCGCCTGCTCCGGACTCATCTTCTTCCCCGTGTGGGCGGCGTTGTTGCCCAAAATGCGGATCAGCTTCATCCGCTTCCACACGTCCTCCGGCACAAGGTCACGGAAGTCCTCGCTGTCCATCAGCGCCACCAGCCGGTCGTCAAAGGGCATAGTGAGGCTGTCGTCCACGGAATACATCCACTTCACGGCAAATTCCATAGCGCGGCGGCAGTTGATCACGCAGGCCGCCGGGTCGATATGTAGAATCCGCTCGGCGGACACCGCCACGGAGGAGAAGGTATCAAATTGTGGGTCGGAGGTTAAAAAGTCGAAGTTGGTCATACTATCACCTCATGCAAAACAGTTTTTACTTGCTATAAGACCGCTTTGCAAGTTTTGCAAATGCCGTAGTTCCCACAAGCGCAGAAAATGTATCCAAACTTTTTGTAAGTGCCTCAATGGCAATATTTGGAGTAAACACCATGTCCAATGGCCTATATTGCATTCGAAATGTGTCTATCTGTTCATTCGTTGCTCCACCAGTCAACATTTGAGCGACCACTTGATGTTCCACCGAAGATTTGTCCTTCCAACCATTTACAATTGTGCTGATAATATCTAATCGTGCGCGTTCCAATTGTTCCGCATGATCAAAAAAATGCTGAACTAATTCGTATTCAGCTCCAGTCAATCCTTTCGCAAAAAGGTGTTTGTACTGTTCCCACATATTTTCTTTGATTATGGGTTTCGAATGATATACCGCTATGTTCCCCAACTGGTTGTTTTCCTTTAGCGATTGAATATTTTGTTCAATTAATTTGACTTGCCCAACAATCATAGTCCCCGCAGAATAGACGATTGTTCTTCTTTGTGCACAATAAATCACAAATGCGGACAGCCCCACAACCACCAACAACACATCTATTATCAAATTCCAATTCTGTCTAATAATATCAGCCATTTTTGTTTTCTCCTTTCTAATCTGTTCAAAAAAAGTGTTTTCCCATTACCATAAGCTGGTCACGGCGCTCCCAAAACAGCAATGTAATCTCGTCTATTGCAGGCATCAAATCTTTCCTTATCTTGATTAGACACTGTTCTATTTCAACCTCGCTGTTTGCTGCATCGATACTATCTTTGTATGCAGTTACGTTATCTTCATCTAAAGGGTCGAACCCCAACGAAACAACAACATCATACACTTCTCTTGGAACTCTTCGCCTCGCTTCCAAAAGATCATCCAACAGAATTCTCACTTGGCACCCATCTTCTGTGACATCTCTTTTCCTAATGTTTCTTAGCATAGGCGAATCATAGTAACTGCCATACCCTTTGACTTTCCACAGAATATCCAGTGTGCTTTTAAGCACATCATACTCTTTTTGGAGAACTACAACCTTGTTGTTTCTAATATTGGACAAGAAGTAAAACACCAGTCCGGTAACGCACCCACAACCGGCAGAAATCAAAACATTGCACAGCCATTCACAACAATTTCGCACAAAAAAGGATGCCCCCAACAGGACAACTGTCAAAACAGCAATACCAATTATCCACCGCAAATTTTCCAGTTTAAGTGCAGCTTTACGCACCTGAATATCACGGGCTTTTATTAGTCTACGAATCATTTTATCTTTGCTCATTTTCTCACCCAAAGTATTTCTGCATCAAGGCTTTTTTGAGGGTTTCCAGCTTGTCCAAACTGCGCTGGATGGCCAATTTTGATTTGTCGGTCTGTTCAACAAAGGCTGCAAACTGATTTTGCAGTTCGATTGGTGGAATTGGAACTGACAGATTTAGAATATCTTTATTTGAAATATTTGCCTGTCGCACGCCTCTGCTAATGCCCGTTAATTTCTTTTTAATTGGTTCAAACTTCAATAGCATAGACAGATAATATTTGTTCATTGTATCTTGCAATTCAAGTTTCGCATTTCGCTGGTTTAGATAATACTCAGCATAATCGTTTCCAAGTATGCAAACATTACCGTAGTCGTCTTTTCCAACCGTTCCAGTAAGAGACATAACCAAATCCCCTGGATACATTTTATATCTGCTTAGTGCGTCATCATCTTCCCAATAAACCAAATTAACAGGTTTGAAAAATCCAGAGTTAATGTTTCCGATTCTTAAAACAGGAATGCCTTCTTCAGAAAATTGCTCGCTTTTAAAAGCATAACCACCAATAACATTCAGGTGTTCTGACAGCGGTTGCTCTCTCCAGCAAAATGTATTTTTTTCTGGGTCACCAAACAGTTCGACAAATCGTGCTTTGACCAATTCATCCAGGCTGGCAAGCTGCTGCTTGCGGCGAGAAATCAAACCAAACACCAAATCCATTTGCGCAATAAACATCTGTTGCGCTTTTAGTTCGGGAAGGTTAATTACAATCTTTTTCAATCCTGCATTTGTAATTGCTTTTTGCGTGGCTCCTGATGAATTTTTATCTTTCTGTTCCAAAAATAACGAACTGGACAAAAAATAATACAGGCACTTAGGAAGAATCTTAGTTTTGTCTGCACGAACTGCACAAAACCCTGTGGAGTATATATTTTCAGCAGAAATATCGTCAACCACAAATGTCTTTTCTGTGCCAGCCATTTTAGCGAAAAGGATATCTCCGCTAACAACTTCCAAGTTCGCTCTAGAAGGACGGCCTTCGAAGCTTACCATTTCGACATCAGCCTCGTTAATATGGTCTTTATCCAAAGCGCCAGTACTGATATATCTCTTTTGGCCCACGTATTCTTTAGGCGTCGTCCCGACAAAATCCCAACACTCTACCAATGGTATCGTCTTCGCCATCACAGCATCCCCTCCAGCTCCGCCAACCCCTTAGCGATCTCCGCCTCCAGTTGCTGCAGTTCGGCCATGATTTCCGAGGTCGGGGCGTACGCCACGGCCTTATACTCGGTCTTTTTGTACTTGTTGATGGACAAATCGTAATCGTTCTGCACGATTTCGTCCTTGGGGACGAAGAAGGACTTGTCCGTGCGCTGGCGTTCCTCCTCGCCGGCTCGGTCGTGGAACCGGGCGATGATATCGGGGATATCGTTATCCGCCACGGGGGTGCGCTTATCGTCCAGGCTGAAGCCGTCGGCGGTCATATCATAGAACCACACCTTGTCCGTGCCGCCGTGGCCGGTCTTGGTGAAAATCAGAATACCGGTGGACACGCCGGCGTAGGGCTTGAACACGCCGCTGGGCATAGAAATGACAGCCTCCAGCCGGTTGCCGTCCACCAGCTCCTTGCGTATGGCCTTGTGGGCGGTGGAGGAGCCGAACAGCACGCCGTCGGGCACGATGACCGCACCACGACCGCCGATTTTCAGCATCCGCAGGAACAGGGCAAGGAACAGCAGCTCCGTTTTCTTGGTCTTGCACACCTTCAACAGGTCGGCGGACACGGTATCGTAGTCCAGACTGCCCTTGAACGGGGGATTGGCCAGCACGAGGGAATACTTCTCCTTGTCCGGGTTTTGGTCGGACAGACTGTCCCGGTACTCGATGAAGGGGTTGTCCACCCCGTGGGTCATCATGTTCATAGCGCCAATGCGCAGCATGGTGCGATCCATATCGTAGCCGTGGAACATATGGTTCATGTAGTGGTCTTTGTTGGCTCGGTTGAAGAGGACCTCTTCCTTGCAGTTGGCTTTCAGGTACTCCCCTGCCGCCACCAAAAAACCACTGGTACCGCAGGCCGGGTCGCAGATGACGTCGTCGGGACGGGGCTGCATCAGCTCCACCATCATTTTGATGATATGTCGGGGAGTGCGGAACTGGCCGTTCAGGCCGGACTGTCTGATTTTGTTCAGCAGATACTCATACACATCGCCGCGCACGTCGGCATCCTTAAGCTGCGCCATCTGCTCGTAAATTTCGTCCAGAGCGGACACCACCTTGTCCAGCAGCAGGGGCGTAGGCAACTTGAAAATGGCATCGTCCATATACTTGGAATAGGCGCTGTTTTTGTCCGCATGCAGGTTCTTGATAAAGGGGAACACCCACTCCTGCACAGTGGTGTACATCTTCCCGGCAGGGAAATCGCGGAACACCGACCACTTCAGCTGCTGACCGGGAACGGTGCGGTCACCGATCTGCACCTGCTCGGCAAAGATGCTCTTGTGGGGCAGACCCAGCATGGCGCTCTCCTTGGCGCGCAGGTTGTCCGTTTCGTCCAGAGCGTGGATGAACATCAGGTAGGTGATCTGCTCGATCACGTCCAAAGGGTTCACCAAACCGCCCGCAGCAAAAATATCCCACAGGCTGTCAATTCTGTTTTTCAGCTCACCGGCAATCATAGTAATCGCTCCTGTTCCGTATATAGGTGTGTCGGCGGTCGAAACCGTTCCGCCGCGCAGATACACTTTCACATTTACTATTTTACACCAACAATCGCCAATATGCTACCTGTTTTTACAGGTGCCTGTCTTTTCTTTTGCCCATATGCAACCAGCACTCCAAAATCAATATCTTTTGGAGAATAGGATGGGCAGTTTCTTTCTTGCTTCTTGGGTAAACCTGCGCAAGATTTGTCCTCGCGCACCTTCTCTCTTCCGTCGGCGTATGGTCGCTTTGGTCGGCACGGGAAACCCACTCCAGCCTCGATGTCCTAGGCGTTTGCGGGTTTTTGGCTACTGCTCATAACCCGGAGGTCGCAGGTTCCAGTCCCGCCTCCGCAAAAAATGCAAAGCTGAACGAGACAGAGCAAAAGATGAAAGACTTATCGCATGGCCGGAGGAGGAAACAAGAGTAGCTGGTAGGATGACGGATTATAAAAAAAGGCTTGACCGTTCGGTCAAGCCTTTTTGGTTATCGTATTGAATTATCGGCGCAGGTTTTCGATGATGGTGGTCACACCCAGACCGCCGCCGCAGCAGGAGGTGAACAGACCGTACTTGCCGCCGCTGCGCTCCAGCTCACGCATGGCGAACTGACACACACGGCCGCCAGAGGCTCCGTTGGGGTGGCCGAAGGAGATAGCTCCGCCGTTGGGATTCCACTTATTTTGGTCGATGGTGCAGCCGGTGGCCTGCTCCAGGCCACGGATAACGCCCAAATTCTGGGCGGCGAAGGCCTCGTTACACTCCCACACGTCGATATCGCCGATGGTCAGGCCGGCCTTTTTCAGGGCATCCAGGCTGGCGTTGACGGGGCCAAGGCCCATAACCTTGGGGTCCAGGGCGGCGTTGCCCGCCATGACGAAGCGGGCGTAGGGGGTGTAACCCAGCTCGGCAGCCTTTTCCTCGGTCATGAGCAGCACCATGGCGGCACCGTCATTGCGGCCGGAGGCATTGCCGGCGGTGGTCACGCCGCCGGGCTGCACGCTCTTCAGGGCGGAAAGACCCTCCATCGTGGTGGAGGGGCGCAGGAATTCGTCGCAGGCGTAGACGATTTCGGGGGTCTTGCGGGTGGCGGGGATGACCACAGGGACGATCTCGTCCTTGAAGTACCCCTTCTCGGTGGCGGCGGCAGCACGCATCTGGCTGCGGTAGGCGAATGCGTCGCACTCCTCACGGGTGATGTCGTACATCTTTGCCACGTTCTCGGCGGTGGTGATCATGTCGCAGTCGTCCTCCGCCACAGGGGCCAGCTGCTGAGGGATGGGCATAGGGGGGATGAGCTTGTAGGGTTCTACACACATAGAGAATTTGCTGTACAGCTGGCTGTAGGACTCGCTGCCGCCGGCGATCATAATGTCGGCGGTGCCGATCATGATGGCAGCAGCGGCGTGGTTGATAGAATCGATAGCAGAGCCGCACTGCCGCTCCACATAACTGGTCCACACGTCATAGCCCAGCTTGGACTTCAGCACACTCATGCGGGCGGGAGCCAGCGTGGCGTGGTCGTGGAGGGCGCTGCCCATATAAACACCATCCACCTTGCCGCCGCGCTCCAGCAGCTGGGTCTTGTCCAGCAGTCCGTCAATGGCCTTGGCGGCCAGATCGGTCAGGGAAAACTGGCGCAGGCTGCCGCCCATCTTGCCAAAGCCGGTGCGGACGCCGTCCACAATTACTACATTTCGCATTTGTATCGTCTCCATATTTCAAAATATTTGGGTTTGTACCATTTTATTTCACGGCAAAATCTTATCATCTTACAATCCGCTTGTCAATACATTCCTGTTTTTATAGCAATTATCGTAATGTTAAACAAATATTTGCAAAAATAGAAATCTCCGCAGCGCAAGCGTGCTTTCGGCTGATAATTTACAAATATTTGTTTTTGTGCGTTGACATTTTCCATGTGCCTGATTATAATTGGGGATACAAAAACCAAAGGAGTGGTTTTATGAACAAACCCCTTGCCGGCATCAGGGTCGTGGAGCTGTCCACCTTTGTGGCCGGACCTGTTTCGGCGCGACTGTTGTCCGATTTAGGCGCTGAGGTTATCAAGATCGAGCGACCCGAGGGCGATGCGTGGCGTGCCACCGGTCTTACCTACAATCCGGATCGCTTCTGTGAGGATGAGAACCCCATTTTTGATATCTACAACGCAGGCAAAAAACACATCGCCCTGAACCTGAAAGACCCGGCGGGTATGGAGGTCCTCCACCGCCTGCTGGCCGACGCAGACGTGTTCATCACCAACACCCGGCCTAAGGCTTTGAAACGGCTGGGTCTGATGTATGAGGACATCAAGGACAAGTATCCCGGTTTGATCTACGCTATTTTGCTGGGTTACGGAGAGAAAGGTCCGGAAGCGGATAAGCCGGCCTTTGACACCAGTGCGTTCTGGGCAAAGAGTGGCTTTTTGCGCGATCTGGCCCTGAAGCAAGAGAATTACACCCCTGTACAACCTCCCTACAGCATGGGCGATACCATTACCGGCTATATGCTGTTGGCTCAGATTTGCGCTGCTCTGTACCGCAAAAAGGACACCGGCCTGGGCGACTATGTCCGGGCGGGTCTGTACCACACCGCCATCTTCACCATGGGTACCATGGCCATTTATACCCAGCCGCCCTTCGGTTACGATGGCTATCCCACCGACCGCGAAAGCCGCGCCGATCCCAGCGGCGAATATCAGTGCGGTGACGGCGAGTGGGTGTTCCTGTCCGGCTACAGTGCCGCCATGCTGTCCAAGCTCTATGCACTGCTGGGTCGGGAGGATATGCTGGAAGATCCCCGTTTCGATACCCCGGAGCATCGGCGAGCCAACGCTTACGCCTATATCGGCGAACTGCAAAAGGCGTTCAAGACCCAGCCGGCCGCCCATTGGCTGGCCCGTGCTGAGGAGATGGACCTACCTATGATCCGCATGGGTCACTTCTCCGACATCGCCACCGACGAGCAGGCGTGGGCCAACGGTTATTTGGAGCATGTGGAGTTCCGCAGCGGCAACGTGGATGTGATGCCCCGCAGTCCCATCGAGATGGATTCTGTGGGCGAGCTCGTCACCGTCCCTGCACCCAGCGCAGGTGCCGACAGCGCCCAAATCCTGAAAAGCCTGGGTTATACCGAGAATCAGATAGAGCAGATGAAAGCATCCGGTACGGTGCGCATCGATTAAGAAGGGAGATATCAAATATGGAAATCAAAAAGCTTTGTGTCGCCGGCGGCGGCCGCATGGGCCGTCAGATCGCCATGTGTGCGGCCGTTTACGGCGTGGAGGCCACGGTATACGACGTGATCGAGCCTGTTCTCACCGACGTGGAGCAGTGGGCAGACGAATATCTGGCCGGCCGTGTGGCAAAGGGGCGTATGACCCAGGACCAAGCGGATGACATTCGCACCCGGTTCCACACCAAAAAGGAGCTGAACGAAGCCGTCAAGGATGTGGACTGTGTCATCGAGTGTATTCTGGAAGAGGAAGCTCTCAAGCGGGACTTTTTCAAGCGACTGGATGCCGTTGTGGGTGAAAACGTGATTTTGGCCACCAACTCCAGCTTTATGGTGTCCTCACTCTTTGCCGACTGTGTGAAGAATCCCGCCAGACTTTGTAACATGCACTTCTACAACCCCGCTCTGGTCATGAAGTTCGTTGAGGTGGTGCAGGGCCCCCACACCAGCACAGAGACCGCACAGGCCGTCTACGATCTGTGCCTGAAGATGGAGAAAAAACCCATCTGGCAGAAGAAGGAGATCCCCGGCTTTGCCGGCAACTACCTGATTGAGGGTCTGTACGAGCGGGCACAGTATTTGGTGGAGCATGGATACTGCACCTGCGAAGAGGTGGATATCGCCATGGAGTACGGCTTTAATCACAAGATGGGTCCCTTCCGCCTGAACGACCTGACCGGCGTGGATCTGACACTTGACATCATGAAAGAAAAGTACAAAAAGACCGGGGTCAAGCCGGATATGTACGATATTTATGAGAAGATGGTGCAGGAAGGCCGGCTGGGCCGCAAAGTGGGCCACGGCTTCTACGACTACGAATAACGGAGGAAACACAAGATGAAAAACCTGGAAGGTAAGTTTTGTATTGTGACCGGTGCCGGCAAGGGCATCGGCAAGGCTATCGCCAAGCGTTTTTTGGACGAACAGGCCGCCGGTGTGGCAATTTTGGAGTGGAATCTGGACCTGGCAGAGGAGACCGCCAAGGAGCTGGACCCCACCGGCAAAAAGATCATTGCCGTCAAGTGCAACGTGGCCGACTCCCAGCAGGTGAAGGAAGCCATTGATCAGGTGGTGGGTGCCTTTGGCCGCATCGACGTGCTGGTCAACAACGCCGGTATTACCCGCGACCGCATCTTCCACAAGATGACCGACGACGAGTGGCATGCCGTCATCGACGTCAACCTCAACGGCGTTTACAACACGTGCAAGTACGTGGTGCCCATGATGCGTGACCAGATGAGCGGTTCTATCATCAACATCTCTTCCACTTCCTTGATGGGCAACCCCGGCCAGGCCAACTACGCCGCTACCAAGGCCGCCTTGCAGGGCTTTACCCGAACCGTGGCCAAGGAACTGGCACGGAAGAATGTGCGTATGAACTGCGTGGCGCCGGCCTACGTGGACACGGAGATGATGCGTGCCATCGGTGAGGAGCTGCTGACTCAGGCACTCAGCAACACTCCTGCCCAGCGTATGTGTGAGCCGGAGGAGATCGCCTCCGTGGTGGCCTTTCTTGCCACTGAGGATGCCAGCTGGGTGACCGGTCAGACTATTTACGCCAGCGGCGGCTGCGTGTGCAGCTAAAATCCAAGCGAACAAGTAAACGGCTTCCGTCCGATTGGACGGAAGCCGTTTTGTGGTTTGTTACTGTTTGCTCTCGAACAGATCCAAATCCTGAATCATCTCCGGAGTGATGGTCTTATGCGCCAGCACACTGTACATAAACGGGCTGACCGGGGTGGCGCTTTCTTCCGCCCCGAACAGGATATCAGCCGGGTATGCCCGGCGGCATTGTCCCGGAGTAATGCCCACATATTTCAGGAAAACCCGGTTGAAGTTGCTGGCAGAGGCAAAGCCGCACATCTCCGCCACCTGCGCCAGGCTGTGCTCGCTGTAGACCAACAGTTCGGCCGCCCGGCGGATACGAATGGTGTTCAGGCAGTCCAAAATCGTAAAATGCGTATCCCGCTTAAACGCCACACACAGATAGCTTTTGTTATAGTCCATGGCGGAAGAAAGCTTGTCCAGGGACAAGTCTTCCCCGTAATGTTCCTCCAAATAGCGCACAACCCGTTGGGTCAGCTCCGAATAAGAGGACGTATCTACGTAGCGGAACGGCTGCTTTTGAGAACGTTCATTTTCGTCAAGAGCATACAGAATGGCAGAGAGATAGGCGGCGGACGACTCATCCGCCAGGCTGCCCAATGCAGAATATTCCTTCAGCACCTGTTCAAACAGCATACCCACCATCGGGCTGTCGGACACCCGAACCCCCTTGTCAAGCAACCGTTCATTCAACGTGCTGTTGGGTAACGAAAACTTGATTTCAAGGAATTCAACAAGGGTGTCATGCTCGTTGAAGTACGCATGTTCCCGATGGCTGGGGACCAACAGGCAGCGCCCCGGCTGCAGCAGATATACCTGATCGCCGGCAGTCAGGCGGCAGTTGCCCGACACAATGTAAAAGATATGAAAATACGGATGTGTGTGGTTTTTGACGCCGGACTCCGGCAGCACGTAAGACCGGGCAACCCACAGGATCTGCGGCCGCTCCATGCAGACAGCCCCCTTTCTCGTTTTCAAGTATTATATCCCAAAACCTGCAATCAGGTCAACGAGGAATTCCCTCCGCCGCAAGGCTCGTTTCGCTCTTTCTTTGCCCGTGCAGGTTTGGAGCCTGCGAAACGGAAGCGCCCGAAATGGTGATGATTTCGGGCACTTTCGTACATCTCGCTTTAACCCCAGTGTATTGCCAGTTGCAGGAATTCTTCCACCGGTTGGCGAAGAAGCGCACGCTTCTTTTCTGCCAAAAGTTTCTTTGTTGCAGGAGCCTGCACACCGGTGCGACTGTCCATCAAATGAACAGCATCCAGGTATTTCGCCCAAGCACGCAACAGACTACGAACGGGCACCGTCCCCAGGAAACCGGCGGAAAGCTTGCTATTGGCCACCGTTTCCTTAGCTACGGCAAACAAGGTATCTGCGGTACGGAACCCCCTCACCTGCCTCAATCTCGTATCACGCTCCCAAAGTTCAGCCAGTATCCGATTGCCACAGACCCCGCCTCTTTGCAACACTTGCAATTCCTGCAAGACGCTCTTATCGTGCGCCCACTCTTTCAGCAGGTCCTCTACCGCAATCTTTTTGTCGACCAAAGCGTGGCCTCTACCGACAAAATCCCCTCTCGCTTCTTCAATATGGCAAGCTGTTTCGTTATGCTTGCGGATACTGGCAAACCGATTTGTGTGAAGCTGCTGCTGCGCCTTTTTGATGGCTCTTAGCAAGAAGGGACTCTCGACTACATCAATGTCACTGTCGCCAACAAGGTTCTCAAGCATCCTCATCGTCGCCTCAGGAATTAATTCACGTAACGAGTCATCCTCAAGAGAGCGGAAAATCCAACTTTCGCCCACCATGCCCTGACGCGCACAGCGCCCGATGGTCTGCTGCTCGTTCCTCGGCTCAGGGAAGAATGACGTTCCAATCACACAAAGCCCGCCCGCCTCGATGACCGTTTTCCGATCTGCCGCACACAGTTTGGTGTTCTTTTCCAAAATACTGTAGTACTTCCGGTACAGCGGCATCTGCTTTTGTTCCGGCGTAGCCACGGAATACACAAAGTTGTTCAGTACGGAGATATCCTCGCCCTGCTCCACAAGTTCCTGACGAGTCATCTGCTCAGGGTCGCCGCCCAGCTTAATGTCGGCGCCTCTGCCCGCCAAGGCATTGGTCACAAGCACCGAGCCCGGGGTGCCCGCCTTGGCCAGCGTATCCGAAAACGCATAGGCGTTTCTCGCATTCAGCAGCAGATGTTCTATGCCGGTGCGCCTCAAATAGCGTGAAAACTCTTCGGACTCCGCAACGCTTTGCGTGATCAGCAAAACCGGCTGCCGCTTTTCCACCTTTTCCTGCACCAAAGCCAAAATCGCCTGCACCTTCAGCCGTTTGGAAATATACAGACCGGACTGATTTTCCTGCCGGACACACGGACTGTGAGGCGGAATACACACGTAATTCAGGTCATAAATGCTCTTGAATTCCTCCCGGAAGCTAACAGCCGTGGCTGTGGTACCGCACACAGTCTTGAATTTGAGGAACAAATCACGAACGCTGGTACAATTCCGGCACAACGTTTTCGAGGTCAGTGCCGTTTCCACACGAGTGGTATCCAAGCCGTTTTCTTTGCACAGGAAATAGTCATAGTCGGCAGAAAATGCTCGGAACACACCCTTGTGTCTGTCCTCGCACACAGGAACCCCTTCGACGATGAAGTAATCCCGTTCCTTTTCGTAATAACCGCAGCACAGAATTGCCGTGCGTACTGCGCTCTCCGCTTGCTGCAGCGTTTCAAACTTGGACATATCTGCATAGGAAACACAGAAACACCGCTCCATCAAGGGATAGATGGCCGGCTGCAGTATAACTCGGCCGCGCTCGTAAGTGTAGTACCGTTCGTCATGCAAAACCGTCTGAGCAAGGTCCCACGCTCTCTGATAGATGCGCAGATTCACATCGTTGTCTTCCCGTGCCGAAATCCAAAAATTTTGCGCCGCCATATCCACCAAGGTGGTATCGGCCTCATCGATGATGAGGCAATCCAACCTCAGTTCTCTCTCCCGTTCGGCATACTCCAACTCATAATTTAGGCAACCAAACACCAACGTTGTCAAATCCACATAGGTTACATTTGCATCCGAACTGGCTGGGATTTGCCGGGAATCGTTGGCATAAAAAACCGGCACTCCAAGCAGTTTGTACACGCCGTGCATCCACATATAGTTGCGTTCGGTAAGGTAGGAGGACTCATCCACCACAAAGACCTGCCTTCCAAACAGATACTGCAAAAAGGCAGTCAGCACGATGGTATAGGTTTTTCCTTCCCCGTTTAGGATTTCCGCAATTTTCCCGTCCGCCATAGCGGCAGCGCCCATAAACTGTACGTAATGCGGGCGATAGCCCAGCACACGGTAACCCACCTCCCCCGCAAGAGCAAACGCCTCCGGTGCCAACTGCAGCGGAGTCTTTCGCCGCGTCTGCCGTCGCAGCGTTTCCGCATGGGCAGCAAGTTCATCGTCGCTCAAATCACTGAAATCATAATCCAGTGCAGCATCGGCAACAGAAAGATATTTTTGTTCCAGCAGGCTGTTGTTTTTTCGTGAAAACGCTTGATAGTAGCTGACGTACTTTTTGGGGTCTGCATCCTCTGCAAATTCGTCCCGCTCCCCCACAGTTTGGTAAAGCGCAAAGTCTGCCAGTATGCTCTGAATCCTCTCGTCTCCAGCCCTTTGGTATTTTGCAGCAATTTCTTCAGGAAAATGCCTGTCAATGAACGTCACCGCACAGTCAAAATCACCGTTGCGGACAAACGCTTCCACAATTTGCTTGGCGCAGTCCACTTCCTCCTCAGGCTGAAAATATTCCGTCATTTTCTGTGCCGTGGCAAACTGTGCAACCGCTTCTTCCGGCTGTCCACTCTGCGCCAAATCCTCTGCGTACATCAAGAGGAACTGTTTCTTTTCCGTGGCAGCATCTTCCCGATTTGCAAACACATCCCGCGCAAAGCAGTCATACCCTGCCAGCAGCTCCCGGTATGCATCAAGCAACTCCTGCGAGAGCACGCCACTGTTTCTCAGAGCAAAAATATAGATCGGAAGGATGCTCAGCCGTTGCACATTACTCATGGGCAGCGACAGCATTTTTTCGCAGAAACGGATTGCAAACGAGTAGGTTCCCGACGCCAGGAAACACCGCCCCAACATTTGTAGCACAGGAAACAACAACGGAATATATTCCTGGTGCAACAGCACTTCGGGCGTGTCGCCGATATACCCAAGTAACCGCTCGGCCCCGGTGGCAATGGCCGTAAAATCCCGAGCCATGAAACCATCCATCATGGCCAAACATTCCATCGTCAGAAGAGTCTCTGACTCCTCATCATCTGCCCGCATGGTCGCAACATCGTTGCGAAGGCTGGTAAGGAATGCTGCAAATTCTTCTTTACTGATTCCAAGCGCATCTTCAATGGTGGAACTCTTCAGTGCCGCCTCGCCGGCTAATATCTGGTTGCTGACTGCGGAGTAGTCCATATAGAATCCACCCCGCCCACTGGTCTCCATTTTCAAAACAGGCAGTATTGGACGAATGAACATTACCGCAGCGTTTTCAAACGCCTGATAATCGCTTTCCTCGCCGTCCTCTTCGTATGCGATGAAAGGATACTGTTCTTCAAAGCGCACCAACGCCTGTTGCAGCCCCTCCGTGTCGTTGGTATCTTCAAACGTCACATACTGTTCGATCACCTGTGCGCCCACCTCAAACCCGGTGATGCGCAAAAGGCGCCCTATTTTATTCAGATTTCGGTACGCCGAAACGGCAGAGGCAGAAAGGGCCAAAGCACTTCCGCACAGCGAAATCAAAAAGTCCAAGCAAATCCTGGCCGTTGCAAAGACCTCCGGAACACGGGCAAGCACCGCCTGCGCCACAAGAGGCTCAATAGAAACGGTACGGTTTCGCTCATCCAGATCCAGCCAACGATGCTCGTCCAGCTGCGAAACGATTTGCCGCTGTTCCACACCGCATTCCTGCAGCACCTTGTAGAAGTGGCTTTCCGCAATGTTGGGCACCGCAATACAGGACGCCACCAGCAACGTGGTAACTGCGTCCTCCGTCAGCATTTCCACATCAAAAATGTTCTCAATCTGTCCCAGAATTCGGTCCCGCAGCTGCAGGCCATCCGAGCCTTGCATAGAAAGATAGTGGGGCACTTCCTCCGGCGGAATCCGCAGATCCCGATTCAGTACGGACGCTGTCAGTTCAACCGTTTTGGTGTGCCCGCCGATGTTATCGAAAAAGTGTGCCAGCGGCTCTCGCAGCTGTGCCCGCTCATACTCGTCGTTACAGGCATAGTGGTGGAAAAACAATTCATATAGATGCTCATCCCGCATCCTACCAACCCGGATCACCGGGAATATGTCCTCATAGCCATCCACATTGCCGGGAGTCAAAATCACCACACGACATTTCACCCCAGCCAGCAGCTGACACAGCAGTGGATCCGGCTGTGCTTCAAGCTTCACATCCGGAATCACCAACAGAGTCCTTCTGTCCAGACGGTTCAAGAATTTGAATTTTTCTGTAAGGAGCGCATCCCCCTCCAGTGCGGTAAACAGCCGCTCGTTTAGATTGGCAAAATGCAACCCATTCAAAAAGAAATCTCGCAGTCCGCCACCGGCCGTGCTAACCATAATCACGTTGTCGTAATCGTCCTTGTTCCGTTGTGCAAAAGCCCTGACAACGCTACGTTTCCCATAGCCGACAAACTCCGACAGAATCAGGGTATTGCTGTCGGAAAAGCCGTTCTCCATTTCTTCCAGCACGTCATTGCGGCTATCCTCCACAAAATAGCTGTTTCTGCCCAGCTGCAGACCGTCTATTTCAGGCACGTGCACGTCGAAGGGTTTTTCCGGCGTCCCACTTCTGCGGTTTTCCAAAAGCGTATGCACCCGCTTCACGATGGTGTCAATACCACTTCCCTTCGTCTCTTTTTGACGCTGAAAGAAATTACCGGTAACGAAGGAAATGTGATTGAGCAGAAACTCAAATGCATCGTTGTACGGATTCTCGGTGATTTTGTAGACCAGAATATTCAGTTTCCCCTGACCTTCCAATTTTCTGGCTGTGGTAATTTCGTTTTGCACAAAACCACCGTTCTCCATGGCAGCATCGCTGACAAGCGCCAGAAAAACACCACATTGCCGAATGGCCGCCGTGCACTCCGCCGCATAATCAGAGGTACACTTTTGGTCGGAATCCCAGTAGGAAATCCCCGCCTCCTGAAATTTCTTGGCAAATACGTTTTTTACATCTTTGTCCGCTTGGTTCCAACTGATGAAAACATCCATCCCGTTTCTCTCCCCTGCAGTGATATGTATTCCTGCATTTCATCTTAACACAAAAGCGATTTTTGTCAATTTTTCAGTGCCTTGCTTATGCACGTTCCCATCTAAAGATCCTCCCAACCAGTGCAAATGGTATTGCCTTTGTGTCCACGGGGTGATATGATAAGACAAAGAGAAAACCGAAAAGAGGGATACTATGAACGATATCATCCGAAATCTTCTCAAGGATGTGGAGATTCCAAAGTTCGTCAAGGTCCGACAGTCCTTCGACTCCACCCATATTCCCACCGAGCGCATCCAGGAAACCGTGTTCAGCATCCTGTCCCGGCAGGATATCGCCGCACGCATCCGGCCCGGTATGCGCATCTGCCTGACCTGCGGCAGCCGTGGCATCGACAACATTGTCCAAATCATTGCCAGCGTGGCGGAGTTCTGCAAGCAGCAGGGGGCGCTTCCCTTTGCCATCCCCGCCATGGGCAGCCACGGCGGCGCCACCGCCGAGGGGCAACTGGAGGTGCTCCACTCCTTCGGCATCACCGAGGAGAGCATCGGCTGTCCCATCATCTCCTCCATGGAGACCAAGCTCATCGGCCAGACCGAGGAGGGTCATCCCGTCCAGATCGACCGCAACGCCGCCGAGGCTGACGGCATCATCGTCATCAACCGCATCAAGCCTCACACCTCCTTCCGTGGCACCTACGAAAGCGGTCTGATGAAAATGATGGCCATCGGGCTGGGCAAGCAGAAGGGTGCCGAGGTGTGTCACTCTGCCGGATTCCTGAAGATGCACCATATGGTCCCCTTGTTCGGCAAGGCCATTTTGAAGTACGCCCCCATCCTGTGCGGCGTGGGTATCATCGAAAACGCCTTTGACCACACCGCCCATCTGGAAGCCCTGCTGGCCGAGGAGTTTGAGGAAAAAGAGCCCGCCCTGCTGAAAAAAGCATTCTCCCTGATGCCCGGAATCGGCTTCGAGTCCTGCGACGTGCTGGTGGTTGATGAAATCGGCAAGAACATCAGCGGCTGCGGCATGGACCCCAACATCTCCGGTGTCTTTGCCACGCCCGGCATGACCGGCGGCATTCAGGCCCAGCGCCGCTGCATCCTCGGCCTGACCGAGGAGACCCACGGCAACGGTTACGGCATGGGCGCCGCCGACGCCATCAGCGAGCGGTTCTACCGGGAGCTGGACCTGGACAAGGTGTACCCCAATACCATCACCTCCACCTCCCTTGGTTTCTCCAAGGTGCCCGTCATCATGGACAGCGATTTGAATACCATCCGTCTGTGTATCCGCACCTGCAACGAAAAGCACCCCGACGGCGTGCGTATCGTCCGCATCCGCAACACCCTGTCCCTGAGCGAGTTCGAGATTTCCGAGGCTCTCATCCCCGAAGCCAGAAAAAAGGACACGTTCGAAATCCTCTCTGAACCCTACGAACTGCCCTTCAACGAGGAGGGCAACCTCTGGTAACCAAGCAACCCCGCAATCCTGTGATTGCGGGGTTGCTTCTGTGATTTGTCCTTCATTTCGGTTTAACTAATAAAGCAGCAAATGATGATGGAAATATGCCAAACTTTGTGCTATAATGTGTTTGTTGCTGTAATTTCACAGCATTTCGAGAGGAGGAAACCAGTATGGATACGCATGCAATTCCCGAACTGTTCCGCCGGCTGCAGGCCAAAGGTTTTATCCAAAAGTCCGACATCGCAAAAACCAAGGACGGCTTCTTTGCGATTTATAAGTCCCTGTCCGATATTCTGGCAGAAAAAGGCATCTGCGACTTCCCCGACTCAAAGGGTGAACGGCTGCCGTGCAGCAAGTTTTTTGATGACTGGTATCTGTATGCCGTGCCGGATGACTTGGGCTATGTGTACAGTCTGTTCAAGCTGCGGGAGCAGGAGCACGACACCGAGGACGGCTCCCCTGCCGACGGGGACGCGCCGGGCGTGACCATCTGCTTTATTCCCTTCCGGAGCGAGATTCTTTTCGACTGTATCGAAAATCCCTCGGACAAGCACCGAAAAAAGCTCAATACCGAGATCAACCGTGTGGTTGCCCACGGCGGTCAGCGGCACCACCCCGCACTGAAGAAGTATTTCATAAACCCAAAGTCCGAGGGGGCGTACCTTGTCGCCTCTCTCTACACCCGCCACATCGCTTCCTTTGTCACAAACGGCTACTTAGAGGTTCCCGACCACTACAAAGAAATCGTCCAGCAGTGCCTGTCCTACAAGGACTCGCCAAAGCTCGCCCGAGTGCCGCAATTCATCGAAATGCTGAACGAGCGGGCCGGAATTACCATCTGCAACCACGAAAAGATCCGCATCTCCAATCCGGCACATCTCACGGTGTATGAGTCCTCCGCCATCCTCGCCACCCACACAGGCAACACCTCGGTGTACTCTTTCGCCGCCGAAGTGGAGTACCACGCAAGATTCCTGAACCCCTTCGCCAAATTGAAAATTCCCTTCTTCGGCAAGTCCATATACGCCTCTGCCATCCGTGCCGATATGTCCATTGACGACACCGAATTTTCCGGTCCGGCCCCGTTCTACAGAACGGACTCCAAAATCTTCAAGCGGCAGTATTCCCTGCATCGTCCGGGCCCCAAAAAGGCCGCAGCCACCCACCGCTGAACCAATTTAAAAAGTCCCGCTATCTTGCGATAGCGGGACTTTTTGTTGCCTGTTCGCCAGCTTAGCTTACTCGCAGGAAATTGGTCAGCATCTGTGCCGTCTGGGCACGGGTAGCCTGTTCGGTTGCATTGGTGAACGGGACATTCTCCAGAATCCCCTTGTCCACCGCCCAGCGCAGGGCATTGGCCGCCCAATCGCTGTGCTTGCCGGCCTTGGCAAGGTCGCCGAAGCCGGCAGGGGTGTTGGAATAGTTCCATAGAATAACCGCAACCTGCTCAATGGTGACCGCATCCTCCGGCTTGAACACGCCACCGCCATAACCGCTGACCACGCCTCGGTTGCTGCCCCAAGTGACGGCATTGTTATACCACTGGGTGGCGGGCACGTCGGAGAAGCTGTGGGCCAGACCGTTCAGCGCCGGCTGCCCCTCTTTGTTGTACAGCACCTGCACCACCATCGCACGGTTCAGGGTGTCGTTGGGGCCGAACTTGGCAGCGTTATAGCCGGACATAATGTTGTTTTCCACGGCGAAGCTGACCGCATCGTAGTACCAGTCGCCCTGCTTCACGTCGTCAAAGCTGACGCTGTCCACCGCCCGGTTCAGGGCGGCAGGCAGTTCGGTCAGATAGAAGTCGTCAACATACAGACAGTCGCCGGAGGAGGGGGTTGCCGTAACCTGCATGAACTGCACGCAGGAAATCTCACGTACCACATCCTCACGCATCTTACCGAAGGAGTACTCCCCGGTCTCCAACCTGATGTCGCTGACCGCCTTGCCGTTGACGTACAGCTTGCCGGTCTTGGCTGCAATATCAAAGCTGATGGCGTAGTCGTTCCAGCTGCCGGGGGTTACCTTGGTCACGGGAACGATTTCATCGTCATAGCACAGGGCCACGGTACCGTCGCCGTTGACGGCCACCGCCGCCAAAGCGTGCTGCATGTGGGTAAAGTTGTAGCCGGCCTTCAGCTCCATGGCAAAGTACTCGCTGTTGCCGGCGGGTACCATCATCTTGGCTCCCACCGTGCCGGACTTCATGGTGGGAATCTGCCGGGTGGCATGGGCCATGGCGGGACCCACGTCCGCCACCTTCATAGCCTGTACGCCGGAGGTGGACGCTTCACGGCTGAGTTCAATTTTATTGCCCTCGACCGTCATCCAGCCTTCGTACTTCAGGCTGGTAGCCTCAAAATCCTCATACCCACCCTTGGTGTAGTGGATCATGTCGCTGAAGTCTTCCACCAGGAAGCCGGCGCTGGCCTTTTCCACGTTGCGCCGCTGCAGGCTGTTATCGAAGAAGGCCACAAAGGCATCCTTGCCGTCCTTGCTGAAGGTGATACCGGGCTGAATCATGTGGCTGAACGTTTCCTCCAGCCCGTCGTAGGAGGTGGCGAAGGTCAGGTCCACGATGTGGTCAAAGGTCTGGTAATTGTCGGTGGAGATAGCCAAATGCATGGGGGTGCGGCGGTAGGACATACCGTCCAGACCGTTCATACTGGACCACATCAGCAGCCGCTCGCCGTTGTACTCCACCGCCACGGGCGAGGTGTTGGAGGCGATGACTTTGGAGTAGCCGCTCTCCCAGGTCTTGCCCAGGTCGTAGGAGCGGGCCTCGTAGAAGTAGTAGTTGCCAGCCTGCTGGGCACGGCACAGCATATAGAGGCTGCCATCGTCCAACTGGGACAGGCTGTGCTCGGAGATGCCGGCCTCGTGGTTCACGCTGCGGTCAATATCCATTGCAACCATGCCGCCGCAAATCCAGCTCTTGCCATTGTCGCAGGAGTAGATGGTCTCGGCCTTGTTTTCGTTGGTCACGTGGTCAATGCCGTTGTTTACAATGACGTAGTCCACGTTGGGACCATCACCGTCCGCCTCACGAACCTTAATGCCGTCACAGTAGAGAATGACACGGGTGTAGTTGGGGTCAGCGTTCTGCAAAATCAAGTCGTTATCCCGGTATTTCTCCACGGCAGGGTTGGTCAGGTACACCGGTTCGGACCAGGTTTTGCCACAGTCGTCGGTGTAAATCAGCACCAGGCGGTAGTCGTTGTCGTTGCCCACGGCGCCGCTGTAGGCAATGAGGAAAACCCGATCCAGCTCCTCGTCGTACAGATAGCCGCCAAAACCAACGGCGCGGCCGCCGTGGTCGATGTTGCTCAGCACGCCCTCGGTATCCTCGTGGAAGGTTCGGCCGCCATCGGTGGAGCGGACAAAGACCAGTCCATCCGTGCCGCCCTCGCCGCCGTCACGGCCGGCCACGATGATGTCGCCGTTGGAGAAGGTGAAGGGTCGGCCGTGAGAGCCCAGACCGGTCTCATTGGTCAGGTCGTAGAGGGATACGTTTCCGTAGACAACCTCAAACACCGCCTCGGCGTCAGAGAAGTCCTCCGCACTGCTGCAGCCCCAGTGGGCGGTGATGGTGGTACTGCCCTTTGCGGCAATTTCAGGCACACGGACGTAGAAACCGTCGCTGCCGTTGAACCAGTAGGCCAACTGCTGCTCACCCATGGTAAAGCGGAAGTCGGTTCCATTGCTCTTGTACTGACCGGCCTTGGCACCCAAGTCAGCAAGGGAAAGGAAGGCAGGATGGTCCTTCAGGGCCTTGTCGGCGGTGTTCTTTACGACGTAGTCCGCCTGGTGGGCAAAGGCGCCGCCCGCTCCGGCCAAATGCGGGTTGTTGCTGACCGTCATCATGTCGGCCACGGCATTGTAGAAGCTGGGTGCCTCCTTGCCCGTGTTGTCCAGCGCGTCGTGGTAACAATGCACCTTCACATACCGGGCGGTTTCGGACAGGTTGTAGATGGTGTACTCCTTGCCCTCCTGATGGAGCAGCCAACCGGTGAGCTTGGTGTAGTTCTCGCCGTCGTCGCTGACGAACACACCAAGGTGCTGGTAGCTGATGCGGGAGAACTCGTCGGAGTCGTACAGCTTGATGGTATTGAATTGCTTGCTGGAACCCTGGTCAAAGACCACACTGTTGTGGGTGGTGTCCAGATACTCATAGGTGCCGCTGGTCCAGCTTGTGACCTGACCCACACGGGGGTCGTCGTCCTTGACGATGAGGGCCACGTTACCCGCCTTGGCCTGACCGGCCACCTGATAGGTAAAGCTCTTGCTGACGCCGGCGGTGCCGCACACCACGGTGGCGGTCAGCTCGAACACCACAGGTCGGCTCACCCGGCTAACCACGCCGGTCTCCAGGTTGACGTTCTCGGCGGGGCGACCGGTGGCGGTATCGATGGCGGACCACACCACGTCGCAAGTGATACCGCTGTTGGGGTCGGTGACCTTCTTCACCAGGTTCAGCTTGGTCACATCCTGGGGGTTCTGCCCGGCAAGGATGCTTTCCTCGGTGATCGTCTGCAGGGCATTCTCCGCCGCACCCCGTTCGTCCTGATACAGGGTCTGGGTGAAGAGAATGTCGTGAATTTCAATGTTGACACCGTTGAGCGTACCGTCGGCATCGGGGTCCCGGTCATAGTTGACCATCTGAATGTTCATGCGGGGCATATGCAGGGTGTCGTTGATGGTAAAGGTGAAGCGGTTGAGAATGGGGAAGCTGCCAATGAACTTGTCGTTGACGAACAGGCTGGGGGTATTGTTGTCATCCACAGCAATCTTAATGACCGCCCGCTGGCCAAAGTCGATGCCGGTGTCCACGCTGTTGCAGCCACGGGCAGCCAGCACATCCATAAATACGTTCCCCTTACCGTCACTGCGGAAGGCGTACAGCGCTTGCAGATTGGGCTGACGGATTTCCCACAAAAGGCCACGCCAACCAACACTGCGGGTATTATGGGGCAGGGAGTGGAAGGTCACGTCAAAGGTAAACTCGTAGGCACCGCCGTTGTAATGAAGCAGGGGCGTGTACCAGCGGTAAATTTCATTCCCGTCCATCGCCGGATCCGTGCTGATATCGTAGAAACCGTCGCCCTGATCCCAGTGAGTACCAACCACCTCGACACCGGTCTGATTGACATAGCCTTTGGCGTACACGTCGTCACAGCTGTCGCCCAGCACCACGGTGGTGGCGGCCAGGGTCAGGTTGCCGTACAGAGTGGAGGTGCCGCCCTGACCCACCACGTCCAGCTTGTAGTTCTTCGCCATGTTAATACCGCCCTCAACGCCAAGGTCGGCCAGGGCGATTTTCCACTCGAAGGTCTGTCCGCCGTTGGCGATTTCGCCTGCGGAGGCGGTGCCAGCGGTCAGGTCGGCAGTGACAGTCTTGTCCCCCAGGGTCAGGTTCAGGGACTTGGCCCGGGTGGTACTGAACATGTGTCCGCCCACATACAGATAGGTGGCGTCCCATAGAAAGCCCACACCGGTAGCGATGTCGCCGCCGGCAGTCAGATAGGGGGCGTACCAGTGGTTTTCCTTCAGCAGGCCGTCCAGTTTCACCTTGTCGGTGTTCAGGTAGGCGATGGCGTCCTGCTTGCCGTCCCCTGCAGCAGGGGTCTTGGTCACCAGATTGACCGTCGGGCCGGTCAGGGACAGGCCGAACTTACGGGTCTGCCCCCCGGCGGTGATGGCAAAGGGCAACACCTCGCCGTACTCGCCCAGCAGGTTCAGGGGGATTGCGATTTCATACTGGCCCTCGCCGTTGCCGGCAATGGTGCTGCCGGCGGTGAAGCCCAGCGCAATGGTGGGCTTCTTGCCCAGCTTGGCGGTGGCCTTGGCATTGTTAAGCTGGAATTCCACGCCGCTCTCGTTGGTATTCAGGGCAATGTACAGCTTCTGCTCGTCCCGCAGCAGACCGAACTTGGTGCTGCCCACCTTGTTGGTCATGGCCCACACCATCTCGCCGGCGTTGCCATCCAGCCTCAGGTCGGCGGGATTGAAGCCGGATACAGTCATCTGCTCGTCAGGGGCAGTCTGGGTCAGCAGCAGGTCGTGAATGTTGATGTCGTTGCCGTTGTCCACGGTCAGGTCACGGCGGGCGGTGCTGGTGGTGGTACGCACGAAGTCACCGTCAGCGGTGCGGGCGCTGGTCTTGTACTGGATGATCAGCTTTCCGTCCATATAAACGGCAGTGTTGTATTCGTCATCCACAATCATCTGGACAAACACGTTCTTGGCACCCAGGTCGTAGCCGGTGTCCACGGTCTTGGTGGTGTCCGCCGTGCGCTCGTACTGGGAAACCAGAATGTTGCCATCCTTGTCGGCAGAGAAGCCCTGGCGGTTGTACACCCCGCTGCGGGTCTCGATGCCAAAGCCGGTGACCGCCGCATAGGCCTCTTGACCCGGAGCCGACACGGTCAGGTCGTTGAAGTCGATGGTATAGGACAACTCATAGCCCTTCGTCTTATCAAAGCCGATTTCGGCAAAGGACCATTCAGGTAAATGCAGCGAGGCGCCGGTATCGGTCATCTCGCCGGTGCCAAGATGCAGGCATCCCTCCCCCTGCTCGCCGTAAATCTGGCTCTTGCCGGGGGTACCCATCTTCTTGTAGTTGGGCAGGGTGCTGATGTCGTCCATGTCGTTGGCAATCAGGGCCGCCTTTGCGGCCAGCACGGCCTTGCCGGAGTAGCTGTTGCCGTCCACCTTGCAGGCAAAGTCCACCACCTGGCCGGCATTGTACTCCAGGCCCAGTTCCACAAGGGGGATTTCCACCTCCACGGTGCCGGCAGCTGCGTTCACGGCAGCTACACCCACCTTCACACCGTCAGCCACTACGGAGCCGGCCCCAAAGTCGGCGGTCATGGCCACGCCATTGATGGTGAATTCCGCGGTTTTGGCGGCGGTCTTCATACCGATGAACAGGCTGTCCTGATTGCACAGCAGACCCAAAGGAGTGCTGCCCACCCGGTTCCGGGTCAACCAGTGGCCGTCAATCAGCTTACCGTCCACCGCCATGTTGGCCGCGGTGTAGTAGGCCTGCAGGGGCTGGACCGGTTCCTCCACAGCCGACACGGTCACAAGACCCGTGGGCAGCATGGAAACCGCCATAATCAGCGCAAGCAGAAATGATGTTGCTCGTTTCATTACGTAATCCTCCCGTACAAAACAGTTGTTCCCTTCCATAATCTCTTCGTAATGTTGATTTTATACCATAATC
The DNA here is from genome assembly GCA_045601985.1 of Lawsonibacter sp. Lineage (GTDB taxonomy): Bacteria > Bacillota > Clostridia > Oscillospirales > Oscillospiraceae > Lawsonibacter. The sequence continues at coordinate 13,547 of JAZSAQ010000058.1, read as the reverse complement.
GTCCCGGGCGCATTGGTATATTTTGCTGTCTTCATTGTAATTCTTGCTGTGTTAGGCGCACAGCATTGCACAATAAGCAATCCAACAGCGCAATTATGTACATTGCGTTTTCGTTTCTTCTGCTCTATAATGGAGGCACAACCCAGTTTTGGAGGTGTCCGCTATGTTTGACCCGAAATCCGTCAAGAAAATCGACATTCACGCCCACGTGCTGGCCTTTCCCGAGTATACCCCCTTCTATAGGCCCGGCGACCCCAAAAGTCAATGGATCTGCGCCGAGGATCTGATCGAGATGTACGACCGGCTGGGCATCGAAACCGGCGTGCTGCTGCCCATCGTGTCCGCGGAGGGGCAGATTTCCCCCACCTCCACCGAGATGACCAAGTACATCGTGGACAAGTACCCCGGCCGATTCGAGTGGTTCTGCAACGTGGATCCCCGTGCCTTCCCCAACACCCCGGACAGCGACCTGGCCGCCTTCATCAACCACTATAAGGCCATGGGCGCCAAGGGCGTGGGTGAAATCACCGCTCCCCTGAACATGGACGATCCCAAGATGTACAACCTCTTCGCCGCCTGCGCCAAGTGCGATATGCCTGCCATCATCCACATCAACTTCACCCTGGACAAGCAGTACGGCATGTACGATGATCTGGGCCTGCCCCGTATTGAAAAGCTGCTGGCCGATATGCCCGACCTGAAGCTCATCGGCCACTCCACCGTCTTCTGGACGGAGATTTCCGGCGACGTGACCGAGGCTTCCCGCAGTCAGTACCCCAACACCCCCGTGGCGGAGGGCGGCCGCATTGTGGAGCTGATGCGCAAGTACCCCAATCTCTACTGCGACGTGTCCGCCGGCAGCGGCCACAATGCCATGATGCGTGACCCGGATTTCACCGCCCGGTTTATTGAGGAGTTCTCTGACCGCATTATGTACGGTTGCGACATCTGCTTTGCCACCAATCAGCACCCCTTCCCCTTCGTAGACTTTTTGGAGCAGATGGTAGCCGACGGGAAACTCAGCGAAGAAAACTATCGCAAGCTGGTACGGGAAAACGCCATCCGCATCCTGAACCTGAACAAATAAGTAAAAAATACAGGCCGTCAAGCATTCGCTTGACGGCCTGTATTCGTTTTCGGTTAGTTTTCCGGCTTGTCGGTCACGCAGGCGGACACGATGTCGCTGTAATAGCGGCTGTTGCGGTTCCAGTAGGTCTGGTACTTCTTCACGCCGTAAGTGGGATCCAGAGGGGTACGGGGATCCAGCTGCTCCATCTCCAGCTCCTCGATGCGCTCGATGTCGCCACGAACGTACTGCTCCAGAATGTGGGCACAGGTGTTCAGGCGGGTCATCACACCGCCCACACGGGCGTCGGTCACCTCGAAGCCGAAGGACTTGCTCTCGATCATCCACTGGTTGCGGAAGGATTCGTGGAACTTCTCCACCAGCTTGCGGATACGGCGCAGTTCCTTCGCCAGCTTCTTCAGCAGCTTCTTGTCCCCGGCCTTGTAAGCGGCACGGATACGGGGACCGATGTCGCACTTCTCGGCGGTGACGACGCACAGATCGTGGGCGGTCTGGAACAGATAACCCCACTCCTCGTGCTTGCACCAGGGCTTGAGCAGCTTGACCAGCTCCTCGTGGTCGGCACGGGTGCTGTCGGGCAGGGTCAGATCCATCAGACCCAGGAAGGGATCGTTATACAGCACGTAACGGGTGGGATGGACGCAGTATTCGTCCTCCTCCTTGCGCTGGGTCAGATCCAGCAGCAGGAAGGCATCGTAGGGGATGTGGAACATCTCCTCGAAGTTCTTCTTGATCTCGTCCTCGTCGGTGATACCCTTGGCGATCTGGCTGGCGTAGAACATACCGGGCATCGTGGCAAAACGGGGGCACTCGCCGCCGTCGTCACCAAAGATGGCTACCGCCACATTCTCCAGCTCCATCTCACGGCAGGCCTGCATCGAATTGCGCAGGGCCCGGGTGCTGTAGTAGTTCTCGGGGTTGAAGGCGTGCCAGGTCCACACACCGCCCAGATACCACGCACCGTCCTTCTTGATCTGCTGGTGAATGTTCATCAGGGCCTTATATTCTTCCTTGTCCCGCTTGTAGTAGTCCCAATACTGCAGCACGCCCACATCGGGCACGAAGTCGGACACATCCACCTGCACGGTGGCGGTGATGTCGCTGTAGTTGTCGTTGCGGGTAGCAAGGCGGAAGGGCATATCGCCGGAGAAGATGACCATCTCATAGCCGTGCTTCTTGGCCAGCTTGCACACCTCAGCCATATGCTGCTTGAAGACGTCGATGCGCTCGTGATAGCCGTTGCGTTCCAGATACTTGCCGCGACCCAGCAGCTCCGCCTCGTCCATACACACGGCGATGACGCGGCTTTCAAAGCACTCGGAGCAGGTGGCAAACATCTTGTCGATGAGGGCGTAGGTCTTCTCATCCCCAACCAGCAGAATGTCGCCGCAGTCGTTGATTTCGGCATAGTTCTTCCAGCGAAAGATAGACTTCATATGGGCCAGGGTGTTGATGGTGGGGAACAACTCGATGCCCCGCTGCTTGGCGTAGGCATGAATTTCTTTCAGCTCCGCCTTGGTATAGCGGCCCCGGGCGTAACCGAAGTAAGGCTCCCCTTCAATCTCATAGGTGTCCTCGGTATAGAGGGTCATGGCGTTGTAGCCCATCTTGGCGGTGTAGTCCACCCAGCGCTTCAGGGTGGGCATGTTGATAACGGAGTTGCGGGAACAATCCAGGAAAGTACCAAAGCGTTTGAACGGAATGGTGTTAGGCATAATTCATTCTCCTCTCGGTTCGTTTTTGTCGGCATTGACTTTTGGGGATGGCTCATATTAAAATGTTTGTATCCCCTCGATTTCTTTTATTCTATCTCTTTCCCGCACATCCGTAAATAAACAAAGCTGTCCTTTTTTCGCCAAACGTGTCCTTATTTTAAATGTTTTATGGGAGATGACGGATATGGCCTTACCCCTCATTCCGCCACACGAAAGATTCAACTTCAGCGTCCAGTTCGATTTGGAGGACCTGCTCATCCATGCCCAGAGCAACGGCAGTCACAACATCGGCTTCTCCTCTCCCCACGCCCATCGGGCGCTGGAAGTGCAGCTGCCCCTGTCCGGGCAGTATTGCATCGAATTTGACGGCGGGTCGTTGGAGCTTACTGCGCCGGAGGATCTGTGCCTGATCCCCACCGGCCTGATCCACCGCAGCAGCCCCGGACTCCAACCCGCCCGGCAGTTCAGCCTGTTCCTGTTCTGGCAGCGCAAACCGGGGCAGGGTCGTCCCTCCCTCCTTGCCCAGACCCTTGCGTGTCTGCCGAAGGACGTGCCGCTGCGTCTGCACGGGGAGGAACCGCTGCGTGCCGCCATGCTGGCCGTGTGTCAGGAAGCATCGATGCCGGGTCTGTTTTCCGAGTCGCTCCTGCGCGTTCTGCTGCAGCGTTTCTGCCTGCTGCTGCTGCGCCACTGCGGGCAAAGCGCCTCCTTCCCCTCCTCCGCCTCGGCCGTGCGGGACGTGGAGAGTGCCCAATACCATAAGATTGAGCAATTCATGCAGCGCAACTTTGCCACCGGCATCACCCAGGAGGATTTGGCCCGGGAGCTGTGCGTCAGCCGCCGGCAGCTCAGCCGCATCCTGCCCCGGTTATACGAGGGAGCAACGTTTCAGAAAAAACTGGACGAAATGCGAATGCATCACGCCCTGCAGTACCTGCTTCTGACCGACACACCGGTGGAGTCCATCGCCCCTTTGGTGGGTTACACCTCCACCTCCGGTTTTTTCGTGGCGTTCAAGCGTACCTTCGGCATCTCCCCCGGCGTTTATCGTCGGGCACACCGCAAGCAGCACCCCACAACATAAAAAGGAAGGCATCGGTCATAACCGGTGCCTTCCTTTTTTGTTTTCAAACAGACTTAATAGCCCTTACCCACCACGTTGGCGGACACGATATCGGCATAGTGGCGACCCTTGCCCCAGTAGTCCATGTACATACGCTTGCCGTATTCGGCATGACCGGGACAGCGTGCGTCCAGCAGTTCCTCCTCCAGTTCCTCGATGCACTCGATGCGGCCGTCGATGTAGTCCTCCAGACGGTCTGCGCAGCTCTCCAAACGGGTCATCACGCCACCGATACGGGTATCGGACACCTCAAAACCGTGGCCCTTGTTCTCGATCATCCACTGCTTGCGGAAGGACAGGTAGAACTTGCGCACCAGCTTGGCAATGCGGCGCAGTTCCTTGGAAAGCTTCTTCAGTTCCTTCAGGTCGCAGGCATCGTAAGCGGCACGGATGCGCTGACCGATGTCGCACTTCTCGGCGGTAACGGCGCACAAATCGTGTACCGTTTCGAACATATAACCCCACTTGGGATCCTTGCACAGAGGGGCCAGCTGCTCCACCAGCTTGGCGTGGTCGGCACGGGTGCTTTCGGGCAGCGTCAGATCCATCAGGCCGATGAAGGGGTCGTTGTACAGGATGTAGCGGCTGGGATGGCTGCCGTAGCGCTCGGTCTCGCCCAGGCTGGTCAGATCCAGCAGGATAAACTGGTCAAAGGGCACGCCCACCAGCTTCTCGAATTTCTTCTTGATGTCCGCCTCGTCGGTGTTGCCCTTGGCAAGTTCGGTGGCCCAGAACACGGCAGGCAGGCTGGCAAAGCGGCCGCACTCGCCGCCGTCGTCACCCCACATGGAGATGATCATGTTCTCCACACCGGTGTTCTGGCAGGCCTTGATAGCATTGGCCAGGTGGGCAATGCCGTAGCTGTTCTCGGGATTGAAGGCAAACCAGTTCCAGGTGCCGCCGTAGTACCACAGACCCTCGGGCTTGATCTGGCGGTGGACGTTCATGATGGCGGAGTAATCTTCCACGGTGCGCTTGTAGTAGTTCCAGTAGACCAGACTGACGTTGTCGGGAATCTGGGTGGCAACGTCCTCCACCACCTTGGCAGTCTCGTCGGAATACTCGGCGTGGGTGGCCAGGCTGTAGAACATATCGCTGTAAATCAGCAGTTCCTTGCCGTACTTCTTGGCGATCTCGGCCACCTTCTGCAGATGGCGATAGATGATGTCGATGCGGCGGGCATCGCCGTGGGCGTCGTAGTACCTGCCTCGACCCAGCATGCCGGCCTCGTCCATACCCACGTTGACCACCTTGGAGGTGTAGCACTCGCTCAGAGTGCGGAACATGGCATCGATCAGCTCGTAGGTACGCTCGTCATCGCACAGCATGATGTCTTCGCAGTCGTGGATCTCCTGATACTGCTTCCAGCGGAAGATGGTGCCCATGTGAGCCAGGGTGTTGATGGAGGGGATCAGCTCGATGCCACGCTCGGCACCGTAGGCATTGATCTCCTTCATTTCTTCGCGGGTCAGGCGGCCCCGGCCGTAACCGAAGTAGGGGTGGCCGTCCACCTCGTAGGTATCCTCGGTGTACATCATCAGCGTGTTGTGACCCATGGCGGCAACCAGGTCGATCCACTTCTTGATAGATGCCACGTTCATTACCGCATTGCGGGAACAGTCGATCTGTGTACCAAAACGCTTAAACGTCAGCTCACTCATCGTTTTACTCTCCTTTTTCGCCTTTATTTGCAAGGCATTTCTCTCGCCGCCATTATAAAGGATTCCCTCTCGAAATACAAGCACAAAATGCCGTGTCGGTCAAAAAACCAACACGGCATTTTACGCTCTTATTATCGAATTATCGGCGGGGCTTGAACAGCACGTTGGTGGACACGGTGTCGCAGTACATCCGGGCGTTGGAATCCCGGCGGTTCATGTACTTGCGCTTGCCGTAGTCGGCACTCATGGGCGTACGCACGTCCACCTGCTCGTCCTCCAATTCCATGATGTGCTCCACCTTTCCGGCGGCGTACTCCTCCAGTCGACGAGCACAATGGACAAGGCGGGTCATCACGCCGCCGATGCGCACATCGGACACGTCGAAGCCGTGTCCCTTGTTCTCGGTCATCCACTGCTTGCGGAAGGACTTATAGAATTCCTCTACCAAATCCCGGATGCGGCACAGTTCTCCGGCCAATTCGCCCAGCGCCTGCTTATCCCCAGCCTCATAAGCGGCGTGGATACGGATCCCGATGTCACACTTTTCGGCGGTGACGGCACACAGGTCACGCAGGGTGCGGAACAGATAACCCCACTCCGGATGGTCGCACAGAGGGGTCAACAGCTTGACCAACTCCTCATGGTCGGCACGGGTGTGGTCGGGGACGGTCCGATCCATCAGGCCCATGAAGGGATCGTTGTACAGAATGTAGCGGCTGGGATGGACACCGTACTCCTCGGTCTCACTGCGCTGGGTCAGGTCAAGCAACAGGAAGTCATCAAAAGCAATGCCGAACTCCTTCTCAAAGTTCTGCTTGATTGTATCCATATCCGTGATCCCCTCGGCAAACCGACTGGCGCAGAACAGACTGGGTAGGCCGGCAAAGCGGGCGCACTCGCCGCCGTCATCGCCAAAGAAACACACCATCATATTCTCTACGCCGTCCCGCTTGGCCGCCTCAATCTGACCGCACAGGGTATGGATGCTGTAGCTGTTTTCAGGGTTGAAGGCGTTACGCACCCACACATCGCCCACGCACCAGCTCTCCTCCGCCCTACAGCCGTCCCTGTCAGAGATCAGTACGGTTTCAAAGCCGTGCTTTTTCGCCAATTCCCGCACCCTGTCCGCATGGCGGGCAAAGACCTCCGCCCGCTCATGATACCCGTGCAGGCTCATGTACTTGCCCCGACCCAACATCTCCTCTTCCCCCATATTCAGGTCGATGACCCGGGAGGTAAAGCACTCCTCGCAGGTGGTCAGCATGGCGTCGATGAGTTCGTAGGTTCGCTCGTCCTCACACAGTAGGATGTCATAGGTATCCAAAATCTGCATGTACTGGGGCCAGCGGAAGATGGTGGGCAGGTGCGCCAGGGTGGCAATGCTGGGAATCAGTTCCACACCCCTGGTCAGGGCGTAGGCGTCGATCTCCTTCAGTTCCTTCTTGGAAAAGCGTCCCCGGCCGTAGCCGAAATAGGGGTGGCCGTCCACCTCGTAGGTATCCTCGGTATAGAGCATCAGGGCGTTATAGCCCAGCTTGGAAATCACATCGATCCACTTCTTCAGTGCAGGCAGGTTCCACACGGCATTGCGGCTGCAATCCACCTTGGCGGCCATGCGTTTGAAGGGAATATTCTCATTTTTGAATGTCATGGTAATCACTCCTCCATCAGCAGGTGCGGGGCTTGAACAGCATATTGGCGCTGGTAATATCGCAATACTGCCGTGCGTTGCGATCCCAGTAGTTCAGATACTTGCGCTGGCCGTAGTCGGCACTCATGGGGGTGCGCATATCCAAAAGCACCTCTTCCAGTTCTTCAATGCGGTCAATGTCGCCGTTGATGTAGTCTTCCAGACGGTCAGCGCAGTGGCTCAATCGGGTCATCACACCGCCCAGGCGGATGTCGGACACGTCAAAGCCGTGGGGCTTATTCTCTTTCATCCACTGATAGCGGAACGATTCGTAGAAGGTTTCCACCAGCCCTCGGATGCGGCGCAGTTCCACCGCCAGCTCGCCCAGTTCCGCCTTGTCCCCGACCTCGTAAGCGGCGCGGATGCGCATACCGATGTCGCACTTGGCGGCGGTAACGGCGCACAGGTCGTACATCGTTTGGAACAGATAGCCCCATTCGGGATGGTTGCAATGGGGCTTCAGCAGCTCCATCAGTTCCTCGTGGTCGGCACGGGTGTGGTCGGGGATGGTCAGGTCCATCAATCCAATGAACGGATCGTTGTACAGAATATAGCGCTGGGGGTGACTGCCGTAGATCTCCCCCTCCCTGCGCTGGGTCAGGTCAAGGAGCAGGAAATCGTCGTAGGCGATGTGGAACATCTGCTCAAACTCCCGCTTGATCTGTTCCTCATCGGTAATGCCGGCCGCAACTCGGCTGGCGTAAAATACAGACGGCAGCACGGCAAAGCGGCCGCACTCGGCACCATCGTCACCGTAGGTGCAAATCTCCACATTTTCAATCCCCATCTCCCGGCAGGCCTGCATACTGTTGCGCAGGGCACGGGTGCTGTAGTAGTTCTCCGGCGAGAAAGAGTGCCAGCTCCACACAGCACCCAGATACCAAAGATTTTCCGCCTTGATCTGCTGATGGATCGCCATGTGGGCCTTGTAAATCTCCTTGTCCCGCTTATAGTACTCCCAGTACATCAGGGCAGCATTCTTGGGCATCAGGTCGGACACGTCGGCGGTGACCGTCTTGTTGGGGTCGATATAGCTGTCGTTGCCGGTGGCAAGGCGCACGGGCATATCGCCGGCCACCAGCATCATCTCATAGCCGTACCGATCGGTGATTTCACACACCCGGGCCATATGCCGCTTGAGGATGTCAAGGCTCTTGTGATAGCCGTGCAGTTCCAGATACTTGCCCCGACCCAGCAGCTCCGCCTCGTCCATAGACACGCTGATGATGCGGCTGTCGAAGCACTCGGCACAGGTGGCAATCATCTTCTCGATGAACTCATAGGTGCGCTCATCCTCACACAGCAGGATGTCGGAGGCATCGTTGATAGCCTTATACTGAGGCCATCGGTAGATGGTGTCCATATGACCCAGAGTGTTGATGCTGGGGAACAGCTCCACCCCCTTGGAACGGGCGTAGGCATTCATCTCCTTCAGCTCGTCCTTGGAGTAGCGACCCCGGCCGTGGCCGAAGTAGGGGTGTCCGTCTACTTCGTAGGTATCCTCCATGTAGAGACTCGTCAGGTTGTAGCCCAACGCAGCAATAATGTCCACCCATTTTTTGAAGCTCTCCACTGTGATCACAGCATTGCGGGAGCAGTCCAATGTGGCGGAAAAACGCTTAAACGGGATCTCTTTTCCTCTTTTGACAGACAAATCGCTCATTTTTGTCCCAGTCTCCTTTTTCGCCCGGCTCTCCGGGCGGTTTTTCAGTCACCATTATATTTCATTTTTGTTCAAAATACAAGCAAAAAAGCTGCGAAAATCAAATTTTTCGCAGCTTTTTGTTGCATTTTATTTCTGTTTCAGAAACCTTTGCCCACCCAGTTGGCGGACACAATTTCTGCGTAATGGCGGCTGTTGCGGTCCCAGTAGTTCAGGTACTTGCGCTTGCCGTAGTCGGGACTGATGGGCGTGCGCACATCCAGCAAGGTCTCCTCCAGCTCCTCGATGCGGTCCACATCGCCCTTCACATACTCCTCCAGCCGCTCGGCACAGTGGACCAGTCGGGTCATCACACCGCCGATACGCACATCGGATACATCGAAGCCGTGGGGTTTGTTCTCAATCATCCACTGCTTACGGAAGGAACGATAGAACTTCTCCACCAAATCACGAATACGGCGCAGCTCCCCGGCCAGTTCACCAAGGCGAGCCTTGTCCTTGGCCTCGTAGGCGGCACGAATACGGGTGCCGATGTCGCACTTTTCGGCGGTCACGGCGCACAGATCGTGCATGGTTTGGAACAGATAGCCCCACTCGGGGTGGTCGCACAAAGGTGCCAGCAGTCCGACCAGTTCCTCGTGGTCGGCACGGGTGCTCTCGGGCAGAGTCAGGTCCATCAGACCGATAAAGGGGTCGTTGTACAGGATGTAACGGGTGGGATGGACGCAGTACTCCTCGGTCTCATTGCGCTGGGTCAGGTCGATGAGCAGGAACTGGTCGTAGGGGATGCCGAACTCCTTCTCGAAGTTAGCCTTGATGACAGCCTCGTCATCGATACCCTTGGCGATTTGGCTGGCATAGAACAGGCCGGGCAGTCCGGCAAAGCGGGCGCACTCGCCACCGTCATCGCCAAAGAAGCACACGTTGATGTTCTCCACGCCGTTCTCCATAGCAGCCTGCAGGCTGTTGCGGATGGCGCCGGTGCTGTAGTTGTTCTCGGGAGAGAAGGCACACCAGGTCCACACGCCGCACTGATACCACAGGCCCTCTTTCTTGATCTCCTGGTGAACCTTTGTCAGGGCGGTGTAATCTTCCTTGCTGCGCTTGTAGTAGTCCCAGTACTTCAGTACGGCACCCTCGGGAATCAGGTCGGACACGTCCTCCTGCACCACAGCCTTGGTATTGCTGTAGCTGTCGCTGTGGGTGGCCAGACGGAAGGACATATCACCGGAGATCATGATCATCTCAAAGCCGTAGCTGCGAGCGATCTCGCACACGCGGTTCATGTGGCGCTTGAGGATCTCAATGCGCTTGTCGGGGCCGTGGATGGCATAGTACTTGCCCCGACCCAACATATCCGCCTCGTCCATGTTGATGTCGATGACCCGAGAGTCAAAGCACTCAGCGGCGGTGGCGATCATCTTCTCGATCAAGGCATAGGTGCGCTCATCCTCGCACAGCAGGATGTCGGCGTTGTCGTTGATTTCAGCATAATGGGCCCAGCGGAAGATGCTACCCAGGTGGGCCAGGGTGTTGGTGCCGGGAATCATCTCCACCTGACGCTCACGGGCGTAGGCGTTGATTTCCTTCAGTTCCGCCTTGGTGAAGCGGCCGCGGCCGTAGCCAAAGTAGGGCTCGCCTTCGATCTCATAGGTATCCTCACAGTAGAGAGTCAGGGTGTTGTAGCCCAGCTTGGAAATAATGTCGATCCACTTCTTCAGTGCCGGAACAGACCACACCGCATTGCGGCTGCAGTCGGTGCGCACACCAAAACGCTTGAAGGGAATTCCGGTATCACGCTTAAAGGGCAGATTGTTCATAGTCATTCTCCTCTCATTGCGCGGCTTGCGCCGCCAATACATTCAAGAAAATTATAGCACTCCCCTGTCCCATTTCAATAGTCCAGCAGGACATAATGTCCCACTAAAATGTCCCAATGGAATAGTTTTCTTTTCCCGGCCTTTGTGTTAGAATGTCCTTGACATCAGCATCCGGATCACAGGAGGCAGCTTGTATGACCATCGTTACCAAACAGGACATTAAAAACACCCTGACCCAGTTGGGCATCCAGGAGGGGGACGTGGTGGTCTTCCACTCCTCCCTGAAGAGCATGGGTTCCGTGGAGGGCGGCGCACAAGCCGTCATCGACGCCTTTATAGAGCAGGTGGGTCCCGAGGGCACCGTGTCCGTCCCCACCCTGCTGGGCGAGAGCTACTCCAAGGCTTACGAGATTTGGGACAAGGACACCACCCCCTCCGAGGTGGGCTATATTACCGAAGTATTCCGCACCATGCCCGGCACTCTGCGCAGCGACAACCCCACCCACTCTCTGGCCGCCCGTGGTAAGCTGGCTCACGAACTGACCTGCGAGCATGACGGCTACGGTCAGCGCCTCGGTCCCTTTGCCGACCACGCTTTCGACCACTCCTCCCCCTGGCAGAAGCTGTACAATTACAACGGTAAGATCGTCTGGGTGGGCACCAGCACCCTGACCGGCACCCATCGGCACCTGGCCGAGTACGTGGCCGCCGAGAAGATTTTGGAGAAGCATCCGGAGGCCACCGACGTGATCCCGACCTACGGTATGCCTGGGGACGGAACCTTCTTCCCCTTGCTCAAATGGAAGACAAAGGACTCGATTTGCGAATGTCTGTTCCGGGACCGGGGGCAGCTGCTGTCCGCTCCCTGCGGCGATGCCGTCTTCCGAGCCATCGACATCCGTACCTTCGTGGACACTTTGCTGGAGCTGATTCTGAGAGAACCTACCGTCTACACCGACGTGACCAACCCGGAGTGGATCCGTTGGATGCTGGATGTGGACGACTACAAAATGACTACCTGGCCCAAAAAGCAATAAAAAAGACCGTTCCCCATGGGGAACGGTCTTTTTTTGTTTGATTAACCGAGGTAGGCCTTCTTGACCGCCTCATCATGCAGCAGCTCGTCGCCGGTTCCGGTCATGGTCAGACGACCGGTCTCCAGCACGTAGGCAGTATCGGCAATGCGCAGTGCCATGTTAGCGTTCTGCTCGATAAGCAGGATGGTCACACCCTGCTTATTGATCTCCTTGATGATATCAAAGATACCCTTCACGATCAGGGGCGCAAGACCCAGCGAGGGCTCGTCCATCATCATGATCTTGGGGCGGCTCATCAGAGCACGGCCCACGGCCAGCATCTGCTGCTCACCGCCGGACAGAGTACCTGCCGCCTGCCAGGAGCGCTCCTTCAGGCGAGGGAACAGATTATAGACCCAATTCAGGTCATCCTCCAGATTGTCCTGACGCAGGTAAGCACCGATTTTCAGGTTCTCCAGCACGGTCAGGTCCGGGAACACCCGGCGGCCTTCCGGCACCAGAGTGATGCCCTTGGACACGATGCGGTCGGGGGACAGCCCGGTAATATCCTCCCCCTGCAGATGGATTCGGCCGGCAGCCGGCTTAACAAGGCCGGCAATGGCACGCAGGGTGGTAGGCTTGCCGGCGCCGCTGGCACCGATCAGGGTGACGATCTGCCGCTCAGGCACTTCGATAGAAACTCCCTTGACGGCCTCGATGCCGCCGTAGTTGACTTTCAGACCATCAATTTTCAGCATCGTCAGCCACCCCCAAGTAAGCCTCGATGACACGAGGATTGTTCTGCACTTCCTCCGGCGTACCCTGAGCGATCAGTTTACCGAAGTCCAGCACGTAAATGCGGTCGGAAATTTTCATAACCAGATCCATGTGATGCTCGATCATCAGCACGGTCAAGTCGTAGCGCCGCCGAATCTCCTTGATGAACTCGGTCAGCTCGTGGGTCTCCTGCGGATTCATACCAGCGGCCGGCTCGTCCAACAGCAGCAGACTGGGCTCGGTGGCCAGAGCACGGGCAATCTCCAGCCGGCGCTGCAGGCCGTAGGGCAGAGAACCCGCCACCTCGTCCTTCAGGTGGGCCAGATTCTGCTCCTCCAGCAGGGCCATGGCCTCTTCACGCATCCGCTTCTCCTCTGCGGCGTTGAGGCGGAAGGTGGCGGACAGGAAGTTCTGCTTGGCACGCATATGCTTGGCAATGAGCACGTTGTCAAACACGCTCAAAGCAGAGAACAGACGGATGTTCTGGAAGGTACGGGCGATACCCAGCTGGGTAATCTTGTCGGGGGTGGGGCTGATGACGGCGGTAAAGTCGCCGTTATGCTCGCCGGCGTACAGCTTCTTCATCTTACCCTGAGGGTGGTTCTCCACCATAGGCACACCGTTGAAGCTGACACGGCCGTTGGAGGGCTCGTACACGCCGGTGATGCAGTTGAAGGCGGTGGTCTTACCGGCGCCGTTAGGTCCGATCAGGGCGACGATCTCGCCCTTGTTCACTTCCATGGAAAGGTCATTGACGGCTACCCCACCGCCAAACTGCATGGTCACATTTTCAAGACGCAGCACGTTCTCGCTCATTTCGCCGCCTCCTTTCTCTTCTTAAAGAGATCGGGCAATTCCTTGTTGCCCATGATGCCACGGCGGAAGAACAGCACCACCACCATGATGACGATGGAGAACACCACCATACGGAAGCCGGGGCGCAGCAGAGGCACCTGGAAATCACCGATGACAGTCTGGGTATCCAGGAAACGCAG
>JAZSAQ010000057.1:0-10605 GCA_045601985.1 Lawsonibacter sp. | reverse complement strand
TCCGGGCCTGGGCACAAGTCAAAGAGAGGGAAAACACATGTACGAAGACAAGACTCTGGTATGCAAGGAATGTGGTGCTGAGTTCGTGTTCACCGCCGGTGAGCAGGAGTTCTACGCTGAGAGAGGTTTCCAGAACGAGCCTCAGCGCTGCAAGGCTTGCCGCGATGCTCGCAAGAACGCTGCCCGCGGTCCCCGCGAGTATTTCACCGCCGTTTGCGCTGCTTGCGGTGGCGGGGCTAAGGTTCCCTTCGAGCCCAAGTCCGATCGTCCTGTTTACTGCAGCGACTGCTTCGCCAAGATGCGCGAGGAGGCCTAATCAGCCAACTGAGAAAGCACGCCGAAACGGCGTGCTTTCTTTTTGCCAATTTAGAAATACCCATTGAAAAAAGTCGACAGATAGGGTATACTATTGCTATCTTAATAAATGGAGGAAACCGACATGACTATTACCAAAGATACCATTATTGGCGAGATTCTTGATATCGCCCCCCAGACTGCGCCCGTGTTCCTGTCCATCGGTATGCACTGCCTGGGTTGCCCCGCCTCCCGTGGCGAGACTGTGGAGCAGGCTTGTGCCGTTCACGGCGTGGATGTGGACGCCCTGCTGGCCAAGGTCAACGAAGTCATTGCAGCCGGTAACTGAGGTTAAAACACAGGCGACCCGACCGGTCGCCTGTGTTTTTTTGTCAAAAGGAGGTGGCACAACTGAAAGAACTGGAATTAACACCACGGTTGCAGGCGGTGGCAGACCTTGTGCCGCCCAATGCGGCTTTAGCTGACGTCGGTACCGACCACGCCTATCTGCCCGCATGGCTGCTGGGAAGGGGACGGGTGCGCCGTGCCATTGCTGCGGACATCAATCAGGGCCCGTTGGACCGTGCAAAGCTGACTGCCCGACAGTATGGCTGCACCGAACGGATGGAATTTCGTTTGTGTGACGGACTTGCCGCTATTGCGCCTGATGAGGTGGATACCATCGTCATCGCCGGCATGGGAGGGGAGACTATCGCCGCCATTTTACAGGCGGCACACTGGGTCTTTGATTCTCGTTACACATTGATTTTGCAACCTATGAGTGCCCAGCCCGATTTGAGAAACTGGCTGTGGTATCATGGTTTTTCCATCCAAAAGGAACAGATCATACGTGAAGGAGAAAAGCTTTACAATGTCTTTGTAGCAAGCTTTGGAAGCGCAGTAGAGCTGACCTGTGCAGAAGAGTGGGCCGGCCGGCAATATGAGGGCATGGTTCAACCCCTTCGCAGCGAATATCTAACCCGGCTGCTGGAAAAGGTGGATCGGGCCATGACCGGTATTTCCCGGGGAAAGTCCGGTCTGCAGGACCCCAGGCTGGATAAACTCAGGCAGGTACAGGCGGAGCTGACCGAAATGAAAAAGGAGTGGGATGCATGGCAACTGTAAAGGAAATTTACACTGCGCTGGACAACTTTGCTCCCTTTGAAACCCAGGCAGAGTTTGATAATGCCGGTTTTCTTGCGGGCAGAGGGGATAGGGAAGTGAATCGTGTGCTTGTGGCACTGGATATCACTGACGCCGTGATTGGAGAAGCCAAGCAACTTGATGCCCAGCTGATCGTGGCCCATCATCCCCTGGTATTTGATCCCATCCGTTCCGTGACGGATGAGAGCCTGACCGGAAACAAGCTGCTGCAGCTTGCAGAAAGCGGCATTGCCGCCATCTGTGCCCATACCAACCTGGATGCCTGCGAGGGCGGTGTCAACGAGGTGCTGGCCCGTACCCTCGGACTGTCCAATATCGAGCAGTTCCATCAAGATGGCATCGACCGGTTCGGGCGTCCGTATGGCATTGGCCGGGTCGGAATGACTGAGTTCAACAACATTGTAAAGGCAAAATCCTTTGCAGAAATTGTCAAAAGAAGCCTGAACGCCTCCGGGGTGCGATACGTAGATGCCGGGAAGCCTGTCCGCCGTGTAGCGATAGGGGGAGGCTCCTGCGGCAGTATGCTTGCCGATGCCGTCGCTGCCGGGTGCGACACCTTTGTTACCGCCGATGTGAAGTACAATGTTTTCTTGGATGCGGCCGAGCTGGGTATCAATTTGCTGGATGCCGGGCACTTTGCTACCGAGGATGTGGTGGTTGAGCCTTTGGTACGTTTGCTGGCGGAGGCCTTCCCTGATGTGACCGTAACCAGGTCCGTGGTGCATAAAGAAGTATACTCCTGTGTGTAAGTGGCATTTTCCAGGGTAAAACAGTTGCAATATCCATCTTAATGTGGTATACTACTACCGCTTTTGACCAAGAAACAGAAGGGAAGATACTTATGTCCGGACATTCCAAATGGCACAACATTCAAAAAACCAAGGGCGCAGCCGATGCCAAGCGCTCTCAGATCTTCACCAAGATCGCCCGAGAGATGATCGTGGCAGTCAAAACCGGCGGTAGCGGCGACCCCGCTAATAACTCCCGCCTGGCCACTGTCATTGCCAAGGCGAAGGCGGCAAATATGCCCAATGACAACATCAAGCGTACCATTGATAAAGCTCTGGGTGCCGGTAATACCGACAGCTTTGAGAACGTGGTGTACGAGGGTTACGGCCCCAACGGCGTTGCCGTCATTGTAGAGGCCCTGACCGATAACCGCAATCGCACTGCGCCCGAAGTGCGTCACCTGCTGGATAAGTACGGCAAGGGTCTGGGTGCCACCGGCTGTGTGTCCTGGTCCTTTGACCGCAAGGGCGTTATTGTCATCGAGGCCGAGGATCTGGACGAGGATACCATGATGATGGATGCGCTGGAGGCCGGCGCTGACGATATGCAGGCTGACGAGGATGTGTTCGAGGTCTATACCGACCCCGACACCTTCAACGATGTGGTGGCCGCTCTGGAAGCCAAGGGTTACACCTTCCTGGAGGCCGGCGTGCAGATGGTTCCCCAGAACTACGTCACTCTGACTGACGAGGCCGATATCAAGAATATGGAAAAGCTCATCGACTTCCTGGAGGAGAACGACGACGTGCAGAACGTCTACCACAACTGGGAGCAATAATTTGAGCAAATGAAAAAACCGCAGCAGAGTAATCTGCTGCGGTTTTTTTGGTACAAGTAGGCCTGTAAGCCGGGTTCTGTCATTTAAGACAGCCATCTATCTCGACGCACCGTTGCCGGTACGCTCCAGCCGCCTCCGTGGGACGGTCGGGCCGACCATATGTCCCTCCACGGCGTTGCTCCGGATAGAGTTTACAGCAATGGACGCTTTCACACGCCATTGGGTGAGCTCTTACCTCGCCTTTCCACCCTTACTGGCCGAAGGCCAGCGGTATATCTCTGTTGCACTTTTCCTGGGGTCGCCCCCGGCGGGTGTTACCCGTTATCCTTGCCCTGTGGTGCCCGGACTTTCCTCACAGACGGGCCTTTCGCCCCGCCTGCGCGGCTGTCCAGCCTGCTTGCAAGGGGTATTTTACCAACCGAAAACAAGCTTGTCAAGGTCGTAGTTTACGATTGAATTTTGCGGGGAAATATGGTAGTATAATCGAATGAGAAGATATGGGAAAGGGGACGTTTTTATGTCCACTGTAAGGGAATATTTGCAAAGCCTGCAGGGTAAGAGAGTCGCTGTTATCGGCATTGGTGTCAGCAACACGCCGCTGATTCGTATGCTGCTGAATGCCGGGGTGTCGGTCACTGCCTGCGACAAGCGCACGAGAGAGCAGTTTGACGGCCCTGCCGAGGAGCTGGAACGTCTTGGCGCCGTGCTGAAGCTGGGGGAGGATTATCTGGATGGCCTTGACCATGATGTAATTTTCCGCACCCCTGGTCTGCGACCCGATGTGCCTCAGCTGCAGAAGGCACGGGAGCAGGGAAGTGAGATTACCTCCGAAATGGAAGTGTTTTTCAAGGTTTGCCCCTGCCGCATGATTGCCGTGACCGGCAGCGACGGCAAGACCACTACCACCACCCTGATCAGCGAGATGCTCAAGGCCGCCGGCTACACCGTCCACGTGGGCGGCAACATTGGCAAGCCTCTGCTGCCTGAGGCGGAGGAGATTGGCCCTGACGACATTGCCGTGCTGGAACTGTCTTCCTTCCAGCTGTTGACCATGCAGCAGAGTCCCAACATCGCCGTGGTGACAAACCTGGCCCCTAACCATCTGGATATGCATAAGGGAATGGAGGAGTACATCGCTGCGAAGGAGAATATCTATCTGCATCAAACCGCAGCAGACCGACTGGTGCTTAATGCTGACAACGACATTACAGCAAGTTTTGTTCCCAAAGCAAAGGGTGAAGTGGCTCTGTTCAGCCGCACCAAGGCGCCCGAGCGTGGCGTGTATCTGCGGGAGGATAACGTCATCTGCGCCCGAAACGACGTGGGCGAGCGTGAGGTTATGTCCGCCGGGGACATTCTGCTGCCCGGCATCCACAACGTGGAGAACTACATGACCGCCATTGCTGCCGTGGACGGCCTTGTCAGCGACGAGGTGGTACAACAGGTTGCCACCACCTTTGGCGGCGTGGAGCATCGCATCGAGCTGGTGCGAGTGCTGGACGGTGTGCGCTATTACAACGACTCCATTGGTACCAGTCCCAGCAGAACACGCTCCGGCCTGCATTCCTTCGACCAAAAGGTGATCCTGATTGCCGGTGGCTACGATAAGAAGATACCCTTTGACGAGCTGGGCTGCGAGATCGTGGCTCATGTCAAGCACCTGATCCTGACCGGTGCTACGGCAGAAAAGATCCGCACAGCGGTGGAGCAGGCACCGGAATACGAGTCCGGCAAGCCTCCCATTACCATGGTGGATGACTTCAAGGACGCCGTGTGCTTTGCCCGTATGGTGGCCGAGGATGGCGATGTGGTCATTCTGTCACCGGCCTGCGCTGCCTTTGACCGCTTCCGCAACTTTATGGAGCGTGGCAAGTTCTTTAAGGAAATCGTGAACAAATTTTGAGAGGGTGTCCTGGTTTGGATATTCAAACGATATTGGAACAGCTGTGTGCGGCCAACGGCCCGTCCGGTTTTGAGGCGCCGGTTGCGGAGCTGGCACGGCAGCTGCTTGCGCCGCTGGTGGACGAGGTGTATACCACCCGGCTGGGCAGTGTGGTGGGCGTGCGCCGCTGCGGAAAAGAGAATGCTCCCCGGCTGGTGCTGGATGCCCATTTGGACGAGATCGGCCTGCTGGTCACCGGGCAGGAGGAGGGCTTTCTGCGCTTTCGCACCATCGGCGGTGTGGATCCACACATGCTGTGCGACCGGGAGGTTACGCTGCTGACCGACCCGCTCACCTATGGCATCGTTACCTGCATGCCGCCCCATCTGCAAAGCCGGGAGGAGATGGACAAGTCCACCCCTGTCGGCGACCTGTTTATTGATATCGGCTACAAAGGGGACGAAGTACACGTACCGATAGGCACGCCCGGCACGTTCCGTTCCGGTTGTATGGCACTGGGGGATGAGCAGTTCTGTGGTAAGGCGTTGGACGATCGGGCCTGTATGGTTACCATTCTGCGAGCACTGGAGCTGCTGCAGGACAGGGAGCTGAACGTAGACCTCTACGTGCTGTTCAGCACCCGAGAGGAGGTCAGCGCCGCCGGTGCTGTCGCCGCCGTGTGGCAAATCGCACCGCAGATGTGTGTTGCCGTGGACGTCACCCATGGTGATACCCCCGACGCCCCCAAGGACAAGACCTTTAAGATGGGGGGCGGGCCCGTCGTCGGTATCGGCCCCAACATGACCCGCTGGATGAGCAGTCGTCTGTGCGAGCTGGCCAAGGCGGAAAAAATCGACTATCAGCGTGAGGTGATGGAAAGCCACTCCGGAACCAACGCCTGGCCCATGCAGATCAGCCGGGAGGGCGTCGCTACCGCTGTGGTGTCCTTGCCACTGAAGTATATGCACACCCCTGTGGAAGTGGTTAACAAGGCGGATATGGAGTCTGTGGCCCGTCTGCTTGCGGCCTTTGCTGCTGACCCGGGAGAGGAGGCTGTCGTATGCTGAACGAGCTGAAAACCCTCTGCGTGCTGCCTGGCGCCTCCGGTTGGGAGGATGCGGTACGCAACTATATCGCAACCGAAGCGAAACCTTACGCCCACAGTATGCGAGTGGACGCCATGGGCAACCTGATTGTAGAGAAAAAGGGCAGGAAAGCTGCCACCGGCAAGCTGATGCTGTGCGCCCATATGGACGAGGTTGGTTTGATTATCCGTTCCATCACCGAGGAGGGCTACCTGAAGTTTGCGTTCCTGGGTGGCGTTGACCGCCGTGTGGCCATCGGGAAACGAGTGCTGGTGGGGGATAAGGCCATCCCCGGCGTAATTGGCATCAAAGCCTATCACTTGGTAGGCAAGGAAGAAGAGAAATCCGTTCCCAAGGAGGAAAGCCTCTACATCGACATCGGCGTCAAAGACAAGGAAAGTGCAGAAAAGTTGGTAGAGTTGGGAGATTATGCCGTATTCGACAGTGATTGTGTTGAGTTTGGTGACGGAATGTTCAAGGCCCGTGCCATCGATGATCGCCTTGGCTGTGCCATTATGCTGAATCTGCTGCGGCAGGAATTGCCCATGGACGTGACCTTCGCCTTTACGGTTCAGGAGGAAATCGGCACACGAGGTGCCTTTGGTGCTGCGTTTTCCATCACGCCGGAAATCGCACTGGTACTGGAAACCACCACGGCGGCGGATCTGCCCGCAAGTGCAGAACACCAACGTGTCTGCGTTCCCGGTGAAGGGCCGGTCATCTCTTATATGGATGGCGGCACGATCTACGACCGGGGGCTGTTTGAGCTGCTGCGGGATTTGGCCGATGAAAACCACATCCCCTGGCAAATGAAACACTATATTGCCGGTGGCACCGATGCCCGTGCCGTCCAGCGAACCAAGACCGGCGTACGGGTGGCGGGTCTGGCAGCCGCCGTGCGTTATCTGCACGCACCGGCCGGTGTGGGCAGCATCCGTGATTTTGAAAATACCCTGCACCTGAGCCGGCTGTTTATCGACGCCGTGGCTCAAGGTGAGAAGGAGGGCAAGTAATGGAACTGTTTGAACTGCTCAATACCATCAACGCCGCCCACGGCCCCGCCGGGGACGAGTGTGCGGTGGCAGATATTATCGAAACGCTGGCTGCACCCTACGCTGACGAGATTTCCCGTGACACTATGGGTAACCTGATCGTGCGCAAGAAGGGATGCGGTCCCCGGCTGATGTTCTCTGCCCATATGGATTCCATTGGCCTGATTGCTACCCATATCGCCAAGGATGGTTTTGTTCGCTGCGGTCGGTTAGGCGGCGTAGACGCCAAGGAAGCTGTCTTTACCACCGTACGCTTCAAAAACGGCGTGCGGGGCGTGTTTGCCAAGGAGGAGAAAGCGGAATTTGGCAAGCTGAAGCCGGACGAGTGCTACATCGACATTGGTGCCAAGGATGAAGATGAGGCCAGGAAACTGGTTCAGGTCGGGGATACCGCCGTGTACGATGTTCCTGCGTACTGTACGGGCACCAAGGCAGTATCGCCCTATATGGACAACCGCATTTCCTGCGCTGTCCTGCTCAAGGCGTTGAGCGAGCTGGACGGCTGTACCAACGATTGCTTCTTTGTCTTCTCCGTGCAGGAGGAAGTGGGCCTGCGGGGCGCCAAAACCGCCGCCTTCGGCATTGATCCCGTCTACGGGATTGCCGTAGATGTGACCGGCGTGGACGATGTGCCCGGCAGTGAGTGCCTTGGCACCGCCAAGCTGGGTAAGGGTGCCGCCATCAAGGTGATGGATTCCAGTGTTATTTGCCACCCGGAGATGGTTGGCTTGCTGGAGCGGGTGGCTGCCGACCACGAGATCCCCGTGCAGCGGGACGTTCTGCGTGCCGGCGGCACCGATGCCGGCGTCATGCTGGTCAATCGTGCCGGTGTGATCACCGGCGGTATCAGCGTGCCCTGCCGCTATATCCATACTCCCTGCGAGATGGTGGACCTGAACGATGCTATTGCCTGCGTTGACCTGGTCAAGGCCATGACAAAGGCTGTGCTGAACCCCGTATAATCAAGATATAGACAGGACTGAATAGTATATGGCTTTACAGATAAACGACAA
This sequence comes from Lawsonibacter sp., assembly GCA_045601985.1. Classification (GTDB taxonomy): domain Bacteria; phylum Bacillota; class Clostridia; order Oscillospirales; family Oscillospiraceae; genus Lawsonibacter. The sequence continues at coordinate 2,548 of JAZSAQ010000057.1, read as the reverse complement.
AGTTCGCACTTTGGGCGCACAGGCAGAGGCCAAACTGCGTGAGCAGTTTGATTATATTGACGCCATTGCCCGTGCCAATACGGAAAAAGTGCTGACAGCCTTCCAGACTCACCGGGTGGCAGAGAATTACTTCGCCGGTACCACCGGTTACGGCTACGACGATTTGGGTCGGGATAAGTTGGATGAGATCTATGCCGACATCTTCGGTACCGAAGCGGCACTGGTACGTATCCAGTTCGTCAACGGCACCCATGCCATCACCTGCGCGCTGTTTGGTGCACTGAAAGCCGGTGACGTGCTGGTTTCCGCCGTGGGAGCGCCCTACGACACACTGCTGGGCGCTATCGGCGTAGTCAATAAAGGGCATGGCTCTCTGCGGGACTATGGCGTGGAGTACCGTCAGGTGGATTTGGTAAACGATGCCCCCGACCTTGAGGGTATGGAACGTGCCGTGGCCGACCCCCGGGTCAAGGCGGTGCTGATCCAGCGCTCCCGCGGCTACGCTACCCGTGCATCCCTGTCCGTTGCGGAGATCGGTGAGATGTGCCGCCGTATCAAGGCGGTCAACCCCGGTGTCAGCATTCTGGTGGACAACTGCTACGGCGAATTCGTAGAGGAGTTGGAGCCAACCCAGGTGGGTGCTGACCTGATTGTCGGCTCCCTGATCAAGAACCCCGGCGGTGGCCTTGCCCCCACCGGCGGCTATATCGCCGGTCGGCGTGATTTGGTGGAGGGCGCCGCCATGCGCCTGTCCGCTCCCGGTATTGGTGGAGAGTGTGGCTGTACCCTGGGGCAGAACCGCCTGCTTTATCAAGGTTTGTTTTTGGCTCCCCACACGGTGGCTCAGGCGGTGAAAACCGCCGTGTTTGCCGCCGGCGTGATGGAACTGTTGGGCTATGAGGCTCTGCCCAAGTCCGATGAAGTGCGCCACGACATCATTCAAATGATCCATATGAAAGAACCCGAGGCGCTCAAGCGCTTCTGTAAGGGCATTCAGTTTGGTGCTCCTGTGGACTCCTATGTGACCCCCGAGCCTTGGGATATGCCCGGCTACGACAGTCAGGTCATTATGGCTGCCGGCGCATTTGTGCAGGGCGCCTCCATCGAACTGTCTGCCGATGCGCCCATGCGGGAGCCGTACACTGTCTATCTCCAGGGTGGTCTGACTTATGAGTCGGGCAGGGCAGGGGTTCTGCTGGCCGTGCAGGAGCTGCTGGGTCAAGACTAATGACAAGCTGTGTGCGCATATCCTCCCATAGGGGGGATGCGCATGGGGCACAGGCTGTTACTTGCCGTTCGCAGACGGCTTCGGGTTGGCGGACGGACGTTTCGTCCCAATCCGTTTTTGATGGCGATACTGCTGGGAATTATCTTTGCCATGGGCGGTATTGGAATGCTGGAGCTGCGTCTGCGCCCGGTGGTGGAGGAGCTGGCCGCCGTACAGGTGAAAAACAGGGTCACCAGGGATATCAATTCCGTGCTGAGCGACATGAGTGCGGAGTATTGTAACCTTGTGACCACGCAATATGGTCCGCAGGGTGAGATTCTTGCCCTGACCACGGATATGGCGGCAGCCAACCGCCTGCGTGATCAGGTGGCAGACCAGGTACTTTCAGCCATTGAGTGCATCGATGTGCACGAACTGGGAGTTCCCTTTGGCAGCCTGTTTGATATCGATCTTGCTTGGGCAAAAGGACCTTCCATCCGGGTTCACAGTCTGGTTGCCGGGACAGTGCAGACCCGGATGCACAGCGAGTTTACCGCAGCAGGAATCAACCAGACGCAGCACAGAATCCTGCTGGAGGTTAACGTTCCGCTGACCGTGCTGCTGCCCGGTATTTCCACAGTTACCGAGGTTACCACGCAGGTGTGCGTTGCGGAGACAATCATCGTTGGCCGTGTGCCGCAAACCTTTCTTGAACTGCCGCAATGAGCGGTACGGAGGGATAGCAATGGATGCAAAACAGGAAATTGAACTGCTGCGGCAGGAGTTAGACCGGGCCAGCCACGAGTATTACGTGCTGGATAACCCGACCATGTCCGACTACGACTACGACCACAAGCTGCGCCGTTTGGAGGAGCTGGAGGCGTCCAATCCCGAGTTGATTACCCCTGACTCGCCCACCCAACGTGTGGGCGGCAAAGCGGTGGACGGGTTTGCGCCGGTGGAGCACCGTGTGCCGCTGGAAAGCCTGCAGGACGTGTTCGACTTTAACGAACTGCGCCAGTTTGACCAGCGGGTGCGGGCGGTTGTCCCTGATGCCACTTACGTGGTCGAGCCAAAGGTAGATGGTCTTTCTGTGGCGCTGGAGTATGCAGACGGCTTGTTCGTGCGTGGTGCCACCCGTGGCGATGGCAGAGTGGGCGAGGAAGTTACCGAGAATTTGCGAACCATTCGCTCCATACCTCTGCGCATTCCCGATGCCCCCACAAACTTAATTGTGCGTGGCGAGGTATTTATGCCCAAAACCGTGTTCCATCAGCTGAACGAACAGCGGGAGAACAGGGGAGAGCAACTGTTCGCAAACCCTCGCAACGCCGCCGCCGG
>JAZSAQ010000056.1:0-9312 GCA_045601985.1 Lawsonibacter sp. | reverse complement strand
TGAAAAGGCAGAGAACAGGGTTTAGGGAATAAGGTTGGGAAAAAGCCCCCCCCCCGTTGCAAGGGGTGTCAACCTTTTGCGTCCTGTATTAATAGGTATGGTCGCAGATTTCTTTGATTTTGGCCTGCAGGGTTTTCAGGTCGTCGAAGGTCTCCGGCTTGCGGCGGGGGTCACGCAGCAGGGCGGCAGGGTGGTACAGGGCCATCATGAGTGTGCCGTTCTTCTCGAACCACTGGCCGTGCTCCTGGGTGATTTTGAAGTCCTCTTTGATAATACGCATGGCGGAAATGCGGCCCAGGCATACGATGATTTTGGGCTGCAGCAGAGCCACCTGGTTGCGCAGCCAGTCGATGCAGGCGTCCTGCTCGGTATTTAGCGGATCCCGGTTCTTGGGCGGGCGGCACTTGACCATATTGGCGATATAAATGTTCTTCGTGCGGCTTAGGTCGATGATTTCCAGCATCTCGTCCAGCAGCTTGCCGGCACGGCCCACAAAGGGCTCGCCTTGCAGATCCTCGTTCTCGCCGGGGCCCTCGCCGATAAACAGCACCTCAGCGTTCTGCGAACCCACGCCAAAGACTACGTTGGTTCGCTCCTGACACAGGGGACACTTTTGACAGGATGCGCACTGTTGTTGCAGCTCGTCCCAATTCAGCATGGCCATTGGTGGTTCCTCCTAAACGTTTTTTTTAGTATAGCACACTTGGATGCTGTCGAAAAGGAGAAAATGTTTTTAATGGGTAAATTATACTGGACAACGGATTGAGTGGGGATTATTATTATCAAGGAGAAGGAAAGGTGGCTTGCTTTGTGAAACGATCAGGCGGTTTGGATATTTGGGAACTGATGCGGCCGGTAGAGCTGTTTGTTTGCTCCATCCTGTGGCTGGAGTGTATTTGGCGTGCCTTTTACGTAGAACGCTTTTTTGACCGTGGCCTTTTGTATGTGCTGCTGTTCAGCATTCCTGTGGCGCTGATCTGTACCTTGCTCAGCGGCCTGTGGGGGCCCAGAACCAACACAATCGTTGCTGGGTCTCTGCTGGGATTGATCAGCCTGTGGTATATGATTCAGGCGGTGTACAATACCATTTTCCACACCGTGCTGGTGACCAAGTCCTTCGGTATGGCGGGGCAGGCGCTTTCTGACTACTGGCGGGAAACGTTGGTCGGTATTGGGAAAAGTCTGCCGGTGATCTTGCTGCTGGCGCTGCCGTTTGCGGCGTTTCTTCTGCTGCGCCGACACGTGATCGGGGAGCGGTTGGATGGATTGTCGGTGCTGCTGCTGGCCGGCGGGGCAGTGGTGTTCCATCTGCTGGGTATTGGTTGCATCGGTCTGCCCTCGGTGGAGACCATGACCACACGGGAGCTGTACCGGCAGAGTTTTTTGCCGGACATAGCGGTATCCCGATTTGGCGTACTGACCACCCTGCGGCTGGATGTACAGCAAACGCTGTTTGGGTTGGAACAGGCCGACGACGATTTGCTGCTGCCTGAGCAGTCGGAGGTGGTTGCGCCGCCCCCGGCGGCGGAGTACCAGCCGAACGTGCTGGCCATTGATTTCGATGCGCTGATTGCCGGGGAGACGGACAAAACACTGCTGAACATGCACAAATTCTTCTCCACCCGTCAGCCTACCATGAAGAACGAATATACCGGCATGTTCGAAGGGAAAAACCTCATCCTGCTGACCGGTGAGGCTTTTTGGGTGGGTGCGATCCATCCCACCTACACGCCCACACTCTACAAGCTGGCCAATGAGGGGTTTGTGTTCAAGAACTTCTACAATCCTCTGTGGTGGTATTCTACCATTGACGGGGAGTATGCACACTGCACGGGATTGATCCCGTCCAATCAGGTCAACTCCTCCTTCAAATACAGTGGGCAGAACAAAGTGTCCCTGTACTTCAACATGGGCAATATGTTCGGTATGGCCGGTTATCCTGTGACCGCCTACCACAACCACACCCACAGCTACTATGGACGGGATCTCTCCCACCCCAATTTGGGCTACAATTACTACGGAGTGGGCAAGGGGCTGGAGGTGGAGGATACTTGGCCCGAGTCCGACCTGGAGATGATGGAAAAGACCATTCCCCAGGCACTGGCGGGGGAAAAGCCGTTCCACAACTATTACATGACTGTCAGCGGTCATATGAACTACAATTTCCTTGGCAACGCCATGTCCAAAAAGCACAAGGAATTGGTGCAGGATTCCGGGTTGAGTGACCCGGCTGCGGCATATCTTGCCTGTCATATTGAACTGGACCGTGCCCTTGCCTATGTGCTGGAGCAGCTGGAGGCGGCCGGGGAACTGGAAAATACGGTCATCTGTATGTCCGGTGACCACTATCCTTACGGCCTGGACGATACCGGTGCCATTGATGAGCTGACCGCCCCGGGTACCGAGGCGGATCTGATTGAAAAATATCGCTCCACGCTGATTCTGTGGTGCGGAGGCATGGATCCTGTGGTGGTGGAAAAGCCTTGCTCCAGTATCGACGTGGTACCCACACTGCTGAACCTGTTTGGCCTGGACTATGATTCTCGTCTGATTATCGGCCGGGATATCCTGTCCGATTCTCCTGGATTGGTGGCAACCAACAAAAAGTGCTTTGTGACCGATTTGGGTAAGTATTATTCGAACACGGACACCTTTATCCCGAACGAAGGGGTTACGGTGCCGGAGGACTACGTGCAGACCACCTATAAAGAGGTTCAGCGTATGTTCACCTATTCCGAGCGCATTCTGTTCCAGGACTATTACCGCAAGATCGGCTTGACACCCGGAACTCCGCCGCCTGTGGCGGGGGCGGGGGAGGCTGCCGAACAGACTCTGCCGGTGGAAAACTAAAAGAAGTGCGATTTCCGTGTTTGGAAATCGCACTTCTTTTTTATCGAACGGTTTGCCGCACGATCAGCTGGGGGTCCAGCAGCAGCTGTACGGGTTTCATGCGTGGGTCCAAATGCCGGCCGCGGCACAGTTCGGCTGCAAGGGAACCCATTTCCCGGGTGCATTGGTCGATGGTGGTCAGCTGGGGCACGGACAGGGTGCCAAGGGGGATATTGTCGATGCCTATGACGGAAATGTCCTCGGGAACCCGGAAAGACATGGAACGCAGATGCTGCAGCACCCCAAGGGCGATCATGTCATTCTCGCAGAAGATGGCCTGCGGCGGAGTGGACAGGCCGGACAGAAGCTGGCGGCACATTTCCTCACCGATGGCAAAGGAGTCTTCGTCGGTCAGGGCCTCGTCCTGGCCGATGAGAATAAGCTCGGGAGTGAGGGGGAGTGCGGCGGCCTCCATGGCGGCACGAAATCCGTTGTATACCTCTGACCTGGTGGGACGGGACAGAGGGGGAGAGAGATAGGCAATCTGATTCAGCCCTCGGCTCAGCAAGTACTGCGTTGCCATTACGCCACCGGCGTAGCTGTTGAACTGGATACCGGGACATTTTTGGGGCAGCGCAGCTTCGATCAAAACGATTTCTGCGTTGTGAGCCAATGCGGCCTCAATATGACTGAGGTCCTGAGAGACGGGGGCAATGATCATAGGTGCACCCAGACGGGTCAAACGGGTAACTATGGATTTTTCCCGGGTGATGTCCCAGTTGGTGTTGGTTAAAGCCATATCCAGATTGTATGCACGCAGAGAACTTTCCAATCCGCCAACCAATGCGGTGTAAAACGGGTTACACAAATCGGGAACAAGAACGTGGACGATCTCCGGTGAGGACCGGTCGATTCGGGGCGCTTTGAAAACGTACCCCATCTGCTCGGCAAGCTCGGTGATGCGAGCCTTTGTAGCGGGAGCTACCGGATAATTGCTGCCGCCCAGGACACGGGAAACGGTGGAGGGGGAAACACCGGCTGCGGCGGCGATATCATAGATTGTGGGGGTGGTTTGTTTGGGGCGCATAGAGACACCTCGTTTTGTTGCATTTAATTTCTGAAATAATTATACCAGTGGAGAGAAGAAAAATCAAGTAGAGGGAGGAAAAAAGTGAAAAAAACGAAAAATAGCGGGTGGGTCAAAAAGAAATGCTGAAATTTGGCAGATATCTCTTTACAAAATGACTGCGAACCGCTATAATACTCCCGAAATAAGAGACATTAAGTTGTGCAATAAAATGGAGGGATGCCGGTGCGCACACTGCTTTTTAACTGCAACTTGGTTTTACCTCACGAAATCCAAGCCGGATACGTGGTGGTGGAGGACGAGCGCATCGTACAGGTGGGCTTTGGTCGGGCGGATGACCCTGCTGACCGAAAGGTCGATTTAGGGGGTCGGTATCTTGCGCCTGGTTTTGTGGAGTTGCACAGCCACGGTGCCGGTGGCGCTGATTTTATGGACGGTACGGTGGAGGCGTTTGCCACTGCCTGTGATACTCTGTTGCGCCACGGAACCACCACATTGCTACCAACCACACTGGCGGCCTCGGCGGAGGAAATTTACCGCAGCATTGATGCCTTCCGTGCAGCCAAGCAGGCGCTGGGGGAGAACACCCTGAATCTGCACGGTCTGCATATGGAGGGGCCCTATCTCAATCTGGACCAGTGCGGAGCCATTGACCCAAAGTACATACGAGACCCTGATCCCGAAGAGTACGAGGCCTTTTTGGAGTATGGCCGTGGGATTATTAAACGCTGGACGTTAGCGGTGGAGCGACCCGGTGCGGATCGCTTTGCCGATGCCCTGATGCGGGAGGGGGTCTTGCCTTCACTGGGCCACTCCAATGCGGAATATGCACAGGTTGTGCCTGCCTTTGAGCATGGCGTAACCCATGTGACCCATCTGTATTCGTCTATGTCTACCATTACCCGCCACAGCGGCTTTCGTCACAGCGGTGTGCTGGAAAGCGCATTCTGCATCCCGGACATGACGGTGGAGATTATCGCGGATGGATGCCATCTGCCGCCGGAACTGTTGAACATGGTGTGGCGGGTCAAGGGTGCGGATCGGGTTGCCCTGACCTGTGACAGTATGCGCTGTGCCGGGCAGGACGTGACCGAGTCTGTTCTGGGCAGTCTGGAGAATGGACAGCGGGTCATCATCGAAGACGGCGTGGCCAAGCTGCCTGACCGAAAATCTTTTGCCGGCAGCATCGCCACCGACGACCGACTTGTGCGGGTCATGACCCAAAAGGCGGGCGTGCCCCTCCACGAAGCGGTGCGGATGATGAGTCTGACCCCGGCGGACATTATAGGCATCGGGGACCGAACCGGTTCCATCGAAGTTGGAAAGGATGCGGACCTGGTTTGCTTTGATGAGGAAATCAGTATTTTCGGCGTCATGGTTCGAGGGCGTGGACTCGTGGGCCTGTTGAAATGAGAAATAATTATATCGAAATAAAATGGAGGTAACAGTCATGAAAATCAATGTTTCCAAGAACGAAGAGCTGCTGGGCGTTGCCGCAGCCGAAGCCATTGCCGAGGGCCTGAAGGCCGCCATCGCCGAAAAGGGCGAGGCCACCTTCCTTGCCTCCACCGGCTCTTCACAGTTCACCACGTTCGTGGCTCTGCTGAATCGCAACGACGTGGATTGGACTAAAGTTACCATGTACCATTTGGACGAGTACGTGGCTTTGCCCGAAAGCCACATCGCCTCCTTCCGCAAGTACCTGAAGGAACGTTTCGTCAGCAAGATTCCCCTGAAGCGTGCCGTGTTCGTGGGCTGTGAGGATGACAAGCTCGCCGAGCATCTGGCCGAGTTGGAGCGTGAGTTTGACGGCCTGACCATTGACGTGGGCGCCATCGGTATCGGAGAGAATGCTCATATCGCCTTCAACGATCCCCCTGCACAGTTTGACAAGGCCGGCGCCTACCACGTGGTCAACCTGAACGATACCTGCAAGCAGCAGCAGGTCAACGAGGGTTGGTTCGCCACCCTGGACGATGTGCCCAAGCAGGCCATCTCCATGACTCCCGGTCAGATTATGAAATGCAAGAAGATCGTCTCCGCCGTCCCCGGTCCCCGCAAGGCGCAGGCCATCTACAACACCCTGACCAACGGCAAGACCGATCCCATGGTGCCCGCCACTCTGCTGCTGGAGCATCCCAACGCCGAGCTGTATCTGGACGAGGGGTCCGCATCTATGTGTACCGCCGAGATTCTGGCCAAGCACGCCTGACAGAGAAGGGGAGAGTATCATGGAAAAGAAGTATTTGCCTAAAGGCGTTTGGGGCGCCTCCTTCACCCCCTTTGACACGGACGGTAAGATCATTGCCGAGGGTGTTAAGGAAATCATGGACTACAACATCGAAAACGGCATGGATGCCTTCTTTGTGGGCGGCAGCACCGGCGAAGGTACCCTGATGAGCGTGGATCAACGTATGGAGCTGGCTGAGCTGATGATTGGCTACAACAAAGGGCGTGTACCCATGATTGTCCACGTGGGCAGCACCGATACCGCCACTGCGGTCAAGCTCACCGCCCACGCCAAGAGCATCGGCGCCGACGGTGTGTGCTCTGTTATTCCGTATTACAACCCCATGAACCTGGATTACGTCCGGGAGTACTACAAGGCCATCTCCCGTGAAGCTGACATGCCGGTGCTGGTCTACTACATGCCCACCACCTCCAGTTTCCAGCTGACGGTGGACTTCGTGGCCGACCTGGTGAAGGAACCCAACATTGTGGGCGTCAAGTACACCGGCATGAACATGGAGGAGTTCCGCAAGATCAAGGACTACAACAACGGCGAGATCCAGGCTTATATCGGCTTTGACGCTATGCTGCTCAACGCCCTGACCATGGGCGGCGACGGCGGCGTGGGCGCCTGGTACAATGTGATGACCAAGGCCTGCTGCAAGATTTATGACTGCTTTACGGCCGGCGACTTTGCCCAGGCTCAGGCACTGCAGTGGCGTGTGTGCCACTACATTGCCCTGATCAAGAAGTTCGCCAAGCCCGCCATTCAGCCTGTTGGCAAGGCGGTGCTGAACTCTATGGGCTTCAACGCCGGCACTGTGCTGGGTCCCTTCCTGCCCATGAGTGACCTGGACCAGCAGGCTATGGTGGACCTGCTGAAGAAGGAGGGCTTCTACGAGTTTGTCCGGGACTGCAACGTGTAATAGCACGTATAAGCAACGGTCGTTTTCCCTCGACTGCTTGTACAAGAACGCCCCCTGCCAGTGGCAGAGGGCGTTTTTGTGCGGCTCTTGACAAACGGAAACGGATACAATATAATGAACGGGTAAAAAGCTTGGAAAGGAAGCAGTACACGTCAGTTTGGTCTGCAGAGAGGTGCCGGGTGGTGAAAGGCATCGTCCGAAGGCGTGGAAGTCGTCCCGGAGCTTCGCTGTTGAAATGAGTAGGCAACGACGGGTCCTCCCGTTACCGAGGCAACGAGTGTCCTGTTTAACAGGAAATTCAGGTGGTACCGCGGACACAATGCGTATGTTCGCCCTGAGCAAATTAAGATGCTCGGGGCGTTTTTTGTTGCCCCGAAAAGGAGTGTATTCAAATGAAAGAACTGCCCAAGGTTTACGAACCCCAAGAGGTAGAGTCCCGCATCTACGAGGCGTGGGAGAAAAACGGCTGTTTCCGGGCCGAACGTGACCCGCAGAAAAAGCCCTTTACCATCGTTATGCCGCCCCCCAACGTGACCGGTCAGCTGCACATGGGCCACGCCATGGACTGCACTCTGCAGGACATCCTGATCCGCTTCAAGCGCATGCAGGGCTATGCCGCCCTGTGGGTGCCCGGAACCGACCACGCCGGCATCGCCACCCAGATCAAGGTGGAGGAGGCTCTGCGTGTGGATGAGGGGCTGACCCGCTACGACCTGGGCCGTGAGAAGTTCCTGGAGCGTGTTTGGGACTGGAAGAACAAGTACGGCGACCGTATCGTGGCCCAGCAGAAGAAGATGGGCGCCTCCTGCGATTGGGAGCGCTCCCGCTTCACCATGGACGAGGGTTGCTCCAAAGCCGTGCGTGAGGTGTTCGTGACCCTGTACGAAAAGGGCCTGATCTACAAGGGCAGCCGCATCATCAACTGGTGCCCCAACTGCGTTACCGCCCTGTCCGATGCCGAGGTGGAGTATCAGGATAAGCCCGGCCATATGTGGCATATGCGCTACCCCCTGACCGACGGTTCCGGCTATCTGGTGGTCGCCACCACCCGTCCCGAGACCATGATGGGTGACACCGGCGTGGCTGTCCACCCCGAGGACGAGCGCTATAAGCATCTGGTGGGCAAGACCGTCACGCTGCCCCTGATGAACCGTGAAATCCCCATTGTGGCCGACGAGTATGTGGAGATGGACTTCGGTACCGGCTGCGTGAAGATGACTCCCGCTCATGATCCCAACGACTTCGAGGTTGGTCTGCGCCACAATCTGGACACCATCCGTGTGCTGGATGACAACGGCAAGGTCAACGCCAACGGCGGCAAGTACGAGGGCATGGATCGTTACGAGGCCCGCAAGGCCGTAGTTGCCGATCTGGAGGCTCTGGGCCTGATGGAGAAGATTGACGACTACTCCCACAACGTGGGTACCTGCTACCGCTGCCACAAGGACGTGGAGCCCATCATCTCTGCTCAGTGGTTCGTGAAGATGGAGCCCTTGGCCAGGGAGGCTCTGCGTGTGGTCAACGAGGGCGAAACCAAATTCGTCCCCGACCGCTTTGCCAAGACTTACACCAACTGGATGGAAAACGTCCGTGACTGGTGCATCTCCCGCCAGCTGTGGTGGGGTCATCAGATCCCTGTGTGGTACTGCGCCGACTGCGGTAAGATGACCGTCAGCCGTGAGGATGCCACCCGGTGCGCCCACTGCGGCAGCGAGAATATCGAGCGGGATCCCGATGTGCTGGATACCTGGTTCTCCTCCGCACTGTGGCCCTTCTCCACCCTGGGGTGGCCCAACGGCGACAGTGAGGATCTGAAGTACTTCTATCCCACTGACGTGTTGGTCACCGGTTACGACATCATCTTCTTCTGGGTGGCCCGCATGATCTTCTCTGCCTGTGAGCAGACCAAGATGCCGCCCTTCCACACCGTGTTTATTCACGGCCTGGTCCGTGACGACAAGGGTCGCAAGATGTCCAAGTCCCTGGGCAACGGCATTGATCCTCTGGAAATGGCTGAAAAGTATGGCGCTGACGCCCTGCGCTTCAACCTGATCACCGGTAACAGCCCCGGCAATGATATGCGCTTCTATGTGGAAAAGTGCGAAGCTATGCGCAACTTTGCCAATAAGATCTGGAACGCCAGCCGTTATGTCATGATGAACATGACCATCGATGAGAACAAGCTGCCCGACGAAAGCCTGTTGGAGATCGAGGACAAGTGGATTCTTTCCAAGCTGAATG
>JAZSAQ010000055.1:0-5310 GCA_045601985.1 Lawsonibacter sp. | reverse complement strand
GCGAACGCCCTCGGCCGGTTTGTCCTTGACAGCACCGATTTTTGTATTAGAATAGGAATATACTTGTTCATAGGAGGGTGTCCCATGAAAAAACTGGCCCTGCTGCTTTTTGCCATCACGCTTTTGGCTGCGCTGACCGGCTGCAGTTCCACAACCGGTAGTAAAATCCTGACCTGTGACGGCTGCGGCACAAAGGTAACCGTCGAAAAAGACTCCAACATGGAGGAGGACTGGATCATCTACTGCGACTCCTGCAACGAGGAACTGTTTGGTGACCACTCCATTTTGGGCAACGGCTGACACATAAAAGCACCCCGCCCGTGGGCGAGGTGCTTTTCTTATGCCAGTTTTGCATTCAATTTTTTGCTGGCCAGCTTGACGCAGATGTACACCGTCAACCAGACCACCAGATACACTGCCACGAAGATGGCCGTGAAGAAGACCACCACCCGCCAGTCAAAGGGAATCCAGCTGTTGATCAGGTAGCAACCCACGTAGGCCACATACAGCACAGCGAAGTGACACAGCATAGACCTGGGGATGCTCCACCCCTCAATCTGATTGAATACGGAGGCCCCTGCCTGCAAGAACGCCAGCAGGTAAATGGACACGATGCCCAGCAGCATCTGCCCCCCTGTAATAGCAGGAGCCGCCAACGCCCAGATAATGCCCAGAATAATGGGGCCGAAACCTCCGAAGATAAGGCCCCGGTGCAAAAATTGTTTTACGTACTTATTCATTTAATACCAAACCTCTCTTTCACTCGTTTCATTTGTCGCCTGGAGACGTAATCGGTATATCCGTTTTTGAATCGCACCTTCAGTGTGCCGGATACAGATGCTTCAAACCGTTCTACCCGGCTCATGTTGGCCAGGCAGGACTGATTGATTTTGACAAAGCCGTCTCCCAGCAGTTCCTCCAACACGTAAAGCCTCTGCTTCATCTGCAGCTTTTCCCCTTCACACTGGGCGTACACACGATCCCCCTCCACCACAACGCAGACGATCTGCGCCGGAGTCAGGGGTACGATGCTGCCCTCCCGGTAGCCCACCAGATGCGTGGTGTGCCCCTCCACCAAGCGAAGAATGGCCCGTGTCAGCTCGCTCTCCTCATGAGCATGGACGACCACACGTTCCTCCCCGTTGGGATCAATGACGATTTCACACTGCATAGAAAGCCTCCTTTCACCCTCATATTATCCGCCTTTCCAATGCATTGCAATAGCGTTTCTTTGTTCGGTCGGAATCTGCCACCAAGCGGTTCATTCTTCCGCCACTCTGAGCAAAACCAACTCAAGCTCACTCAATTTGCGACCCGTCCCATTCCCATCTCGTATAGTTTCTTATAATTCAAGTCTTTTTCTTTATAATTCAAGCCTTCCCCCTTGCAAAACGCATACACTTTGATATAATGTATCCGTTGCGTTTTGGAACGTTTTGGAAAACAGAGGAGGTACTCATATTATGGATATGGCAGTTTTGTCGCTGATCTTGTTCTGTGCAACACTGGTCGTTGCCGTTGTTTTCAAGATCAACACCGGTCTTGTTGCAATTGTGGTTGCGTTGGTATTGTCCTGGATTGCCGGTGTTCCGGAGAAATTTTTGCTGAATGCATTTGACAGCAAGATGTTCCTGATGCTGTTTGGTGTGATGTACTTATTCAGCATTGCGCAGGAAAACAAGACGCTGGAGCTGCTCTCCAAAAAGACCTTCGCTCTGTGCCGGGGTAACGCCAAGCTGCTTCCCATCGTAGTGTTCCTGGTGGCCACCGTCATCGCCGCCATCGGCCCCGGCCCTATCTCGGTCAGCGCCCTGATCGCCGTGTTGGTAGTCCCCCTTGCTAAGGAAGCCAACATTCCCTTCATCCATCTTGCTTCCTTTGGACTGCTGGGCTCCTTTGCCGGTGGTCTGACTCCCATCACCCCCTCCGGCATCGTAGCCGTCACCAAGGCGGAGGAAAGCGGACTTTTTGGTGTGGGTATCGACCTGCCCCTGAAGATGGCACTGACCTGCGTGATTTACGCTGCGATTCTCTACTTTTTCGTCTTTAAGTGGCACAAAGCCAAAAAGTTGGACGTCCGTCAGGACGCCGCCTCGATCCCCTTTACCGGATTGCAGCTGGCTACTTTGGCCGGCATCGTCATCGTGGCCGTTGTGTCCACCGTGTTCGGTATCAACGTGGGCTTGATCTCCTTTGCCGTTTCCGTCGTGCTAACTCTGCTCAAGGCCGCTGACGAGGGTGCCGCCCTCAAGCGGGTACCCTGGAGCACCCTGATCATGATCACCGGCGTGGGTATCCTGATCTCGCTGGTCACCGAGCTGGGTGGCATCGCCCTGCTGTCCAAGTGGCTGCAGGCCCTCGCCTCCCCCAAGACCGCCGCCGCCATCATGGGCGTGCTGGCCGGCGTCATGTCCTGGTTCTCCTCCGCCTCCGGTGTGGTGATGCCCACCCTGTTCCCCGCCGGAGCCGAGATGGCCGCAAACATGCCCGGACTGGATGCCATGAGCGTCGTGGTCGCTGTCGGTATCGGCGCCCACATGGCCGCCATGAGTCCCGTCTCCAGCTGTGGCGGTCTGACTTTGGCCGCTTACTCTTCCTCCGGCGACGTAACTGCCGAGAATCGAAACAAGATGTTCCTGCAGCTGTTCCTGCTGTCTGCCTCCGGCGTGCTGTTCTGCGGCGTGTTGGCGCTGCTCGGCCTGTATTGATCCACCTACCCCCCCTCTGCCCCGGCAGAGGGGGGTCTTTTTCCCGCACCCCATGTTTATGATCTTCGTCCGTCCCCATTGAAAAAAAGCGAATTTTGCGTTATAATGAAAAAACTCACCAACCGCACCCCGTCCCGGTGCGCCCATTCTGCTGAGCAAGGAGCTTTTTATGATCAATTTGCTGTGTGATTTTGAACAGGCGTCGGCAATCATCCACGGGCTCGGTTTGGAATACAAACGTGCCGGTAAGGCAGTGCTTCCCGGTTATGATTTCGCAGTAGATGCGGATCAGCGCTTTTATTTCGTGGAAAGCGCCGCCTGTGCCAAGTCCTTTGACGTGCTCCATATGCCCAAGGACTCCGTTTGGAAGCTGGACAAGTTCCAGTCCTGTCTGCTCTATGAAAAAGAATGTGTCACTGCGGACAGCACCGAATATATCATTTACACCCGCAGAGCCGCCAATCTCGACAATCTCAGGTTGGACTCTTTGGAAAAGATCTCCAGCTACTGCCCTGAAGCTCTGCAGCTAAAAATGTGTGATGTATATTTCATGATTCCGGGAAAAATCGACCTGAAAAACAGCAAGGTGTGTTCTCTCGACTGCGTCACCCACCCCTTGTTCGATACATTCAAGGCTAATATAGAGGCCGCCATCAACGAAGAATACTCCTCCGATTTCCTGAAAAACATGGACCGGCGCTGCCTGTTTGAGACCACAGTTCGGATCACGAGCGCCGATCAAACCCAGTTTTTCCAAAACGGTCTGGTGGGCTGTGTGCTGCATCCGTCAGGGTTCTGTATTTTGGAAATTATGCTGCCCTGCTGCGTATTCGGCGGGAACAAGCTTTTGAATTATTACTGCGGCGAGGCTGTGGAGTTCAGGTTCCGGGACCGCTATTATTCCATCAATGCGCTTCTCAAGGAACTGGGCATTCGCCGCTTCGGCAGAAAGAGGAGTATGGTGTTTTCCTACGGCGACATATCCCACGAGGAAACCGTCAACGCCTTGGCCAACGAGGAGTTCCCCATGGGAACCATCGACGGCGATTTTTTCAAAACCATCTCCACCACCAACATCGCCCAGTACGACACTGCCAAGGTCTACGTGTCCAGTGAGACCGTTCTGGAGGTCTGCAACTACATCAACATCTTCCCCGACAAGCGCATCCTGTACCATGTCATCGAAATCTTTTTCGTGGAAATGATCCTGTTCCAGGACGCTGCCATAGATAAAATCCATTTTGACCTGCATAATATTTGTCAGGACATGGCCGCCGATGTGGACCTTGCCGTCACACGCAGCGACGAAATCAGCATGGAAATGACACAGGCATTGAAATTCGCCGACTACAACTACTTCCTGTTCCCCTCGGTCCGGGAATCGGCGAAAACCATCTCCAAGGCCTTTGGCATCGACCGCATCTACGAGAAGTATGAGCATGACAAGTATCTGATCGACACCATCATCAAATCAAACGCCCGCAAATGGCAGGAAAAGCAGGACCGGATCAAAAACCGCTTCCTGTTCCTGATTTCCGCCCTTTCCACCGTGGGCGTTCTGGGTGAGATCATACACTTTTTCTTCGAAGATGCGCATACCAGTGCCTTCAGCTATATCAGCGCCCTTGTCATCGTTTCCTCCTTCTTCGGCGCATATAAGCTCGTCATGAAGTATAAGAATAAATAACACCGGAAAGCTGGTAAGACCATGAGAAAAAAGGAATACTTCAACTATCAGGACCTGAGCCATCAGGCCGTCATATGCCGTGCCCCCCTAACGATGTTCCCTCAGGAACGGGACTGGACCTGCTCCGTGGCCTGCATCCGTACCATTCTGTCGGGAATCGACGGGTCTGTCCTCCCGGAGGATCACTTTGTGGAAACCTACAAGCTGACGCCGGGTCCCTTGTTTTCCAGGGACCTCAAGGCCCTGGGTCTGCTCGACGGCTACGACGTGATCTACGGCTGCGATCGGGCATCCACCTCCTTCGACCAGCTCCTGTCCTATATGGAGGACGGTTATTACGTCATGATGGAGAGTATGCTGAACTTCTCCCACTGGTTCGTGCTGATGGGGTACTTCCCCGCCAGCGACCGGGATATCGAGAAGGGTCGTGTCCTGGTGTACGACCCCTATTACAACTGTCCCCGCCTGCTGATTCTGGACGAATTCATCCAAATGTGGCTGGACGGCAACCATCACGTCAATTCGGTCCGGCAGGACTTCGTGGCTGTAAGGACCGCAAAATAAGATTAAATATAAACACCCCCGCCGATCACTCGGCGGGGGTGTTTGTTACTAAGCTATGCGATTAGCCCTGGATAGCAGCCTGAGCGGCAGCCAGACGGGCGATGGGTACACGGAAGGGAGAGCAGGACACATAGTCCAGGCCGGTCTGGTGGCAGAACTCCACGGAGGAGGGGTCACCGCCGTGCTCGCCGCAGATACCCAGCTTCAGGTTGGAGCGGGTCTGGCGGCCCAGCTTGCAGGCCATCTGCACCAGCTTGCCAACGCCGGTCTGGTCCAGACGGGCGAAGGGATCGGACTCGTAGATCTTGTTGCCGTAGTAGGCATCCAGGAACTTACCGGCGTCGTCACGGG
>JAZSAQ010000054.1:0-8606 GCA_045601985.1 Lawsonibacter sp. | reverse complement strand
TGATCGAGGCTGGCGCCGACTGCGTCAAGATCGGTATCGGTCCCGGCTCCATCTGCACCACTCGTGTGGTTGCCGGTATCGGTGTGCCTCACATCACTGCCATTTACGATGCGGCCCAGGTGGCTGCCGAGTACGGTATTCCCATCGTGGCCGACGGCGGTGTGAAGTATTCCGGCGATATTGCCAAGGCCATTGCCGCCGGCGCCAACGTGGTCATGCTGGGCTCCCTGCTGGCCGGTTGTGAGGAGTCTCCCGGCGAAACCGAGATCTTCCAGGGTCGTCAGTTCAAGGTCTACCGTGGCATGGGCTCCCTGGCCGCTATGAGCAAGGGTTCCAAAGATCGCTACTTCCAGACCAACAACAAGAAACTGGTTCCTGAGGGTGTGGAGGGCCGTGTGCCTTACAAGGGAGCGGTTGGCGAGACCGTGTTCCAGCTGATGGGCGGTCTGCGCTCCGGTATGGGTTACACCGGCTGCGCCACGGTGGACCAGCTGCGTGAGAATGCCCAGTTCATTCAGATCACTGCCGCCGGTCTGCGTGAGTCCCACCCCCACGACATCTATATCACCAAAGAAGCGCCTAACTACACCCTCAGCCCCAACGGCTAATTTGTGTGTGCAACGCAGGCAGGTCAGCGACCTGCCTGCGTTTTTTTGTTTATAGCCCTTTTTTTGGGACACAAACTGTGCTACACTAATAAAAAACGAAAGGGGAGGGGAACAGGATGCTGAAACTCATCATCGGCCGTGCCGGGACCGGGAAGTCAACCCAGGTGCTGGAACGTATTTGTGAGCAAACGGCGGGGCAGCACATCCTGCTGGTACCGGAACCCCAATCCCACCAGACCGAGCGGCGGCTGTGTGCCAAAGGCGGGGTGGCAGCGTGCTGCTATGCCGAGGTGCTGACCTTCAGCCGACTGGCAAGCCGTATCTTCCAAACCGCCGGCGGCGGTGGTAGGCAGGAACTGGATGCCGGTGGCCGGCTGCTTTTGATGTGGCGGGCGGTGCAGTCTGTAGCCGATATGCTGCAGGTCTATGCCCGTCCCTCCCGCCGTCCGGCCTTCCTCAGTGGTTTGCTGGCCACGGCGGATGAACTGAAAAGCTGCTGCGTCAGTCCCGAGCAGATGCTGCGTGCCGGAGAAGAAATCGGCGGAAATGACGGTGCCCGTCTGCGGGATCTGGGCCTGATTTGTGCCGCCTATGATGGGCTGGCTTCGGGAATCGCCCTTGATCCCCGGGATCGGCTGAGTCGTGCGGCAGGAAAGCTGAACGAATGTGGCTGGGGCAAGGGGAAAACCATCTGGCTGGATGGTTTTATCGACTTTACGCCCCAACAGCTGGCGCTGATAGAGCTGCTGCTGCGGCAGAGTGGGTGCGTGAACGTGGTGCTGACCTGCGACAAGTTGGAGGAAACCGATGGCGGTGCCGGTGTGTTTTCTCCTGCCCGGCGCACTGCGTGGCAGCTGATCGGCCTTGCGAAAAAGCTGGGACAGGGTTATGAGGTGGAATGCTTTGAGCAGGTGTCTCCTGCCCGCTCGGCGGCCATGGTGCAGCTGGAACAGAGTCTGTTTGAGGTACAAAACGCCGGCAAGCAGCCCTGCGCCGGGCAGGTGCAGCTGTTCTGCGGCGGGGACCCCCGCACCGAGGTGGAGTGGATCGCCGCACAGATTCGCAAGTTGGTCCGGGAAGATGGCCTGCGGATGCGGGACATCGCAGTGGTGGCTCGCAACTACAGCAGCTATGACGGCCT
Source organism: Lawsonibacter sp. (assembly GCA_045601985.1). Taxonomy (GTDB): domain Bacteria; phylum Bacillota; class Clostridia; order Oscillospirales; family Oscillospiraceae; genus Lawsonibacter. The sequence goes on along the minus strand of JAZSAQ010000054.1, from coordinate 6,857 downwards.
GGTGGAGTCGGTGTTCGACCGATACGATATCCCGGTATTTCGATCCGTCATGAGTGATATCCTGCAGCGGCCGGTTATGGCCCTTGTCACAGCGGCACTGGACAGCGTTGCGGGTGGCTATACCTACGACGATTTGTTCCGTTACCTGAAAACCGACCTGACCGATTTGACCCGGGAAGAGCGGGATGAATTGGAAAATTATGCCCTGAAGTGGGATATCCACGGCAGCCGCTGGACCCAGGAAAAGCCGTGGACCATGCATCCAGGCGGCTATGGCCTGACCATGGAGCAGCAGGATCGGGAGCGGCTGGAGCGGCTGGATGTCCTGCGCCGCCGCGTGGTGGCGCCCCTGGAGAAGATGCGGCTCAACCGTCTGAAAACCGGAGCGGGTCAAGCGCAGATACTTTACAATTTTTTAGAGGAAATCGGACTTGACAAGCGGCTGGAGGAGCGCTGCGAGCAGCTGACCGAGCAAGGCCTGCTGGGCCTTGCTCAGGAGTACCGCCAGCTGTGGGAGATCCTGTGCGGCGGCCTGGAGCAGTGTGCACGTCTGCTGGGGGATTCGCCCATGGAGCTGGATGAGTTTGCCCGCCTGTTGCGGCTGGTGCTCAGTCAGTATGAGGTGGGCACCATCCCTGTGTCTCTGGACCGAGTGACCGCCGGGGAACTGGTACGGCAAAACGGACACGCAGTGAAGGTGCTGTTTGTGCTGGGGGCGGACGATGGCTCCCTTCCCGGAGTGGGTCAACCGGTGGGCTTGCTTTCCGACGATGATCGGGAGCTGCTGGCCGGCGTGGGTGTGGAACTGGGACTGCGGGGGAAGGACCGCTTGTACCGTGAGATGACGGCCATCTATACCGCCTGCACTTGTCCGGACGAGAAGCTGTTTGTCACCTGGCCTGCCCACAGGGGGGGCGAGGAGCTGCAGCCATCTTTCCTTGTGGAACGGCTGCTGAAGATATTCCCTGACCTGAAGGTGCAAACCCAGGGGGCGGGCGAGTTCCGACTGAGTGCCCCCGGTGCAGCGCTGGAGCAGGCGGGGACCAACTCCACTGTTCGTCGGGTACTGGGTGAGATGCCCCAGTGGGCGGCGGCTGTGAAGCGGCTGGAACAGGCCGGGCAGTGGCAGCGGGGCAGTCTGTCCCGACAGGCGGTGGACCGTCTGTACGGGCGCAAGGTGCCCATGTCTGCCTCCCGCATGGACAAGTATAAATCCTGTCACTTCTCTTATTTCATGCGCTACGGCCTGAAGGCGGAGCCCCGCCGCCGAGCTGGCTTTGATGCCCCGGAATACGGCACCTTTGTCCACTACGTGCTGGAGCAGGTGTTCCGAAGCGACGCCTGGCGGGATGGTCAGGGCGGCGTGGACCGGGAAAAGCTGAAGGTGCTGACCCGGTCTGCGGTGGAGGACTATGTCCAAAACGAACTGGGTGGCCTGGAGCAGCAGAGTGCACGGTTTGTATACCTGTTCCGTCGACTCATCAGCGGCGTGGATGCAGTGGTGGACAACGTGGCGCAAGAACTTGCGGTGTCCCGCTTTGTGCCGGTGGACTTTGAGCTTGGGTTCGGTCGGGGAAAGGAACTGGAACCGGTGGAGCTGACCGAGGACGGAGTGACTGTCAGCGTCAACGGCTTTGTGGACCGGGTGGACAGCTGGCGGGACGGCGACAGGCTGTATCTGCGTGTGGTGGATTACAAGACCGGCCGCAAGAGCTTTGACCTGACCGAGGTGGCTGGGGGAATGGGACTGCAGATGTTGCTATACCTGTTCACCCTGTGTAAAGAGGGGGAGAAACGCTACGGCGCACGGCCCATTCCCGCCGGTGTGCTGTACCTGCCTGCCCGTGACGTGACCGTCCGGGGTAGCCGCAACATGACCGAGGATCAGCGCCGCAAGCTGGTGGACGATGAACTGCGCCGCCACGGACTGGTTCTGGACCAACAGGCGGTGCTGGAGGCTATGGAGCGGCCGGGAGAAGGAAAGCTGCGGTTCCTGCCCGTCACCCTGAAAAAGGACGGATATTCCGGCGGTAATCTGGTCAGTGCCCGGCGTTTGGAGCGCTTGGAGCGGCACGTGGAACGGGTGCTGCGGGATATCTGTAAGGAAATCGCTGCAGGCAACATTGCAGCCGACCCTTATTGGCGGGGACAGGAGCACAATGCCTGCCGGTTCTGCGAGTATGCCGACGCCTGCCACTTTGAGGAGGGGCGTGGCGGTGACTGCCGGCGCAAGCTGTACAAGGTGAGCGCCGAGGAGTTCTGGAGTAACATCTGCCCCGGCGAGGATGAGTCGGAACAGGAGGACACCCAAGATGAACCATAACAGTAAAAATATCCTCATTATCAACGATATGCCCGGATACAGCAAGGTAGCCATGGCTGCCATGCTGCCCATTCTGTCCCACATGGGGCACAGTGTCTACAACCTGCCCACGGCGCTGGTATCCAACACACTGGACTACGGTAAGTTCACGATTCTGGACACCACCGACTACATGGAGAAGACCATTGAGGTGTGGCACCAGCTGGGATTCCAGTTTGACTGCATCACTACCGGTTTTTTGGCCAGCGCCAAACAGGTGGACATTATCCGTCGATTTATCGAAAGTCAGAAAAAAGAGGGACTTTTGGTCATGACTGACCCCATTATGGGCGACGATGGAAGCCTTTACAACGGCGTGGGAGAGGATACGGTGGAGAATATGCGCCGCCTGATTGGCGTGGCGGACGTCATCGTGCCCAACTTGACCGAGGCACAATTCCTCACCGGACTGTACTGCGGGCAGGAGTCCCTGACCGCACCACAGGCCCGTGAGGTGGTGGATGCTCTGCGAACCTACGGTCCCCGCACGGTCATCGTTACCAGCGGTGTGGATGCAGACAGCGGCGAGAACGTGGTCTGGGGTTATGACCATCAGGCCGACGAATATTTCACCATACCGTATCGGCTGATCCGGGTCCATTTTCCCGGCACCGGAGACATGTTCTCTGCCGTGTTGGTGGGTGAGCTGCTGCGTGGTACAACCCTACAGGGGGCGGTGAAGCGGGCCATGGATGTACTGGAGAAGCTTGTCTTTTTGGAGAAGGACGAGCCGGAGAAGAACAAGGGCATCCGGATTGAAAAATTCTTGGATGTGTTGAACGACTGAAAACCGTTGAAGGGAGGCGGCTGTCATGGCATTTCCCCTTACAGATGAACAACGCCGTGCCGTAGAAAACCGGGGCGGCGCACTGCTGGTGTCGGCAGCTGCCGGCTCGGGTAAGACTCGGGTGCTGGTGGAACGGCTGCTGGACCGGGTCAGCCGGGGAGCGGATATTGACCGTTTTCTGGTCATTACCTATACCAAGGCGGCGGCAGCGGAATTGCGGGGACGCATTGCCAAGGAACTGAATGAGCGGCTGGCGGAACATCCCGGCGACCGTCATCTGTGCCGGCAGGCCACGCTGATCTACCGTGCCCATATTTCTACGGTGCACTCCTTCTGCGCCAATCTTCTGCGGGAGCATGCGGCGGCGCTGGAGCTGGACCCCGATTTCCGGCTGTGCGACGAGGGAGAGGCGGCCATCCTGATGGATCAAGTGCTGGGCCGTGTTATGGATAAACGATATGAAGATATTGACCCGGCGGGGGATTTTGCCCAACTGGTGGACACCATGTCCGCCGGGCGGGATGACCGCCGGCTCATGCAGATCGTGCTGGACGTGTTCCGCCGCATCCAAAGCCACCCGGATCCGGAGGCGTGGCTGGGTGAGCAGGAGCGGGTGTGGCAGCTGGACGGCGTAAGCGACATTGCCCAGACACCTTGGGGCAAGCTGCTGATCGAGCAGGCCCACCAGCAGGCGGCGTATAATCTTAAACGCCTGCGGCAGGCGGAGCAGTGGGCGGATATGGATGCGGTGCTGTCTATGAACTATGGGGACTCCATCCGTGCCAGCATCACCGCCACTCAGCAGCTTCTGAATACAGACAGCTGGGATGGTATGTGTGCGGCGCTGCCTGTGCCGTTCCCCGCTGCCGGGCGCAAGCGTGGTGTGGAGAACGAGGAGGCCGCCGTGCATGCCAAGGGGTTGCGGGAGCGTGCCAAGGGCCAATTAAACAAACTCAACGACTGGTTTGCCGAGGATAGTGACAGCCTGTTGACCGACTTACGGCTGGCCCGACCCGCTGTGCGGGGATTGATGGCGCTGGTGCGTGATTTTGGCCGTGCTTTTGCCGAGGAAAAACGACGCCGTGGTGTGCTGGATTTTGCGGATCTGGAGCACATGGCGGTGCAGCTGCTTGTGGACGAAACCGGTGAACCCACCGACGTGGCACGTCTGTGCAGTGCCCGCTTTGACGAAGTGATGGTGGACGAATTTCAGGACACCAACCGGGTGCAGACGGCCATTTTCGATGCCGTGTCCGACAAGGGACGTACCCTGTTTATGGTGGGGGACGTGAAGCAGTCCATTTATCGGTTCCGACTGGCCGATCCCACCATCTTTTTGGAGCGGTACCGGGACTATGCTCCGGCCAGCGAGGCGGCGGAGGGCGAGGGACGCAAGCTGGTACTCAGCCGCAACTTCCGCTCCCGGCCCCAGGTACTGGAGGGGGTCAACGACCTGTTCCGGGACATTATGAGCACCCGGCTGGGTGAAATGGAATACACCGACGATCAGGCGCTGGTTCCCGGCCGATCGGCCGACGAGCCGGGCGATTGGGCGGTGGAGCTGGACGTGGTGCTGACTGACAGTGACGAGGAGGATGAGGACGAGCGTCCGGACAAAAATTTGCTGGAGGCCCGCAATGCGGCGCTTCGCATCCGTCAGCTGTTGGACGAAATGAGTCTGCCGGAGGGAGAGGGGAGTCGGCCTCTGCGGTCTGAAGACGTGATGATCCTCATGCGTTCTCCCGGCCCGGTGCTGCACCACTATATCCGCGCTTTGGAGGAACAGGGGATACCCTGGTCCGCTGACACGGGGGAGGACTTCTTTTCCTTTACCGAAATCAATGTGGCGCTATCCCTGCTGCGGGTGGTGGATAATCCCCGGCAGGATGTGGCGCTCATCTCCGCACTGCGCTCGCCGGTGTACGGCTTTACCGCAGACCGCCTTGCCCAGCTGCGTGCGGAAAGCCGGGGGGACTTCTTTGCTGCGGTGGAGGAAGCGGCCCAGCGGGGCGAGCAGGACTGCGTTGATTTTATTCATGAACTGGACCAACTGCGTACCGGTGCGGCGGACCGCACCTGCAGTGGTTTGATTTGGCACATTTATGAACGGACCAATCTGCTTGGCCTCTTTTCCGCCATGCCGGAAGGCGACCAGCGGCGGGGCCATCTGCTGAGTCTGTATGAGCTGGCCCGACAGCAGGAGGGGGCCGGGTGTCAGACTCTGTTTGACTTCCTGCTACGGCTGGACCGCCTGCGGGACAGCGGGCAGAATGTGTTTAAGGGAGGTGTCCCAAATGAGGGCGGCGGTGTGCGTATTTTGACCGTGCATCGCTCCAAGGGATTGGAGGCACCTGTGGTACTGGTGTGCGGCCTGGGCAGACAGTTCAACCGCACGGACCTGCACAATCCCGTCCTGTTCCACCAGAAGCTGGGCATCGGATTGCGCTATGTGGACCGGGAACGGAACATAGAGTTGGACACCCTGTCCCGGCATGCGGTGGCTCGTGTGCTGGATGATGAGATGCTGGCCGAGGAACTGCGGCTTTTATACGTAGCCATGACCCGTGCCCGGGACAAGCTGATCTTGTCGGTGTCCGGGGCGAAACTTGCCAAAACGCTGTCCGATGCGTGGGAGGAGCTGGATAACCCGGTTCCACCCCAACTGTTGGCCGGTTGCACCAATGTAGGCTTATGGGTGCTGATGTCGGTGATGACCCGGCAATGCGGCCGGCCTTTGCGGCAGCTGGCGGGCCGGGACACCTTTGTGGAGCGGGACTATACCATGCCGTGGGATGTGCGTGTGATAGACGGCGAAAGCCTTGCCGGTCCCAGACAGATCCAGACGCAGACCCGGAGGCAGGAGCAGGAACCGGACGAGGCGGTGCTGCGTGCCGCCTTTGACTGGAGCTATCCCCACCGGTTGGCGGGTAATACCCCGTCCAAGCTGACTGCCACCCAGCTCAAGGGCCGGGATTTGGACCGGGAAGCCAACGAGGAGGGGGCGCGGCAGGAAAAAACGATTTCCTCCGCACCGTTATATCGCCCCCACTTTGCGGCGGAAAAGCTGGGACTGACTCCCGCACAGCGTGGTACGGCCACCCATCTGGTGATGCAGTATCTTGATTTTGACCGCTGCGGCAGCGCCGGGGAAATTGCGCAGCAGATCGTTGGTCTGGTCGAGCGTGAGTTTATCACCGGGCAGGAGGGGCAGGCAGTTGACCCGGAACGGCTTGCGGCGTTCTTCCGCACGGCGCTGGGCCGTCAGCTGACGCAAACGCAGGTCAATCGGGAGTTTAAGTTCTCTATCCTGGTAGATGCAGGCGACTACTATCCCGGCCTTGTGGGCGAGGAGCTGCTGCTGCAGGGCGTGGTGGACTGCTGGTTCGAAACGCCGCAGGGCATTACGGTGGTCGACTTCAAAAGCGATTGGGTCAGCGAACACACCATAGAAGAGCGGGCGGGGCAGTATAAGCCACAGCTGGATACCTACGCCCGTGCGCTGGAGGCCATTACCGGAAGGCCTGTAACGCGCCGGGTGCTGTGGTTCTTTGCCCTCGACCGGGCGGTGGAAGTATAATTGCGAAGAAAAAAGCAAAAAAATATGCGAAAACCCCTTGCAATTCGGGTGGCGGTGTGGTATATTATCACATGCGCTTTCCAGAATACCTTAAAACATGAAAGAGGTGAACACAAATGAAGGAAGGCATC
>JAZSAQ010000053.1:0-4957 GCA_045601985.1 Lawsonibacter sp. | reverse complement strand
ATGAGGATGGCCGCCGCATCAACGAAGAAATTCAGGCTCAGATCATGGAGTACGTTGGCAAGATGGAGCAGATCACCGGCAAGAAGTTCGGTGACAAGGAGAACCCCCTGCTGGTCTCCGTCCGTTCCGGCGCCCGCGCTTCCATGCCCGGTATGATGGACACCATCCTGAACCTGGGCCTTAACGAAGATGTTGTCGAAGTCCTGGCTGCCAAGTCCGGCAACCCCCGTTGGGCTTACGACTGCTACCGCCGCTTTATCCAGATGTACTCCGACGTCGTTATGGAAGTGGGCAAGAAGTATTTCGAGGCCCTCATCGACGAGATGAAGGAGAAGAAGGGCGTCACCCAGGACGTCGAGCTGACCGCTGATGACCTGAAGGAGCTGGCCAACCAGTTCAAGGCCGAGTACAAGGCCAAAATCGGCGTCGACTCCCCCTCTGACCCCAAGGAGCAGCTGATGGGCGCCGTCAAGGCTGTGTTCCGCAGCTGGGACAACCCCCGTGCCAACGTGTATCGCCGTGACAACGACATCCCCTATTCCTGGGGTACTGCCGTTAACGTGCAGGCCATGGCCTTTGGTAACATGGGCGACAACTGCGGTACCGGCGTTGCCTTTACCCGTGACCCCGCCACCGGCGAGAAGAAGCTGATGGGCGAGTTCCTGACCAACGCCCAGGGCGAGGACGTGGTGGCCGGCGTGCGCACCCCCATGCCCATCCAGGAGATGGAGCAGAAGTTCCCCGCCGCTTTCAAGCAGTTTGTTGAGGTTTGTGAGATTCTGGAGAACCACTACCACGACATGCAGGATATGGAGTTCACCATCGAGAACGAGAAGCTGTATATGCTGCAGACCCGTAACGGCAAGCGCACCGCTCCCGCCGCTCTGCAGATCGCCGTTGATCTGGTGAAGGAAGGCCACAAGACCAAGGAAGAGGCCGTTCTGATGATCGACCCCCGTAACCTGGACACCCTGCTGCATCCCCAGTTCGACGCCAAGGCACTGAAGGCCGCCACCCCCATCGGCCGTGGTCTGGGTGCCTCTCCCGGCGCTGCCTGCGGTCAGATCGTGTTCTCCGCCGAGGATGCCGAGGCTTGGAAGGAAGCTGGCAAGAAGGTGGTTCTGGTCCGTCTGGAAACCTCTCCCGAGGATATCACCGGCATGAAGGCTGCTCAGGGTATCCTGACCGTCCGTGGCGGTATGACCTCTCACGCCGCCGTGGTTGCCCGTGGTATGGGCAAGTGCTGCGTGTCCGGCTGTGGCGAAATCGCCATGGACGAGGAGAACAAGCAGTTCACTCTGGCCGGCAAGACCTATCACGAGGGCGACTGCATCTCCATCGACGGCTCCACCGGTAACATCTATGATGGCCTGATCCCCACTGTGGACGCCACCATTTCCGGTAACTGCGACACCGTCATGAGCTGGGCTGACGAGTTCCGCCGCCTGAAGGTCCGCACCAATGCCGACACCCCCGCCGATGCCAAGAAGGCCCGCGAGCTGGGCGCCGAGGGTATCGGTCTGTGCCGTACCGAGCATATGTTCTTCGAGGCTGATCGTATCGCTGCGTTCCGTGAGATGATTTGCTCCGATACCGTGGAAGAGCGTGAGGCAGCTCTGGCCAAGATCCTGCCCTATCAGCAGGGCGACTTCGAGAAGCTGTACGAGGCTCTGGAGGGCACTCCCGTCTGTATCCGCTTCCTGGATCCTCCTCTGCACGAGTTCGTTCCCACCGAGGAGGCCGATATCGAGGCTCTGGCCAAGGCTCAGGGCAAGTGCGTTGCCGACATCAAGGCTTTGATTGCCGGTCTGCATGAGTTCAACCCCATGATGGGTCACCGTGGCGTGCGTCTGTCCGTTACCTACCCCGAGATCGCCAAGATGCAGACCCGTGCTGTCATCCGTGCTGCCATCAACGTGCAGAAGGCTCACCCCGACTGGAACCTGGTCCCCGAGATCATGATTCCTCTGGTTGGCGACGTGAAGGAGCTGAAGTACGTCAAGGACGTGGTCATTGCCATCGCCGACGAGGAGATCGCCGCTGCCGGTGTCAACCTGAAGTATGAGGTCGGCACCATGATCGAGATCCCCCGTGCCTGCCTGACTGCTGACGAAATCGGCAAGAATGCTGACTTCTTCTGCTTCGGCACCAACGACCTGACTCAGATGACCTATGGCTTCTCCCGTGATGACGCCGGCAAGTTCCTGAGCGCCTACTACGATGCCAAGATCTTCGAGAATGATCCCTTTGCCAAGCTGGATCAGACCGGTGTGGGCAAGCTGATGAACATGGCTGTGACCATGGGTCGTGAGGCGAACAAGAACCTGCACGTGGGTATCTGCGGCGAGCACGGTGGCTCCATACCGGCCAAATTCGAGGGTAGTTCCGGCATGACCGTTGAGCTGGAGTCCTTGAGCAAATTGAACGGCGTGGTGTGTGTCTTTGCGGAAAACGCCAAGAATGACCGCGACTTCAAGCTGCAGATTTCCGGTGATGGGCAGAACTGGGAGGATACGGAAGCCGTGCCGGCCATTCAAGGCAACGTGGTACGTGTGGATTTGCGCAAGGCTGCTGCTCAAGCCCGTTATGTGCGATTGTTGCGCGATGGTGACAAGTGGGAATCAACGGTTTTGGGCTTCTACGTATACGGCCGTCCTGCACGCGAGAGTAAGAAATAATCTTTTAACTGCGAGATAAGATGATGCGTTTCGTTCAATTTGTACTGGCGTTTTTGCTGTTGAGTGGTACCTTGATGGCAGCCACCGCCCGCACCTACCAAGATGCCCTGCGCAAGGCCGGCGGCAAGCGCCCGGTAGTGCTTTTCTGCTACGGTGCTAACTATGACCGCGTGAGCGAGCAAGCGTATGAGAGCTTCATCCGCAAGCGCGGTATTGCTCGCGCTGTGCGCATGTGCGTGTTTTTGGAAGTGCCCGTCTATCAAATGCCCAACGAAAAAGAGCAAAAAGCATGGAATAAAGTGATGGGCAATGCCAGCTTGCCCGGTGGCATTTGGAGCTACCCGTGCTTAGTGGTGCTGGATGGGCAGGGGAACCTGCGTGGCGTGGTGCAAAGTGCTGAGGATATGAAATCCCCCGAGGCTGCCTCGGCTGCTTTGAATAAACTGCTGGATGCCTTTGAGGAGCAGGATAAACTCATTGCCAAAGCCGTGCGCGCTTCAGGCAACAAGCGCTTAGCCATCTTGGCTCAGGCTGCGGATGTGCAAATTAACCTCCCGGCGGATATTGCCGGCCCGGCTTTTGACCCTCTTACCGTTGTCGAGGCCTTGCAAGTTAAAAACTTGGAGGAAGCGAACGCCTACGTGCGTGGGTTAATAGATTCCGGCTTCTACACGCGTCGCCAGCGTCAGGAAATCATGGCAGCATATGCCGGGCATGTTCGCCGTAACGGTGGCTCCGCCAATCGTTTGCGTGCCATTTATACGGAAATGCGCAACATTGACCCTGATTCCATTTACGGTGCTTATGCTGAGGGTGCCATTGAGCTGTGGGTTGTGCCCAAAGAGCAAGACCCCTCCAAAGATACGCCCTATGTGCCCGTGGCTCAGCGCAAAAATCAGGATGCCGAGGCTGATGATGAAGCCGGCCCCATGGGTAGCAAGCGCAAGCCCACCGGAACGGATGACGATGAGAACTGGACCCCCATGGGCTCCTCCACCAAGCCCGGAGAGGAGTGATGCCGGATGCGTGGCTGATCAATTATTTCTTACTCTCCGTTTAAGTGTTTAGTTCATTTCAAACCGCTCGATAAATCGGAAATTGAAGCCCCTTGCGTGGCTCTGAATTCCTCGTGCCAAATTCCAATTTATCGTACAGCGCAACAAGTGGCATCAACCATAAACTTTAACAAAGCCATTTCTTAAACTTGACAGTAAGAGTAAAAACTGGTAGTCTCTCCTCCGCAATGCAGAGTATGCTCTGCGAGTACATTTTCTAACCGATTAACAAGTACACATTATATGCATTCTCAATACTACATCGCAAAGCGTGGCGGTACACAAACCGGCCCCTATAACTTGGCTGCGCTCAAACAAATGCTTGCAAGTGACCCCACAGCCGGTGATTATGTGGCATGGTGTGAGGGCATGGCCGACTGGCGCCCCCTTGCGGAGGTGGTCGCAGCAGCTGCTGCTACATCCGTGACTGCGAACTATAACCTCATCACCGCTTGCGTTTCCTGCATCAAGCGCTACGTACAGTTCTCCGGGCGTGCCGGTCGCAGTGAGTACTGGTGGTTCATGCTGGCGTACCACATTTTATATTTTTCCGTGGTGCTTTTCAGTATCCTGTCGATGTTCGCATGGGCTTTCATCATTTTAATGGTACTTTGCTTGCTGGCTATGCTTGCCTGCGTGCTCCCTCTTATTGCAGTAGGTTTCCGCCGCATGCAAGACGTGGGTTACCACGGTGCCTTCTTCTTTATTCCCGTGTACGGGGCTATTATATTGGCCTTGCGCCCGTCTTCTCAGCCGAACCGCTATGGCAACGGCCCCGAGGCGCCCAAGGCTTAAGTCCTGCTGCAAGACTGTTTTTCAGGAAAGCGCGTGGCATGATGCTGCGCGCTTTTTCTGTCCTGAAATGGGAAAAAGCTTGAATGCCATGCTTTACTGTGGTAATCTATGTGGCCTCTGATACTATGTTGGGATTGCTCATATTTTTATTGTGTGTAGTGCTGCTGGTAGGCGGTTATTTTGTGTACGGAAAAATCGCGGAGAAAATATACGGAGTACAGCCTACCATGCCTATGCCGTGCAACTACCGAGCAGACGGTGTGGACTATGTCGCCATGCCGACGTGGAAGATATTCATGATACAGCTGCTCAACATCGCCGGTTTGGGGCCTGTGTTCGGTGCGTTATCCGGGTGTTTGTTCGGGCCGGTGGCCTTGCTGTGGATTGTGCTGGGGTGCTTGCTGGCCGGTGCCGTGCATGATTTTTACG
>JAZSAQ010000052.1:0-7556 GCA_045601985.1 Lawsonibacter sp. | reverse complement strand
TCATACCCCCTTGATCAAGGAGAAATGCGCCCCTGTCCAAAGGGACAGGTGCGCTTTTGCGTGCTTGTTTTCAGGCCAGGCCAATAGCGTGGCTGACGGGGAGAGAGAGGACGATGCCCTTGGCGGGGGTCTTCAGACCGGCCTCGTGGCTGATGGCCTGCATGATGTCCTGACGCTTCTCGCTGGGGACAACAAGGAAGACAAGCTCTTTCTCTGCCTGAATGGAGATGCCGAGAAACTGCTCGACGGCTTCCGTGCTGAGGCCACGTGTGTTCAGCACAGTGCCGCCGGGGGCGCCTACCTGTCGGGCAGCCTCCATGATCAGGTCAGTGTAGCCACGGTTGGTCAGCGCAACAACGAGCTCGTATTTTCCGGGACAGGCCATATCGGTCGACATCCTTTCTGTATCTTGACTTTCGGTTTCGGTCAGGGCACGGTACATCCGGCCGCTGACGCTGCTCAAAGGGATGGCAAAGGTGGTGCCCTTGCCGGGATAGCGCATTTTCAATCGGTCTGCCAGTTGGTTAAGAAGAGGATTTACCGACGTTTCCGGGGCAAAGGAGAAGACGATGTCCTTGCTGGTTTCGCCAAGACCAAGCAGATCCAGCATCTCGGTTCTGGCGGTCCCGTGGCCAAGGCTGACGGTGTGAAGAGGGATTCCGGCCTCGGTACAGACAGCCACAACCTTTTCGCTGCGGCCACGGTCAACCACTGTGACAATCATATGGATGGCAATCTGTTCAGTCATTGGAGGCACCCTCCTTCATTTCAACAATATCGTCAATTTCGATGATGTCATCATCCTCGGTGTCCTCCGCAACGGGGATCTCGGCCTGTGCGGCCTTGCTGCGCAGGGCGTAAATCAGACCCAGCATCTGGATGGTGATCAGCGGGGTCATGGCCACCATGGACACGATGCCGAAAGCATCGGTCAGGATGTTGCCGCCGGATGCCTCGCACGCACCCATGGCGAAGGGGAGCAGGAATGTGGTGGTCAGGGGACCGCTGGCTACGCCGCCGGAGTCGAATGCGATACCGGTGAACATCTTGGGAACGAAGAAGGTTAAACCCAGGGCCAGCACGTAGCCGGGAATCAGTAGCCAGTAGATGGAGATGCCGGTCAGCACCCGCACCATGGAAAGACCCAAAGAAACGGCCACGCCGATGGACAGGGACAGCATCATGGCCCGCTGGGAAACGCCGCCGTTGGTGATGCTTTCTACCTGCTTGTTCAGTACGTGCACGGCAGGCTCAGCCGTGACGATGAAGTAGCCAATGATCATGCTCAGGGGGACGATCAGCCAGCTGAACTGGAGGCTGGCAATTTGGCCGCCGAGGTAATGTCCGGCAGGCATAAAGCCTACATTTACGCCGGTCAGGAAAACAGCAAGGCCAAGGAATGTGTAGAGGAAACCGACGCCGATCTTTTGCAAATGGTGGGTGGTAAAACGCCGGAAGAACAGCTGGAACACGGCACAGAAGAATAGGATTGGCACCAGTGCGGCCAGCACCTCGCCGATGTAGTCGGGCAGGGCGTGGGCAAAGGCGAATGCAACATCACGGGTATCGGATACGCTGGGCAGGGTGATGGGGGTATAAGACGGGTCACTTCCGCTGAAGCAGATGCCCAGAACAAGTACGGCCAAAATCGGGCCCACACTACACAAGGCAACCAGACCAAAGCTGTCGTCCTGAGAGCCACGGTCGCCACGAATGGAGGCAATGCCGACACCCATAGCCATGATAAAGGGCACTGTGATAGGACCGGTGGTGACACCGCCGGAGTCGAAGGCCACGGAGATAAATTCCCGGGGAACAAAGGCGGACAGAATGAACACCACCGCATAGAAGATTACCAACAGGCGGGATAAGGGGATGCGAAACAGGGTGCGCAGTATGGCCAAAACAAAAAAGCCGCCAACGCCCAGAGCGACCGTCAGAACCAGGGTCATGTTAGGGATGGAGGGAACCTGAGTGGCAAGCACCTGCAGGTCAGGCTCCGCCATGGTGACCAGAACACCGATGAGGAACGTGATCAGGCAGATAAGCCAAACCTTGTGGGTCTTGGGCAGTTGGGCGCCGATACCCTCGCCCATGGGAGTCATGGCCATGTCGGTACCCAGAGAGAACAGGGCGGTACCCAGTATCAGCATTACAGTTCCCATCAGGAACAGAACCAGCATGTCAAGGGGCATGGGGGTGATGGTGGCACTGAGCAGCAGGATGATAAACGTAATGGGTAGAACAGAGGACAAAGCTTCCTTTATCTTCTCCTGCAGAACATGATTCACTTGGTACGCACCTCCGTTCGTTTTGAAATATCATGTTTTACGATTATAGCAGACGGACAACGTGAATTCAATGCCCGGACAGAAGTCTATGTAATTTGCCTTTTAATTTGCGGGCCTGTCGGTTGCACGCAACCTCGTTGGTAGAATGGTTGACCACGGCAAGACGATAGGTTAGCTTTGTGTTTTGCACGGGGGGATAGCCCTTGAACCGGAGGACGGAGTCAAAGGCCTCGTACTGCGCAGTGTCACACAGAATGAGCGCAGTGACGAAGAACCGGCTGCGCTTGGCGGAGCGGTTGTGCTGAACGGTGCCGGCCTCCAAAGCGAACGTGTGGCACTGCGCTAAGGTGTCAAAATTCAACTCGTCCACATGGAAGGCAAACGCGTATTCGGTGTATTTGACGGTCCAAAGGGGAAGCGCCCGGGTGAACAGACAGTATACACGCTTTCTGCGTGCACGGGCCTGCAGCAGCAGGGGGGCTTCGTCGGGAGCGGGAGAGAGAGGCAGACCGGGGCAGCACACACCGGCCAGACGCAGCAGCAATTCTTCGTGGTTCGGGGACACGGTCATTCTCCTTCCAAACGGCATAAATACAGTATGTAAGTATCATAACAGGATTTGAAAGGGGGGGCAAGAGGAAAACGACGAAATGTATGTAATTATGCGGTTGGAAAATTGACTTTGCCAGATAAAACGAGTAAAATATGGATTGCCGTTTGAAAGGGAGGTGGCATCATTGTCAGAAACAAGCAAGATCCGGCAGACGCAAAAGAACTTTGTGCAGCACTGGCTGCCCGTTGCAAAGCCGTCCCTGTTTTTCTTTTTGCTGATCGTGTATCAGGAGTTTTTCCTGAAACTATACTGTTTCCGGGTGATTCCCGTGCGGGGATTGATTTTTACTGCGCTGTTCACCCTCCCAATCGCATTGCTGCTGGGCCTGTGGTGCGCCGCAGTCAAGCCGAAGACGGGGCGAATCATTCTGCTTGCGGTCACGGCGCTTGCTTGCGTTTGGTTGTCCTCTCAGGCGGTGTACTACAGACTGTTTGAAACGTTTTTGTCTCTGGCTTCGTTGGTGCGCACGCCCATGGTGGCGGGGGAATTCGGCGGTATGGCGCTTGGAAATATCCTAAAAAGCTGGTTTCCCATCCTGATGCTTTGCATTCCCTTTGTTGGCGCCTTTGTGGGACGGAATTGGTTGCTGGCCGACAAGCCTGTCCGCCGCAGAGAGGGGATTCAATGGGCGGTGGTGGCGCTGGTTGCCCAGATGGCGGTTACCCTGCTTACCCTTCAGGTGAATAACGGTCCGGTCACCCTTTACCACATCTACAATCAATCGGATGCGGCGGAATTAATGGTGACGAATTTCGGCGTGCTGACCAGCACCCGCCGTGAACTGGTGCGGCTGATCTTTGGTACGCAGGCAGAAAGTGTGCTGGACCCGGAAGCCGGTGTGCTGGGCACACTGGGAAGTGAAAGCGACCAGCAGTCTGTTGTGCGCCCTCGACCGGTTTTGGATGAAAAGGACAGGGTCATGGAGGTTGATTTTGATGCCCTGATCGCCGGGGAAGAGGATGGGGACCTGCGGGCGATGCATGAGTATTTCGCAGGCACCGAGCCTACGGAACGAAATCAATGGACCGGATATTTCAAGGGGAAAAATCTCATTTGGATCGTTGCGGAGGCGTTTTCGTCTTTGGCTCTGGATCCGGAGCTGACGCCCAACCTGTGCCGTCTGAGCCAAGAGGGATTTGTGTTCGAACATTTCTACACACCGCTGTGGGGACTGTCCACCTCCGATGGGGAGTATGTTACCACCACCGGCTTGATTCCCAAGGCCGGAACGTGGAGCTATCTGCAATCGGCGGAGAATTACATGCCCTTCGCATTTGGAACGCAGTTCAAAAACAGAGGGTACCGCACACTGGCCTATCACAACAACACCTACACCTATTACGGTCGTGATGAGTCTTACCCCAACATGGGATACGAGTACTACGGTGTGGGCAACGGCTTGGATGTGGCCAGAACATCCCCGGCCTCCGATTTGGAGATGATGAAAAAAAGCCTGCCCCAGTATTTGTATGAAGATCAGTTCATGGTCTATTATCTGACCTTCAGCGGCCACCTGAACTACAATCGGGAGCAGAATGACATGTCTGCCAAGCATTGGGATCTGGTGGATGACCGTCCACTGACCGAGGGGCCGAAGGCGTACCTGGCCAGTCAGGTGGAGTTGGATCAGGCGGTTGGATATCTGTTGGAGCAGCTGGAGGCGGCGGGCAAATTGGACGATACGGTCATCGTGCTGTCCGGTGACCATTACCCTTACGGCCTTCAGGATGAGGAGATCAGCGAGCTGTTGGGCCACCCGGTGGATCCGGATTTTGAAAAGTACGAAAGCACGCTGATCCTTTGGAACAGCGGAATGGAACAACCTGTCCGGGTGGATAAGTATTGCTCCAGTTTGGATGTGATGCCAACCCTGGCCAATCTGTTTGATTTGGAATACGACTCACGCCTGCTGGCCGGTCGGGATATCCTGTCTGATGCTCCCGGATTGGTGATTTTTTCGAATTACAGCTTCCTGTCCGAGCGGGGAGCTTACCGGTTCCTGCAGGAACAGTTTATCCCCTGGGATGAGGGGAGGCCGGACGATGAGGCGTATGTGGCTCAAACCCTGCAGGATGTGCGGGACCGATTTCGGTTCTCGGCCCTGATTTTGGATGAGGACTATTACCGGTATCTGTTTGCGCCGGAAACGATTGAATAAGCAAAGCACCCTGTACCGTTCGGCACAGGGTGCTTTGCTTTAGGAGAGAAAAAAGAAGATGAAGAGAAGTTGCAGTTGACCTGTCCGTCGGGCCGGTGCAGGCCGACCCGAGGAACAGGGGGACGGGCATGGGGGAGGGGATCCCCTTGCCTTAATTACAGTTTAGCAGTTGTGGAAAGAAAAACATCAAGAAATTTGGAACGGAACGTAAACAAAGTGTGAACAATTACATGGACTGAGCGTTCTGATCCTTGTTGTTTTTAGACTGCTTACTGTTCTGCTTGCTGTTGCTCTGCTGGTTCTGGTTACTGTTCTGCTGGTTGTTGCGGTTGTTCTGATCAGACATGGGAAATACCTCCTTCTTAAGAATGTAAATCCAGTATGCCCGGTGTGGGAAATTTTATACAAAGCAAAAGCGGCAGACTGTAAACGTCTGCCGCTTTAAGGGTTAGATACCGAGGGTAATCCAAAGATCCTTGTAGAGGGTGCGGATTTCAGGGGGAAGGCTGATGTACATTTCGCAGCGGTTCAAAACCTCCTGCGGGGCAGCCATGATTTCGTAAACCTCCTGATCCAGTGGTTCTTCGTACAATTCTTCGTAATAGGCGGGATATTGTTCCAGTGCCTCTACGTTGGGAGAAGCGTACCAGATATAGTCCATGTTGGCAAGGCTTGCCTCGGTGGAAGCCATGAAGTTGATCCACTCCTCCGCTTCGGACATATGGGGGGTGTCCTTCAACACGCACATGGCATCCACAAACCAGTTGGAACCCTCCTTGGGGACTGCAAAGCCAAGATCTACGGAATCGGCTTGATTGTCCACCATGGACAGGTAGTCGCCGGCGTAGTAGGTGGCGATAGCGGCGTTGCCGCCCTCCATCTTCTGGAATACCTCGTCCATGACCTTGCCCTGGAACACGCCACGGTTCATGGCGTCGGCCACCAGACCATGAGCCTGACGGATCTCGTCAGCGTTGGTGGTGTTGACGGAATAGCCGAGGTACTTCAGCGCAATGCCGTAGGCGTCGCGAGAGTTGTTGATCAGCAGGACATCGCCGGCGTTGGCATCGTCGTAAAGGACACTCCAGCTGTCCGGATCGTCGGCCAGCTTGTTGCGGTCGTAGATGATGCCCACGGTGCCCCAGGCGTAGGGAACGGTGTATTTGTTCTCAGGGTCGTAGGGCAGGTTCTTGAACTGCTCGCCGATTTTGGCGAAGTTGGGGATGTTGTCGTAGTTCAGTTCGGCCAACATGCCCTCTTCAAGCAACTGTGCAATCATGTAATCCGAGGGGGTGATGACGTCGTAGTCACCGCCGCCGCTCATAAGCAGGGAATACATGGCCTCGTTGCTCTCGGCGGTCTGGTAGTTGACACGGATACCGGTGCGCTGCTCAAATAAATCAATGAGCTCCGGGTCGATATACTCACCCCAGCTGCACACGTTGACCACACGCTGGGAACGAGTGCTGCCACCCAAAGCCACCAGACCTACCAACAGGGCAACGGCAGCGGCAAGGGCGCCGAACCGCTTGAGATTGCGGTGGTTCTTGGTTGGCATTGCGGGGGTGGAAACGGGACGGGCGACCGGGGCGGTGCGGCGCTGGGACTGCTTTTCCATCTGCGCTTCCCGCACGTTGTTGACCACCAGCAGCACCAGAACCACCACAAACAGCAGGGTGGAAATGGCGTTGATTTCCGGCGTGATGCGTTTTTTGGTCATGCCGTAGATGGTCATGGCCAGGGTGGAGGTGGCGGAGCCGGCGGTGAAGTAGGAGATAACGAAGTCATCAATGGACATGGTGAAGGCAATCAAAGCACCGGACACGATACCGGGCTTGATTTCGGGCAGGATGACTTTCCAGAAGGCCTGAATCCAAGTGCAGCCGAGGTCCTGTGCCGCATCCACCAAATTCTTGTCCATCTGTCGCAGCTTGGGTGCCACGTTCAAAATCACGTAGGGGATATTGAACACCAGGTGGGCGATAAGCAGGGTGGAGAAGCCGAGAGTGAGTCGCAGGGGGAGGTCCAGCACGTCCTGTACATCGTTAAACCACCGGGCAAAGGTGCGCCAACCTTGGAAGAATGCGGCAAAGAACAGGCACAGGGATACGCCGGTTACAATGTCGGCATTCATCATGGGGATGTTGTTGATGGTCAGCAGGGGGGAACGCAGCCTGCGCCGCAGACTGTACAGACCGATGGCGGCAAAGGTGCCGATAACGGTAGCGATGGCGGTGGACAGCACGGACACCAGCAAGGTGGTGTACACGCTTTCCATAATGATACGGTTCTGAAACAGCTCCTTGTACCAGTGCAGGGAGAACCCGTGCCAAACGGTGTTGCTCTCGCCGGCGTTGAAGGAGAAAATGATCAGCAGCAGGATGGGGGCGTACAAAAAGGCGAATACCAGGCCCATCAGCAGGCGGCTGCCGGAACGGCGTTGCTTTTTCATAGCATCACCGCCTGTTCTTCGCCCTCACCAAAGTGGTTCATG
>JAZSAQ010000051.1:0-3530 GCA_045601985.1 Lawsonibacter sp. | reverse complement strand
CATGACCACGTTGGCGCCGGCGGCAATGGCCTTGGCAATACCGCCGGAATACTTCACACCGCCGTCGGCCACGATGGGAATACCGTACTCGGCAGCCACCTGGGCCGCATCGTAAATGGCAGTGATCTGAGGCACACCGATACCGGCAACCACACGAGTGGTGCAGATGGAGCCGGGACCGATACCGATCTTGACGCAGTCGGCGCCAGCCTCGATCAGCGCACGGGTGGCCTCGGCAGTGGCAACGTTGCCGGCGATGAGCTGCACGTCGGGGTACAGCGCCTTCACGCGGCGGACGGTCTCGATGATGTTCTGGCTGTGACCGTGAGCGGAGTCCAAAGCCAGCACGTCGGCGCCGGCCTCCACCAGAGCGGCAACACGGTCCAGCACGTCGGCGGTGGCGCCGATGGCGGCACCAACCAGCAGGCGGCCCTTCTCGTCACGAGCGGAGTTGGGGTACACCTCGGCCTTCTCGATGTCCTTGATGGTGATCAGGCCCTTCAGGTGGAAGTCCTTGTCCACGATAGGCAGCTCCTGGATCTTGTGGCGGCGGAGGATCTCCTTGGCCTCGGCCAGGGTGGTACCCTCGGGCGCAGTGGCCAGGTTTTCCTTGGTCATCACGTTGTCGATGAGCTGAGTCATGTCGGTCTCGAACTTCATGTCACGGTTGGTAATGATACCGATGAGCTTGCCGTTGTCACAGATGGGCACACCGGAAATCTTATACTTGGCGCACAGCTCGTCCGCCTCGGCCAGAGTGTGACCGGGGGCCAGCCAGAAGGGGTTGGTAATAACACCGTTCTCGCTGCGCTTGACCATGTCCACCTGCTCAGCCTGCTGGCTGATGGACATATTCTTATGGATGATACCGATACCACCCTCACGGGCAATGGCAATGGCCATACGATACTCGGTCACAGTGTCCATGGCCGCACTGATCAGGGGGATATTCAGGCGAATTTTCTTGGTCAGCTGGGTGTGCAGATCAATGTCGGCAGGCAGCACATCACTGGCAGCAGGGATGAGCAGCACGTCGTCAAACGTCAAACCCTGCTTGACAAACTTTTTGGATGCATCCATGTCGTCACAACTCCTTTTCCGTTCAAGCCCCGTGGGGCAAATTATACAAAGTGGGTATTTTTGATATTTTAACCCCGTCAGCGCCGATTGTCAAGAAATGTCTTGCCCAATAAACACCTGCGCATCAAAGCGAGTTTTGCCCAATTCGTCCATACCGCAGACAAAACACCCTTCATCCGCCGGAGCCGTGAGCAGATCGATCATTTCGCCGGGATGGCACTCGGCATGGTAGCCAAGCTGCATCCCCGACACGAACCGCTCCTTCGGCAGCCGTTCCGCATGGATGGCGTCGCAGGCGAAGTCTGCGTATTTCGTGTTGTTCACATGGGCGTTGATATCCGTGTCACTGTAGTGCATCAATCGCGTTTCCGCCAGCACCAGCTCCTCCGGCAGGCGCAGGGCAGACAGCACGATGTCCTTGTTGCGCTCCCCGCCGTCGGTCCCTTCCAGTTCAGGGATTTTAGACAGGCGCAGCATCTTGCGTTCCGCCAAACTGACCAGCGCCCACACGGACACCGCCTGCCCCACCTTTTCTCCATTTACGTACAGGTCAAAATCACGGTACATGGAAGCGCCTCTGCCCCCGCGGTGCCAGGTATGTATGCTGACCTCCTGCCCCCACAGCAGTGGGCGGTCCAACCGGTACCACAGCCGGGCAAGCATCCAAAATGCGCCGTAACCATCCATCAGCACCCGGCGACCAAAGCCACGGCTCTCGGCGGCCAGGGTGGCCGCCTCCTGCAGATGGCCCAGCAAAGCAGAGGGGCGGCAGCGACCGAACCCATCCGCATCCCGGGTGTCAATTATCGCTTTGTGTTCGTACCATACACTCATACCTTACTCCTTTCCACGGATGAGGATGGTGTTTTTGCAGCAGATGTCGTCAATATCATCGGCAGTAGCCGCAGGCAGGCGCATCTCAGCCCCGCATTCGGCACACATCAGGTCCACAGAGCTGTAATTGACCTGAAAACTCCACTTCTTACTGCCGCAGGTGCAGGACACGCCGCCACGCTCGGCAATGTCTTTCAGTTCGGACAGCACTTCGTGCATGATGATCTCATCCAGAAACACATTATCCTGCCCGGCGTCCCGCTCCAGCTTGTCCACGGTCTGCTCCAGCCGGGCGGTGGCAGCAAAGACAGGCCCCTCCTCGCCAATATAGCAGCAGTCCAATCCGGAGGCGGCGCAGGAGAAGGCCAGTGTCTTTTCCCGCACAAATGCGGTGGAGGAACAGGTGACCTTGTGCTCCGTGCCGCAGAATAGGCAGGGCACGTCCAGCTTCACCTTGTCCGCCAAAAACTCCACCCCAAGGGCAGACTTGCCGCAAGGGCAAGGGATTTTTGTGGGGGCTGCGGCCAAACTGAACAGGCTGCGCTCCACAATGACCGACTGGCGGCACTCCGGGCAGATATAGGCAATGGTGCGCTTTGGCTCCTGAGTGGGCATAGGGTTCATCCTTTCCCGGGCATAACCCGAGTTCGTTACAAGAATCAGTATATCAAATTTTTGGTTTTTTTCAACTGTTTCCTGCACATTACCGCTTAGGTTTCGCCCGGAAAATAACGGCTGTCACTGCGCCGAAGAAGATGGCAGCAGCAATCCCGCCGGCAGCAGAGGTCAACCCGCCGGTCAAGGCACCCAACAGGCCCTTCTCCGCCACTGCCTGCCGCACTCCCTTGGCCAGCAGATTGCCAAAGCCCGTCAGCGGCACGCCTGCCCCGGCACCCGCCCAGTCCGCCAGCGGTTGATACAGGCCCACTCCGCCTAAAATCACGCCGACCACCACGTAGCCAACCAAAATGCGTGCCGGGGTCAGCTTGGTTTTATCGATCAGCACCTGACCGATCACACACAAGATGCCGCCGCATACAAACGCTTTCAAGTATTCCATCGTTGTTCACCTTTCATGGTCCAGCACCACCGCATGGCAGATGCCGGGAATGGACTCGCCCTGCATGGTCGCCGTGGGCGAGTGGAGCGCCCCCGTGGGGCAAAACAGGATCCGACTCCACTTCCCCGACTGCATCCCCGGCAGAAGATGAGCCGCCAGCACCGAAGCGCAGCAGCCGCATCCCGAACCGCCGCAGTGGACATCCTGCCCTTCCAAATCATAAATCAGCAGGCCGCAGTCGGTGTGTCGGTCGGCGAGGTCATATCCCTCCCGGCCAACCAGTTCCAACAGCAGCTTACTGCCCAGTACCCCCAGATCGCCGGTGACGATCAGATCATAGTCCGCCGGCGTACGCCCCGTATCCTTCAGGTGTGTGCAGATGGTGTTGGCGGCGGCGGGAGCCATGGCTGCCCCCATGTTGTTGGCATCCGTAACACCCTTGTCCACCACCCCACCCACCGTACAGCCGGCCACCCGTGGTCCTTCCCCCCCTCTGCCCCCTACCCCCGCCCCCCCCCCCCTCACCGCCCCCTGGGCCGGCGGGGTGCCCTGCCCC
>JAZSAQ010000050.1:0-31810 GCA_045601985.1 Lawsonibacter sp. | reverse complement strand
CTCTGTGTTCTTCTTTTCTTTCTAAACGAATGATGTAGTCATTTTTGTTCATTATTTTTCCTCCTGATGATTGTTGACTCCAATGCTGGGAGGTTTGTGCAGATTGTATTTACACCGAACCTCCCGGTTAGAATACAATCTCCAGTGTTTTGATTGTTTTCTTCAAAAAGCAATCTCCTTTAGTTATTTATAATCAAGCCTTTCGGCAGATTATACTGCAAAATTCTTATTTGTCGTTTTGCTTTATTTTATCATAATCTTTGGTTCACATCAATGCTTGGTGAAATTGCTGGAGTTGTAAGCCATCAGTCCAAAAGGTAAAAGGGATATTGATTGACTATGATTGCAAAACCGGTCGGGATATGGTACAATGTGGCGAATGGGTGGGAAACGCCCTGTGATTTGAGGCTGCGCCGGAGAGTGGCGTTTCGGACTGTGTGTCTGCGAGTGGAAGGCCTTGGATCGACACACAGGAAAGGAACGACTGTATTTTATGGAAATCAACGGCGAAATCGTAAATGACGTGGTGCGCTACGATGAACTTGGCCTGTCAGCTGAGGTCATGCGTGCCATCGGCAAAAAAGGCTACGTACAGGCAACGCCCGTGCAGGCAGGTGCCATCCCCTGCTTTCTGGAGTGGAAGGACGTCATTGCCAAAGCCCCTACGGGAACGGGCAAGACCTTTGCCTTCGGCATCCCCATGGTGGAACATATCGACCCGGAGCAGGACGAGGTGCAGGGACTTGTGCTGGCCCCCACCCGGGAGCTGGCTATTCAGATTCAGGAGGAACTGCGGGATCTGTGTGCCTTCAAAGAAGGTGTGCGTACCGTGTGTCTGTACGGCGGCCAGCCCATTGACAAGCAGATTACCCAGCTGAAGAAACGCCCCCAGATCGTGGTGGCAACCCCCGGTCGCCTCATGGACCACATGAAGCGGCGTACCGTGCGCCTTGACAAGGTGCAGACCGTGGTGCTGGACGAGGCGGACCGTATGCTGGACATGGGCTTTGTCCGGGACGTGACCCGCATCCTGGACCAAATCAAGAACCGAAAAAATATGGGTATGTTTTCCGCTACCATCTCTCGTGAAGTCATGGATATATCCTGGGTCTATCAGCGTGACCCGGTGGAGATCACGGTTCGTGCCGATGAGCAGAACAAGCCCGACATTGCCCAGTACCGTCTGGACGTGGAGCGCAACGAGAAGGTGGATGTAGTGGTACGGCTGCTAGAGATGGGCGAGTTTGAACTCGGCATTGCCTTCTGCAACACCAAGAATATGACCGACCGGCTGGCGGCGCTGCTGCGTATGCGTGGCATCAGCTGCGAGGCCATCCACGGCGACATTCAGCAGCGTGTCCGGGAAAAGACGCTGCAGAAGTTCCGTGAACGACAGATGCGATTGCTGATTGCCACCGACGTGGCCGCCCGAGGGCTCGATATCGACGACGTGGACGTGGTGTTCAACTACGATATCCCCGACGAGAACGAGTACTACATCCACCGTGTGGGTCGTACCGGACGTGCCAAGCGCCATGGCGTGGCATACTCCCTGGTGTCCTCCATTACCGAGGGCATCCGTCTGGACGACATCAAAAAGAACACCGGAAACGATATCCAGCGGGTCTGCTTCGGGGCAGACGGTCAGCTGGTTCCGGTGGAGAAGAAGTGATCACTGGAATATCCCCACCTCTGGGCGGGGGTATTCTTTTTTGCTATGATGTGGAATTGTGTGTTGACCTGTGTGGAATTGAGTGGTATAATGTGGGATTGATTGGAGGGTGTTGCAAATGTTTGCAAATAACCGACAGGATATGATCCGTCAGCAACTGGAAACGAACGGCGCTGTGGTGACTGCCAAGCTGGTGGATCAGTTTGGTGTTTCGGTGGAGACCATCCGCCGTGACCTGATGGCCATGGAACAGCAGGGACTTTTGAAGCGTGTCCATGGCGGTGCGGTCAAGAACCCCGGTATGCAGAGGTATTACTATCTGCAAGAACGAACCAAGGACTTTTCGGAGGAGAAGCGGAGCGTTGCCTGTAATGCGATTCGTTTCGTGCAGGAGGGGGATATCATCTTTTTGGACGAGGGCAGTACCGCCCTTGCCTTTGCCGAGATGCTGAACGAAAGGTTCTCCAATCTGACCGTGGTGACCCACGACCTTGGCGTGTTCCAGCTTTTGTGTCAAAAGCCGGGTTTCCAGATGATTCTGTGCGCCGGTCACTATGTGCAGGAGGAAAACTCTTTCTACGGCAGCCTGGTGCTGGAGGCGATGGACAATCTGCATGTGCAGAAAGTCTTTGTATTCCCGTCTTCGGTTTCCATGGACTTCGGCGTTGGCGACTTCCACCCCAAACTGCATCCGGTGCAGAAAAAGATGCTGGAGATTGCAGATGAGGTCTTTATTTTGGCCGACAGCAGTAAGTTTGAGAAAAAAGCCCTGCTGAAAATTTCGGATATGAAGCGGGAATATACCTACGTTACCGACGACAAGCTACCCGAGGGACTGCGGACCCTGTACCGGGAGAATGAGTATAATGTGTTCACGGGAGAGGGGCTGGCATGAAAGCAAAGTTTGGACAAAAGGAAAATCTGTTGATTCTGTTAGCGTGGCTGCTGTACACCATCTGCTACCTGGGTAAGGTGAACTACTCAGCTAACATCACGCAAATCATCGACTATTACGGCGTGACCAAGGATCAGGCGGGCATGGCGCCCAGTTTCTTCTTTTTTGCCTACGGCGTGGGTCAGGTGCTCAACGGTCTGTTCTGCAAGAAGTATAATATGAAATGGATGGTGTTTGGCGGCATGGCGGTGTCCGCTGCCGTTAATCTGGCGGTGCCGCTGATTACGGACTTTTCCGTCATTAAATGGCTGTGGATGATCAACGGCATTGCCCTGTCCGTGCTGTGGCCCACCCTGATTCGCATGTTGTCCGAGGCACTACCCAGACGTGCCTTGGGGCGCTCCAGTGCGTTTATGGGAACCACTGTGGGATTGGGAACCCTGATTATTTACGGCTTGAGTGCCGTGTTTGCTCTGTTTGATAATTTTAAGCTGGCCTTCTTTGCCGCTGCCCTTGCCGGCGGTTCCGTGGCGCTTCTGTGGATCCTGACTTACGACAAGGCGGTAGGCATGGCCAAGGCGGAGCGAGAGGCTGCCGACGAGCCTGTGGAGATACGGGTGGAGGCACAGGGCGCATCCGGGCGACTGGATGCCACGGAGCATCACCTGATCCTCACCACCATCGCCTTCCTGTGTTTCATGGCGATCGGCATTAACCTCATTAAAGATGGTCTGACCACCTGGGTACCTTCCATCCTGAAAGAGAGCTATGGCTTTGATGATTCCCTTTCCATTCTGCTGACCCTGACCCTGCCCATTACCGCTATCTTCGGCAATCTGTATGCGCTGTGGATGCACAAGCGAGTACCCGACTACGTCAGGCACTGCGGCATCGTGATGCTGATGATGGGTGTGCTCCTGCTGGGATTGATTGCAAGCATTAAGGTTAGCTGGGTGCTGCTGCTGAGCGGTATGATCCTGGTGGGCTATCTGGCGGCCAGCCTGAATAGTCTGAACACCAGCATTTTCCCCATGTTCATGCGGGATAAGGTCAATTCCGGTCTGATGGCGGGACTTTTGAACGGATTTTGTTATGTGGGCAGTACCATCAGCTCCTATGGCCTGGGGGCGGTGGCAGAGCGGTTCGACAGCTGGACGGCTGTGTTCTGGGTGCTGTTTGGGTTCTGCGCTGTGGCTATGGTGGCGTGGATCCTCTACACGGGTATTGTGAAACTGATCAAGCATCACGCATAAATAAAAAGCACCGAGTCTATGACTCGGTGCTTTTTTGTTTGATTTTACTTGTCTACCACAAAGGTGCCGAAGCTGTCGGGATCGTGAAAATCCAGACGGGGGACGGGCGCCCAGCTGGCCCAGTGGGGAGCGACGGTGTGATCGCCGCACTTGTAGAAGTTGCCACGCATCTTATGACCGGGCTCCAGCACGAAGGGACGGCCGTACAGCGCCTCGAACAGAGCGGCACGCAGCAGGCAGGTGACCTGCCAGTAAGCCCGACCGTTTTCTTCGCCACGCTCGGCCTCCACCTCGGGGTGGGGGATGCCCATGGCGGGCATGGTGCTGCGCAGGTGACGGCGGGTGCCGAAGGAGCAGTAGGCTGCGCCGTTGGCGTTCATCTCCACGTTGATGTAACCACGGTGCATCTCGGGGAAGCAATCCACGTAGGCCTCCATACAGCTATCGGTGTAGATGGCACCATTGGGATCGTGGTAGATGGCACGGGGTTTTTCCTCGTAGCAGCGCATGGTAATCAGCAGACCCTCGCCGGGGCGGTAGGACAGGCTGCCCACGGTTTCCGGGGCGGGGACGCCCTCGGGTCGGTTGTTGGGGATGGTGAACTGGGAGCCGGTGAAATACTGCAGCGACTCGTTCATGGCGATTAACCCTTGAAATTGGCGCCGAACTCGGCAATGTCCTTGAAGTAGAAGTCCAGAGCCAGTACGTCAGCGCCGATGTTCAGGAACTGATAGCCCATGGCGACGCGCTCGGCGGCGTTGGCCATGCTGCCCACGGTGCCGGCGAACTTACCGTACTTCTTGGCGACTTCGGCGACCTTGCGGAAGCCCTCGACCACCAGGGGGTGATCGGTCTGGCCGGGTACACCGATGGCGTGAGAGTAGTCGGCAGGGCCAAAGAACAGCATATCGAAGCCGGGCAGAGCGGCGATCTCCTCGATCTGCTCCATGGCCTCGGGGTCCTCAATCTGCAGGATGACGAAGCGCTGCTCGTTTGCCTGGGTGGTGTAGTCGTGGGTGTTGACCATGGCGTACTTGCCGTCGGCGTTACCACCGTCCACGGGGCGGCGGCCGATGGGATGGAAACGGGTCATGCGGATGACATCCTGGGCGTCCTCCACGGACATGATGTGGGGGACCATGATGCCGGAAGCATCCAACTCCAGAGGACGGATGTGGTCACTATAAGAGCCGCGGGGCACACGAACCAACACGTCGGAGTCGTACATCTTGGCGGCCATGATCTGCATCTCGGTGGCGTGGTAGTCGTTGGGGGTGTGCTCGGTATCGACCCAAATACAGGGGATGCCCATCATGGCGGCGATCTCAACCACACGGGGATCGGCGGTGTTGCACTTGGCGGAGAACACGACCTTGCCGGCACGCAGCATCTCCAAAGTCTTGCTTCTTCTCATGTTCATAGTAGTTACTTCCTTTCTGTATTAGCCTATTTTTCCTGTTTGGTACAGATTACCACTCGTTTTGGGCGTGGCCGTCGTCGAAGGTATCCACCTTCTTCTCGGCATCGCCGGCGGCGTCACGCTCGGGCAGAGTCCAGCGGGTGGCGAACAGGGAGGCCTTCTTATCGGCCACGCCGTTCTCATCCACGTACTTCTGATAGTAAACGGTCATCAGGCTGCCGTCGGACAACTCCACGGTGGAGGGATAACCCAGATCCCAGTCGGGAGCCGTGTCGTCGATGACCAGATCGGTCTCCCAGGTCTCGCCGTAGTCGTAGCTGACCAGCACACGCTC
The DNA here is from genome assembly GCA_045601985.1 of Lawsonibacter sp. GTDB lineage: Bacteria > Bacillota > Clostridia > Oscillospirales > Oscillospiraceae > Lawsonibacter. The sequence goes on along the minus strand of JAZSAQ010000050.1, from coordinate 26,236 downwards.
AGAGAAGTCGCCGGGTTTGCGGCGGCCGTAGGAGCACAGCAGAGCGCCGGAGGAATGCAGCATCAGGTGGGGGGGAGCACCATCGGTGCCCATGGGCTGAGGCACGGTCCAGGTTTTGCCGTTGTCATCGGAGTAGGTGACGTACATGGTCAGCAGGTTGACGTCCTCATAACGGATGACGCCCACGATGCGACCATTGGGCAGCTGGATAGCGTGAGGCTCAAAGCAACCATCCCAGCCCACGTCAACCGGCTCGGGAGGACGTCCAATCTCGGACCAGGTTTTGCCCTCGTCGGTGGAGCGCCAGGCCACGATGGGACGCTCGGGGTACTCATTGCCGTCCAGGTCACGCTCACCGGTCTTGGCGAAGTAAAGCAGGGTGCCGTCGTTCAGGATGGTGGGGCCGTGGGGGGAACTGATGGTCAGGCGGGACTCCTCATCCCAGGTCAGACCACCGTCGTGGCTGACACGGACGTGACAGCCGGCCTTGCTTTCGGAGGTGTTGATGTCATCCCAGGTGGCGGAACGGTAAGCCTGAACAAAGGCCCACTCGGTGGGGGTGTAGTTGCGGGCAAGGGAGGCGGAACGGATGTCCAGGAAACTATGGCCGTGGTTGAACCAGGTCATGAGCAGACCGTTGTTGGGCAGGGCGCACAGACCCACGTCACGCTCGTCCATCCAGGAGTCGTTGACCACGATGGGACGGGACCAGGTCTTGCCCTCGTTGCGGCTCAGGTACAGGTAGTTCTTGCCGAAGGGGCAAACGTGCCACAGACGGTGGGCGGAGGCACCCACAGCCAGGGTGCCGTCGGTCAGCTTGGCGATGGTGGCCCAGGCGTGATAGCGGAAGGCACCGTCGGTAACACGGCTGACGAAGCTGCGCTCACCGTTTACTTTGATCGTTTTCATTGTAATTTCCTCCTTCAACAGGGGGGTTCATTAACGTTCGGGCAGGCGCCACTTGGTGTACAGCAGAGAGGTCTTATCGTCGGCCACGCCGTTTTCGTCCACATACTTTTGGTAATAGGCGGTCAGCAGGCTGCCGTCTGGCATCTCCACAGTGGAGCCGTAACCCAAATCGCCGTCGGGGGTGTTGTCGTTGATGCAGATATCCAGCTCCCAGGTTTCTCCCTCGTCATAGCTGACCATGACACGCTCGGAATACGAACCCTTGGTGCGGCAGCAGTAAGAGCACAGCAAGGCGCCGGAAGAGTGGACCATCAAATGACCGGGGGCACCGATGGAACCGGTCCACTTAGGCTCGGACCAGGTGCGGCCGCCATCGTCGGAGACGGTACAGAACAGGGTAAAGGTTCCGTACTGCTTGGGCTCGTCGGGGGCCAGGCGGGACTGGTAGCGGATCACGCCCACGATACGGCCGCTGGGCAGCTGCAGGGCGTAGGGTTCTACAAAATTGGTGGCTTTGATGCCGGCAGGCAGGCTGGGTTGTCCCAGTTTCTCCCAGGTCTTGCCCTCGTCAGTGGAACGCATGGCCACCACACGGCGATCATCGAATGGGATATCGGGATCCGCCTCGCGGCCGAAATGGAGCAGACTTCCGTCGTTCATCAGGGTGGGGCCGTGAGGATTGCACACGGGAGTGGAACGAGGTTCGCCCCAGGTCATACCACCGTCACGGCTGAAGCGCAGGAAGCAGCCGGGCTGCTCGTCCTGGATGGCCACAGCACGGTAGGCATTGACCAGATCCAGCTCGGCAGGGGTGTAAAGCTCTTTCAGCTTGTCGGCCCGCACGTCCAACAGGGTGTAGTCGGCGTTGAACCAGGACAATACCAACCCGTTGTTGGGCAGGGCACACAGACCCACGTCACGGTCATCCAACCAGGTGTCGTTAGGCACTACAGGAGAGGACCAGGTTTTACCCTCATCCCGGCTGAAAAACAGCTGGGTCTTACCGAAGGGGCACACGTGCCACATACGGTGACCGGACACGCCGACAACCAGGGTACCGTCAGTCAGCTTGGCCAGGGTGGGCCAGCCGTGATAGCGGAATGCACCGGAGGGACGGCGACTGATAACGCCATGCTTACCAGCAACTTTGGTGGTTTTCATTTTGGGACTTCCTTTCATACTTGCAAAATATGCAATCTGCGGCTGCAGCTGTCGCTGCAGCCGCAGATAATTCATGCTGCTATTTTACTATGGAGCGGGACGCTGTGTCTATATACAGTTTTGACAGAAAAAGACAGATGCGTGCTCCAAAAGGGAAGGATTTACCAAGCGGTCCAGCCGCCGTCCACGATGATGTTGGTGCCGGTCATGAAGCTGGAAGCATCGGAGGACAGCAGGATCAGGGCGCCGGCCAGCTCGTTGGGATCGCCGGTGCGGCCCAACATGGTCTTCTTCTGCAGGATGGACAGCAGAGTGGGATCGGTGTTGGCAACCTTGGGGAAGGGACCGGGGGTGATGGCGTTGACACGCACGCCGTCCTTGGCCAGGTAAGAGGCGGAGTACTTGGTCAGCTGCACCACGCCGGCTTTGCCGGCGCCGTAGGTGACGGGGCTGTTGTTGCCGGTGTCGCCGTAGATGGGGTGGTCGGGAGCCACAACGCCGTACATGGAAGCGATGTTGACGATGGAGCCACCGCCGGCACGCTTAAAGAAGGGGATGGACTCACGGATGCAGCGGAAGGTGACGCCCACGACGCCGTCCAGACCGTAGGCCCAGGTCTCGTCGTCGAAGTCCTCCATGCGGGTCTTGGTCATCTTCTTGCCGCCGGCACCGCCGCCCCAAGCGGCGTTGTTGATCAGCACGTCCACCTTGCCGCCCAGTTTCTCCACAGTGGTGAACATATCACGGATGGAGTCGGTGCTGGACAGGTCGCACTTGATGTAGGTCACGTCGGCACCCTCCAACTCGGGCAGGGGGGTGTCGATCACGTCGACGATGAACAGCTTGGCGCCGAAGTCGACCAGATGCTTGGCCATGATGCGGCCCAGATTGCCGCAGCCGCCGGTCAGAATGACGTTCTTACCGGACAGAGAAAACAGTTCGCTCATTGGTAATACCTCCGTTTATTGTTTGTTGTTGGGTTTTGTGTGGGATTTGCGGTATTGTACAGGGGACATACCGAACCGTGCCCGGAATTGCTGGTAGAAGGCAGATTCGGAGTCGTAACCCAATTCGCCGGCGATTTGGATCACCGGTTTTTGCGTGTGTTTCAGCAGCCACTGGGCGCTGTCCATCCGGGAGCGGATGAGCAGTTCCCGCAGACCTATGCCGTAGTGCTTCTGCAGGATGCGGCTCAGTTGCCGGCGGGAGATCTTCAGGCTGTCAGACAGACCTGCCATGGACCCGTGCTTAGTGGCGTTCCACTCGACATAGGTGTCGATTTTATTCAGCAAATCCTCGTCCCGATCGTGGATGAATCCGGCGCTGGGAACCGAGACCCCCGCACCCCGGAAGATGTGGATCACCAGGGCACTGAGCAGGGTGTGCAGCATATCGTACCGGAAGGGATTTTGGGCGGCACTCTCGTGAAAAATGCTGCGGCAAACCCCGTCAAGCTCCTTGGAGATGGGAAAGGAAATGCTGGCAGGGACCGCTGCCTGCAAAGCGGAAAGCAGCGGTCCCTTTTTCATGGAAAAGCAGAGCGAAAAACGCTCAAAATCGCCGGAAAGCGGCTCGGGAAGAAAATGGTATTGGCCGGGGGCGATCAGCACGGCCTGTGGCGCGCGCAGATCGTACCGGGTCTGCCCCACGTTGAGCGCACAGCTGCCACGCAGGATCAGGTGAACCTCGTAATCGGCGTGACTGTGGCGGTCACAGGCCCATACGTACTGCATTTGGAACAAGTCCTCGTGGGTACGCAGACCGATGGTCTCGCCGCAGGCGCTGACTTCAAACAGATGCTTCATTTACGCTTTCACGGCGTGGGCTGAAATCAGCCGTTCAGACGCTGGAAGCCGCTCTGGCAGACGGGGCCGCCGATGGCCTCGATAACAGCCTCCTTGCCGCCCTTCTTGATGGTCTCGGCAATCTTGGCGAAGACCTTATCGTTGGCCTCACGATGCTTGGCCATGATCTTCTCGTTGTGAGCCAGAGTGGGGTAGAAACCGCCCTGAGCCAGGAAACCTTCCTTCAGCATGAGAGCAGTGTACAGGGTCTTGGTCTCCAGGGGGAAATCGGTGAAGCCCAAGTGGGGCAGGCAGGATACGCCGTCAATGTGGACGTTGACGCCGTGACGCTCGGCAGCATCAGCCCAGTCCTTCAGGGCAATGTCGCCCATGGCGGCGGCGTGCTCCCAAACACGGGTCTTTTCCATCTTGGCGATGGTGGCCAGGGCGGCGGCGGGGCCGACAGCCTCGGTCCAGTAGGTGGAGCTGATGAAGGACTGCTGAGCGCCATCCATAGCAGCCTTGGTGCCCACGATGGCGCCGATGGGGTGGCCATTACCCATGGCCTTGGCGAAGGTGGCGATGTCGGGGTTGACACCCAGCACCTTGTGAGCGCCACCGAAGGTGAAGCGCCAGCCGATGCTGATCTCGTCGTAAATCAGCAGGCCGCCCACACGGTGAATCTCGTCACGCACATGCTCCAGGAAACCGTCATTGGGCATGGTGCTGCGCAGAGGCTCCATGATGACGCCGGCCAGACGGTCGCCGTACTGGGCAATGATCTGGTCAAACTCTTCGATGTTGTTGTAGTGGAAGGTCACAGCGGAACCACGCAGACCGGAGGGAACACCGGCGGGCTGCAGGCCGGCCAGGTGGATGCCGTCCAGAGCGTCACCCTCGCTGAGGTTGCAGGCCAGATACCAGTCGGCCCAGCCGTGGTAGCCGCAGATGGCGATGACGTCACGACCGGTGGTGGCACGGGCGATACGAACGGCGATGGCGCAGGTCTCGCCACCAGTACGGGCAAAGCGGACACTCTCGGCCCAGGGATGAATCTCCAGCAGCTTATCAGCCAGCTGAACTTCCTCGGGGGCGTTCAGGGAGGTCATGCAGCCGTTCTTGATGCGGTTGATGGCGGCCTTGGACCCGTCGGGGTCGGCGTAGCCCAGCAGGCAGGCGCCGATGCCGTTGGTGGTCATGTCGTAGTAGCTCTTGCCGTCCATGTCCCACAGCTTGCAGCCCTTGCCCTTGACGGCGTAGTTGGGCCACTGCTCGGGAGCGAACATTTCGGGGCGCTTGCTCAGCAGCTGAACGCCGCCGGGCATGATCTGCTTGGCTCGGTTGTAAGTAGCCTGAGAGATAGACATAGTGGAAACATCCTTTCTGTATTTGAATTACGGATTTTTGAGTTGTCTTTTTATAAATGTACATAGCTATTGTAACTATAATACAAATATTGCCTGAAAGTCAAGAGTTTCAAGGGAATTTTGCGGGGGAATAAGGATGAAAAATGAACGCAGGCATGCGGCGCTCCCGAGAGGGGAGCGCCGCATAAGAAATTGTGCAAATTATTTCAGCAGACGCTGGAAATCGCTCTGGCAGACCTCGCCGCCGATGGCCTCGGCCACGGCTTCACGGCCACCCTTTTTCAACAGGTCGCCCAGGATACGGAAGGTCTTGTTCAAAGCTTCCCGGTGCTTGGCAAGGATTTCTTCGTTGTGCGACAGGGTGGGGTAACACAGGGGCGTAGCAAGGAAACCTTCCTCCAGCATCAGCTTGGTGAACAGGGTCTTGAGTTCCTTGGGGCAGTCCTCCTGCCAGCTGAACTGGGCGTGGCAGGGTACGCCAAAGGTGCTGATCTTTACACCGCCGCTCTGCGCAGCCTCGGCCCAGTCCTTCTGGATGATGCTTCCCATGGCAGCGGCGTGCTCCCAAACACGGGTCTTTTCCATTTTATCAATGGTGGCCAGGGCGGCAGTGGGGCCCACGGCTTCGGTCCAGTAGGTGGAGCTGATGAAGGACTTTTGAGCGCCGTCCATAGCCTCCTTGGTGCCTACGATGGCACCGATGGGGTGACCGTTGCCCAGCGCCTTGGCGAACACGGCAATGTCGGGGGTTACACCCAAAGCCAGGTGGGAGCCGCCGAAGCAGTAGCGCCAGCCGATGGTGATCTCGTCCAGAATGAACAGACCGCCCACACGGTGGATCTCGTCACGCACGTGCTCCATGAAGCCCTCGGCAGGCAGCACGTTGCGGAAGGGCTCCATGATCACGCAGGCCAGCCGGTCGCCGTACTCGGCGATGATCCGATCGAATTCCTCGACGTTGCCATGGGTGAATGTGACGGCAGAACCACGCAGACCGGAGGGGATGCCGGCGGGCTCCAGGCCGGGCATATGGACACCGGCCAGGGAGTCGTTGTCGCCCAGGTTGCAGGCCAGATACCAGTCGGCCCAGCCGTGATAGCCGCAGATGGCGACCACGTCACGACCGGTGGTGGCACGAGCGATGCGCACGGCGATGGCGCAGGTTTCGCCACCGGTGCGGGAGAAGCGGACGTTGTCAGCCCAAGGGTGGATCTCCAACAGCTTGTCAGCCAGCATGACTTCTTCAGGGGCGTTCAGGGAGGACATGCAACCGTTTTCCACCCGCTGGATGACCGCACGGGATACGTCGGGATCAGCAAAACCCAACAGGCAGGCGCCAATGCCGTTGGTTGCAAAATCGTAGTAGTGGTTGCCGTCCATATCCCAGACTTCGCAGCCCTTGGAACGTGCACTGTACGCAGGCCACTGGCCGGGGACGAACATCTCGGGACGTTTGCTCAGCAGCTGTACGCCGCCGGGAATCACCTGTTTGGCGTGGGTGTAATGCTGTTCGGTCAAAGTCATGGCAATCTTCCTTTCATTTGTGTGTGAGGGTGGAAGGAACGGGTTTTCTCGTCCTTAATTATAGCAGTGAAAAAAGGGTGCACAATATAACAATTTCGCGTTTTCTTAAAAAGTGTGGCACAAAACCACAGTGTTGGGCGCAAAAAAAACGGCGCATGGAGTTCCATGCGCCGTTTTCCTGATTTACTTGTTGTGGCGGTAGAAGTTCTTTTTGCCCTCGGCGTAGATGTCGCAGATGAGCTTTTGAATCTTCAGTGCCTCACGGCCGGAGATAGGCGGCTCACGATCGTTAATGACACAATCGTAGAAGTCGGCAATCTCACGAATGTGCTGGAAACCCCAGTAATCCTTGCCGTCCTCATACACCACATCGGGATCGATCTTGGTCTCGATGGAGAGCACACGACCATCGTTGAAGTAAATGTTGGCGTGATCGTAGTCCATGACCACCCGGCCGTTCTCGCAGAACAAGCGCACTTCGATAGCATCATCGAAGCCGTAGTTGTTCATGGCCCAGAAACCAAGGGTGGCACCGCCCTTGTAGCGGACGAAGCCCTCGCCGGTGTCGTCCACTTCCATGATGGAGTGGTCGCGGTTGGCAAGGTTGGCCTGGACACTGACGATTTCGTCATCGATGACCCAGTTGGCCAGATCCAAAGAGTGGATGGCCTGGTCGATGATAACGCCGCCGCCCTCCTTATCCCAAGTGCCTTTCCAGTCGGACAGGGTATAGTAGGTGTCGGGCTTGGACCAGGTCAGGGTCACACGGGCAGAGATGATCTTGCCCAGAGCGCCGCTTTCCAGGTTCTCCTTGACCAACTTGGCGGAGTCGTTGTAGCGGCACTGGAAGATGATGCCGTACTTCAGCCCCTTCTCTTCGGCCAGTTTGACGTTGTAAAGAGCGTCCTCCATGGTGATGGCCATGGGCTTTTCGCACAGCACGTGCACACCCTGCTCCAAAGCGTACTTGGAGATGATGGGGTGCAGGTAGTGGGGCACGCAGATGTGCACCACGTCCAGCAGATCCTTGCGGATCATGTCTTTGTAATCGTAATAGGCCTGCACGCCGTACTTGGCGGCGGCCTTATCGGCACGATCCTTCTTGATGTCGCACACGCCCACGATCTGCGCAGTGGGCAGGTGATGGGCGCTGGTGGCGTGCATGGTGAAGATGTTGCCGCAGCCGACGATACCAACTCGAAGCATAGGGACTCTCCTTACTTGACGATCAGACCGCCGGCAGCCTCGATTTCACGCTTGGCCAGCTTGACGGACTCGATAGCGTCGGAGATGGGGGCGATGGACAGGTCGTTTTTGCCCTGCAGGCCCTCAACGAAGTACTTCAACTCATTGTAGTAGCCGCCCAGGCTGGACACGTTGCCGCCGATGTCATTGGTGCCCTCGAACTCGGCAGCAATCTCGGGATTGAAGGAACCGCCCTCCACGGGGTAGACGGTGACAACACCGCCAGACAGAACGGCGGTAGCCTTCTCAAACATCACGCGCCAGTCAGCGGTGAAGGGGAAGTCGGCGGGGTAGTTCCAACCGGCCTCCAGAGCGATGCAGACGTCCTTGCCGTAGCCGTAGGTGGCGTTGATCTGCTGAATGACGCCGTTGGCATCGCGGTAGGCGTGAGCCTTGACGGTGTCGGGCTCACCCATGATGTAGCGGACGTAGTCCACGTCATGCACGTGCATATCCACGGCCACGCCGCCGCTCTTCTCGGGCTGATGCAGCCAGTTCTCCCAGGCCCAGGTGGGCAGGTTGGACAGACGGCGGAACTCGCCGTGCACGACCTTGCCGTACTCGCCGGAGGCCACGACCTTCTTCAGCCAGGCGTACTCGTTGAACAGGCGGACCACCTGACCGACCTGCACCTTGGCACCGGTCTCCTTCTCGGTCTTGAGCAGCAGGTCCATCTCGTCGTCGTTGAAGCACACGGGCTTCTCCACGAAGACGTTCTTGCCGGCCTTCATAGCGGCAACGGCGTGAGCGGTGTGCAGGTGGGTGGGCAGGCAGATGTCGACGGTGTCCACGTCGGCCTTCTCAATCAGCTCCATACCGGTGGCGTAGATCTCGGCACCGTTGGCCAGCTTCTGGGCGAATTCGGGACGCACGTCGGCAACGGCGACGACCTTGACGCCCAGATTCTCCAGAGCGGCGTAGCAGGCAGCGTGCATACCGCCCATAAAGCCGCAGCCAATCAAACCAACTTTAATCATTGTTCGTTCCTCCTAAAAATTAAAATTTAATTAAAACTTCTCGGTCAGGATGCGCTCCATAGAGGCAGAGGTGTTGTAGATGATCTGGTCGGCAGCAAAGGCGTAGCCGGGGATCATCTCGCCGGCAGCCCAGCCGGTGTAGCCAACCTCGCGGAAGGCCTTCATAACCTCGGGCCAGTTCACGTCGCCGCCCAGCAGGTCAACGAAAGCGTTCAGGCCGCCGGGATTGCGGCGGAAGTCCTTGAAGTGGACCTTCTTGATGCGCTTGCCCAGAATGCGGATCCACTGCTCGGGATAGCCGTTGTACACCACGTTGCCCACGTCGAAGTAGGAACCAACATACTCGCTGCCCACGGCATCGATGAAGGCACGCATCTCCAGGGGAGACAGCAGGAAGAAGTTCCACACGTTCTCGATACCGATGTTCACGCCGTACTTCTCAGCGTAGGGAACCAGGCGCTTGATGGACTCCAGAGCACGGTTGTAGCACACCTCATAGTCCACCACGGGACGCTCGGGCACGAACTCCACAGACACGGAGCCGGGGACGACCAAGATGGTGTCGGCACCCAGAGCCTTGGCGCAGCGCAGCTGGTTGACGATGATCTCGTGCGCCTCGTCCCGCTCGGCGGGATCCTCGGCAGTCAGGGAAGCGCCCCAGCACAGGCCGCTGGCCAGACTGGGAATGGCCAGACCCAGCTTGTCGGCGTAGGCACGGATCTTGGCCAGCTGCTCATCGGTGGAGTTAGGGGTCAGGTCGCCGCTGTCCAGCAGGGCCAGCTCGATACCCTCAAAGCCGGCAGCCTTGGCCAGGTCCATGGCCTGATAGACGTCCTTGCCGGAAAAAGACCAGAAGTTGATGGATTTTTTCATAGGAAATCGACCTCCTTATGTATTGGCATTTGCCTACTTTTATGATAGAATAAAAATGAAAAATGATAAGTGAAAATTTTACACTATATGTATAAAATTCTGAACAAAAAGGCGGGAGGTGGTCTCCTATGGCGGCATCCTATAAGAAAACAAGACCGAAGACACTGTTCTATATCCCGGAAATTGTGACAATTCATTACTATGAACTGGATAAATCCTTCGTTTTTGCCGGAGAAGCGCACGATTTTTGGGAAATGGTCTACGTGGACAAGGGCGCAGTGGAAATTCAGGCAGATGATAAAACGTTGGTGCTGAACCAGGGGGAGATCCTGTTCCACAAGCCCCACGAGTTCCATGCCATCCGTGCCTTCCGATCCAACCCGGACTTTTTCGTCATTTCCTTTGTGTGCCGCTCTCCTGCAATGCGGTTGTTTGAGGGGTACCGGGCAGCCTTGAGCCAGAGCCTGCGGCCCTTCGTCAGCTCCATTATTACCGAGGCACGAAACAGCTTCCACATCCCCAAAAACGACGTGACTTTGCTCAAACTGCGCCGCCGTTCCCGGGCGAAAGTAGGGGGCGAGCAGCTGATCAAAACGTACTTGGAACAGCTGCTGATTTTGCTGGCCCGGGCGGTGCTGGAGCAGCAGGAGAACTCCGTATCCCCAGTACGGGAAAGCATGGAAACTCAGTTGATTTCCACTATAAAGTCGTATATTCGTGACAATTTGGGCAAGAAAATCACCATGGAGGAACTGGCGGGGGTGACGGGGTACAGCACCTCGTACATCAGCCGGGTGTTCCGCCAGCAGTGCGGCACTACCATCGGGCGGTACATTACGTCCAAGAAGATTTCCTACGCGAAAGAACTGATTCGAAACCATACCTATAACTTCGCTCAAATCTCCGATATGCTGGCCTTTGATACCCCACAGTACTTTGCCAGTACGTTCAAAAAGGAGACCGATATGACCCCCTCGGAGTTTAAGCGGTCGCTGGATATTAAATAAGAAAATCCCCTGTCCCACGGGACAGGGGATTTTTGTATTTATACCGCAAACACCTGCCGGGCAATATCCACGCCGGCTTTGGCGTCTTTGGCGTAGAAGTCGGCGCCAATTTGGGCGGCGTAATCTGCCGTCAGCACCGCACCGCCTACCATGATTTTGCAGGGGAGATTTTCCCGGCGGAGCAGGGCGATGGTGTCCGCCATGGCGGGCAGGGTGGTGGTCATCAGGGCGGACAGACCAACCAAAGCGGCGCTGTGCTTGCGTACCGCAGACACGACTTCCTCCGGGGAAATGTCTTTGCCCAAATCGATGACGGTGCAGCCGTAGTTTTCCAGCAGCACCTTGAGAATGTTCTTGCCGATGTCGTGGATGTCGCCCTTGACGGTGGCTACCACTACGATATTGCTTTGGTCGGGGGTTTGTCCGGCGGCGGACAGATGGATGCGCAGCACCTCGAAGGCGGCCTGCGCCGCTCCGGCGGACTGGATGAGCCGGGGCAGGAACTGCCGCCCGGCCTCGAAGCCCGCACCCACCGCATCCAATGCGGGGATGAGAATTCCGTTGACGATGTCCATCGGGGGCGTGCCCTGTGCCAGCAGAGCCTGCACCGCAGGGGCAGCCTCGCTCTTCAGACCCAGACGCACCACCCTGTCCAAGCTGTGCGGACCACCCTCGGCAGCCGGGGCGACGGGGGCGGTCTGGCCACCGTAGGCGGCAATGTACTCCCGGGCATCGGTGTCGATATTCATCAGCAGGTGATAGGAACGCACCGCCGCCATCATGGGTGCGGCGTTGGGGTTGATGATGGGCAGGTCAAGGCCGTACACCATGGCCATGGTGAGGAAGTTCTGGTTGACTTGGGGACGCAGAGGCAGACCAAAGGAGATGTTGGACACGCCGAGGGCGGTCTTGACTCCCAGTTCGTCCTTGACCAGCCGCAGCGCCTTCAATGTTTCGGCGGCGCACTCCTGCTGGGCGGAGGCGGTCAGGGTCAGACAGTCAATGATGATGTCCCGGCGGGGGATACCGTAGGACTCGGCGGCGGCAACGATGCGCCGGGCGATGTCCAGACGGGCCTGTGCGGTTTGGGGGATGCCGGCCTTGTCCAAGGTCAGACCCACCACCGCCGCGCCGTATTTTTTCACGATAGGCAGAAGCGCAGTCAAAGACTCCTCATCCCCGTTGACCGAGTTGACGATGGCCTTGCCGCAGGTAAGCCGCAGGGCCTGCTCCACTACGGCGGGATCGGTGGAGTCGATCTGCAATGGGGCATCGGTAACTGCCTGCACCGCTTTTACCGTGCGGCACATCATGTCCACCTCATCCACACCGGGCAGACCCACGTTCACGTCCAGAATGTCTGCCCCGGCCTCGGTCTGCTCCAGTGCCTGACGAACCATAAAGTCCACGTCCTGCCGCAGGAGCGCCTCTTTCATTAGCTTTTTGCCGGTGGGGTTGATGCGCTCTCCAATGACCCGCACCCGATCGATGGGGACGACACGGGAGCCACTGCACACGGCGGCGGAGACAGGGACGGTGGGTTTGGTGACGGTGCGACCGGCCAAAGCCCTGTTCAGCAGAGCGATATACACCGGGGTCGTGCCGCAGCAGCCGCCCAGCAGCTTTACGCCCAAATCGGTGGCGGGGGCGAGGGTTTCGGCGAATTGAGCCGGGGTGATGTCATAGCCGCCGCCGGCGGGGTCGGGCAGGCCGGCGTTGGGCTTCAAAATCAGGGGGAGGGAGGTCCAACGGGACAGCTCTTCGACGATAGGAAGAAGCTGCGCAGGACCCAGGGAGCAGTTCACGCCGATGGCGGCGGCGCCGAGACCCTCCAACGTCAAGGCAACCGAGGCGGGGGGACAACCCAGGAAGGTGCGGCCCCGCTCCTCAAAGGTCATGCTGACCATGACGGGCAGGTCGCATACCTCTTTGGCGGCGATCAGGGCGGCACGTGCCTCCTGCAAATCGGCCATAGTCTCGATGAAAATAAGGTCAATGCCGGCGTCTGCGCCGCAGCGAATTGTCTCTTTGAAGATGTCCACCGCCTGCTCAAAGGGCAGGATGCCGGTAGGCTCCAGCAACTGGCCGATAGGGCCAATGTCAAGGGCGACCAGTGCCCGCCCGCCGGCGGCCTTCCGGGCCACGGCGATGGAGGCAGGGACTACTTCGGCAACGGTTGCGCCCATATTAGCCAGCTTCAAACGGTTGGCGCCGAAGGTGTTGGCGCTGATGATCTGAGAGCCGGCCTCCACGTAGGCACGGTGAATATCCTCCAGCCAGTCGGGGTGCTCCAAAGCCGCCAGCTCCGGGTGCTGACCGGCAACCAGACCCTTGGCCTGCAGCATGGTGCCCATACCGCCGTCCAGCAGGACGGGAGCATTAGAGAAAAGAAGGGTATTAAATTCCACAGTGACCACCTGACTTTCGCAGTTGGCAGCTGTCTGCGTTGAGACACAGAGCACAGCTGCGCTTATGGGTTGGGATGGAAGAGTCGGAAAGACCTAAAATGGCGGTGACCGACTTGCGGGGAGTCATAATACAGCTGTCCGTAGCGGACAGACCGATGAGTCGATGGGCGTCCAGTAAATCCAACAGGGCGCACTGCACCCCGAGGGGCAGGTCGCCGTAGCCTGGGCTGTACCGATAAGGGGAGTACAGACCGGGCATTTGGGTGTGAATGTGCCCCTCAATGCGGTCGCAGAGCTGTTCCACCAGTGCACCGGCGGCGCAGTCCAAAGCCAGGGCTTGGGCCATGTCGGTGTACTGGGCGCGGCGGATGGTGGCGTCCACGTCGGCGCCCAGGGTGGCGCAGAATACCACGGCAGACTGACAGCCCTTCAGGTGCTGTTTCAACTCCTGCCCGGGCAACAGCGGACCGCCGTCAAGGCGCACGCCGTCCTCCGAAAAGGACAGATCGAAAACCGTTCCGCACCAACGGGGGGCGGCGATGGTCAGCAACTGTTCGCCGCACTGAGTGGCAAGGGTGCGGGTGGGCTCGTCCGCCCGCTCCGGCGGCACGCCCATGTAGCGCAGAATCTCGTCCGTGTCCGGGGCGGACAGGATAATTTCCGTTGTCATCACAGGGTGCGCAGAGAGCTGATGCTGTCGCTGATGTGTCGGGCGACAGCGGGGTTGTTCATGGTGTACAGGTGAATGCCGTCCACACCGCCGGCGATCAGGTCGGCGATCTGCTCCACGGCGTAGGCAAGACCTGCCTGCCGCATGGCCTCGGGATGGTCGCCGTACTTGGCAAGCAGACGGGACAGCTTGCGGGGGATGCTGGCGCCGCACAGGGACACCATGCGCTCAATGGAGCCACGGTTCAGTACAGGCATGATGCCTGCCTCGATGGGCACGGCGATACCGGCGATGCGGCATCGCTCCACAAAGCGGAAAAAGTCCTCGTTATCAAAGAACAGCTGGCTGATCAGATGCTCGGCGCCGGCGTCTACCTTCTGCTTGAGGTAGCGCATATCGCTCAAAAGGTCGGGACTTTCAAGATGCCCCTCGGGATAACAGGCGGCGGACACGCCGAAGTCGCCACGGCGGAGAATAAACGCCACCAGTTCGTCGGCGTGGAGAAAGTCGGTCTTGGGAGGCAGGTCGGGGTTGCGGTCGCCACGCAGAGCCAGCACATTTTCCACGCCCTCTTCCTTCAGACCGGCCAGCAGGGCGGTCACTTCGCCCCGGGTGGCGTTGACGCAGGTCAGGTGCGCCATGGCGGGGATGTGGTACTTGTTCTGGATAATGGAGGCAATCTCGCGGGTGGACTGGTTGACCTGAGAACCGCCTGCGCCGAAGGTAACACTGATGAAGTCGGGATTGATGTCCTTCAAACCGTCCAGGGTCTTGTAAATGCTGTCCACGGGGGCGGTCTTTTTAGGCGGGAACACCTCGCAGGAAAAGACCGGGCGGCCCTGACCAAATAAGTCTTTGATTCTCATAGCAAAACCCCTCATTTCTTAAAAGTCGAGCTCCAGCAGGACGGGGCAGTGGTCACTGCCATCCACGGTGGAGAGGATATCCGCTCGTTTGATTTTATCCCGCAGGCGGTTGGACACGATGAAGTAGTCGATGCGCCACCCGGCGTTGTTGGCACGGGCGTTGAACCGGTAGGACCACCAGGAATAGGCGCCCTCCTTGTCCGGGTACAGGTAGCGGAAACTGTCGGTGAATCCGGAGGACAGCAGAGCGGTCATCTTTTCCCGCTCCTCATCGGAAAAACCGGCGTTCATGCGGTTGGTTTTTGGATTTTTTAGGTCAATCTCCTCGTGAGCCACGTTTATATCGCCACCATGATACATATCGGCTGGAAAAGATGCTCCTGCATTATCGCAGGAACACATCCAGTATGAACTCTTCGTTGTTTTCGCGGGAAAACTCTATTTTCTCGATGATCGACTTCAGGTACTCGTTCTTGGCTTCTGCGTCTATGGTGTTGTCGGCCAGGGTTGCAAGGGCTTCGGAGAGCTTGTATATCTTCTCTCGGTATTCCTGCTTGTCCGGCTTTGAGTCTTCCAGGGTGCGCATTTGGAATTGGATGGACTCTATCTTGTCGGTGTTCGCTGCCTTGCGCTCCACAAATTCGTTATTCGTGATGGTGCCGTCCTCCCATGCCTCGAACAGAACGGTCAGCCGCTTCTCCAGCTTGCGTATCTCTTTCTGCATGGCATCTATTTGAGCCGCTACGGCGTTTTCGTCCACATCGGGGATGTTGCTCACCTTGACCTCAAAGTCCTCAATATAGAGGCGCAGGGCGTAGGCAAGAGCCTTTATCACGTCGTCAGCGGTGACGGACTTGACCTTGCACAGCTGGGACGGCGGGTGGATAAAGCGGGGAGCGACCGTTTCCTTGGATTTGTACCCTTGATAATGCATAACCTTTTGGCACTTTTGGCAGACGAGCAGACCGGCAAGCGGGTTCTGCAGTTTCAGCCCGGAGCGGGTTTTATCTGCATGGTAGCGGGAGGATACCGCGTTGAAGGTTTCCTCATCCACAAGGGCGTGTTCCTTGTGCAACCCGTCGTAGAGCATATATTGCTCGGTGTGGTTACTGCGCGGGCGGGACTTGACCAGGTTGCCGCCCACCATCGTCTTGACCACCATACGATCATTCCAGCGGACTTTGCCCGTGTAGGTGGGATTGGTGAGGATGGTTTTCACTGTTGCTCGCGACCATTCCGGCAAGCCTGTGTAGGTCGGCACTCCCATGCTGGTCAACCTTAAGGCGATCTCTCCAGCTGTCATATTCTCCTTGGCTGCCCACTGAAACATCAGCCGGACGATGGGAGCCTCCTGCGGGTTTGGAATGAGCGTTCGGTATGCGTGGGTCTTGTGGATGTCGTAGCCATATGGACGGTAGGATGCCATAAACTCGCCCTCCACGACCGCCTGCTTTCTGCCACGGTCCAGGCGCTTGTTTATCATCTTATATTCCCGGCGGGACATGAACAGCTCAAACTCCATGTACTCTTCGTCATCGGGATTGTGCGCCACATCGTACACCTTTGTGGGCGTGATGACCAGCAGACCGCTGTTGTTGTTGGCGTACTTCAGGCAATCCAATATGATTTGTGCATCGCCCTGGTTGCCGCGTGAGAGGCGGCTGACCTCTACGACCAGGATGCCGCGATATTTGCCCGCATAGCAGTCGGTGATCAGCTGCTGCATTTGCGGTCGTGCGGAGATGGTTTCACCGGAAACGACCTCCTCGTAGGTGTGGGCGATAAATAGTCCTGCTCTTGCGGCGTGGTTGGAAAGTATCTCCCTGTGCCGCTTTAAGGTGTCCTCTCCGCTGATCTTTTCCTTGTCCCGATCCTCGCGGCTTTTGCGAAGATACATAGCGTATTTGTCTTGCATGATGCTCCCCTCCTGTGATATAATCTCCGCGCTGATGTTCCCCCGCCCGCAAGGGCGAAGTATCAGCGCGACCTGCCCGGTGTTGCCTCACCGGGCGGGTTTTTTGTTACGGAAAATCGTTTGCGGATATTTTTTCTGTGCCCAGATTTCCACCGACCTGTTTATATAACTCCAGCGCCCAGCCGCTGGTTTCTGTAAACTGGAATGTTCCATCACATTTGTAATAGGCTGTGTCCGGTCCAAACTTTTGGCCAACTCCGTACCACGTTTTTCCGGTGGCGTAGTAGATTTCATACCGTCCGGTCGGCACATCAAGTTCCACGGAGCTGCCGGGCGCGACCATAAACCCCATTGTGTCCATTGAGAAATGCAAGGCTTTCAGGTGAATATAGTAGGCATCGTCACCCGTGACCTCTACAGAAAGCGGACAGCGACGAACGGAGTTTGAATTTGGCTTTCTCACGACCTCTCCGTTGAAATAGGGAACGGGAGATAAGCTGTTGGTGCTCTGTAAGCGTTCCTGTTGCTGCGCGTCACTAATGGTGTTCGAGTTATTGCCACTCCAGTTCGACCCTCCGTATGCATCCGACCCCCATTTTGCATCAATGAACTCCCGGCGCTCCTGCGCTTTCTGCCGCAGGAAGTCGCTGGCTCCGCTCGATGTGCTGTCCTTCGCGGGTGCATCCGCTACGGTGCTTTTATCTGCCGTTATAGGCTCCTGCGGCTTCTGAGTGTAGAGATAGCCACCTGTTGCCGCAAGGACAGATAAAGTTACCGCCAACAAAATGCCGCCAATGGGGGCATGATCTTTCTGTTCAAGCATAAATTAAAACCTCTTACGCCCCAGTTAATCGCCGGGGTTTTTCTTTATCTTTGGTGCAAAGTGCGCCAGGCTTTCAGTTCGTCCTTCAAGAAAGCGACACGCTCCTGATAATCTGCGATCTGCGCCTGATACTCCGCCTGGACGGCGCGGATGTCGCTGCGGTGCTGCTCGTCCAGCTGGGCAAGGCGGGCTTTCATCTCCATGTTCTCCCGCTCCAAGACGGACAGCTTTTCGTTCCGCTTCTCCAGTTCCGCCATATTCTCCAGTTCCTTTTCCACCAGCGCGTTACAGGGGAACTCGTCCGTGGTGCCGCCGATCAGGGCGACAAGCAGGCTCTTAATGGTGGAGTACTTGCAGTCGAGATAGTCACCAGCCCTGACACGGTTGATGGTGCCGATGGGAACCTTGCTTTTATCCGCAAGGGTTTGGCTTGTCCACTCCAGGTGCTTCTGCCGTTTGATACACCATTGAATGAGGTCGGGAAACGGGATGGTCATAAGATTGGGAACGCAGCTTTCGCCCAGGCGGGCGCACTTGATACACTTTTCAAACATTGTCTTTCACCTATTATCATTTGTGATACTTTATTTGCTTACAGTGATAAACTGCAAGCACAAGTGATGAGCAAACATCACTTCTGCTTATTGCGAACAGTCACAGCCGATGATAGGATAAATGCGGGTCAAGGATGACCCACCTGTTCGGTGCGGGGTGTTTTCGTTTGGAACCGGGAGCGCCCCGCACCCGCCTGTGAAAGTCCAATAAATGGGGACATTCAATAAATTCTGTAATTTACCATTGACACAGTAGAACATCCGTTCTATAATCGCAACCGAGGGGGGGAGTGCCTATGACACCCTATGAGAAATACGAATTGCTCTCAGCTGAACATCAAGAGATTATTGCCCGCCAGATTGAGACTTTAATAGAGTGTCAATCAGAGCATCAATCACCGCCTTGTTCGCAGGAGTAAGTTCATCATATCCCAAGCCCCGTAGCCCGTCGACCTTTTGGTCGGCGGGTTTTTTTGTGTCTTCCCCCGATTTGAGTTCGTCCACCGATATGCCAAAGTAATTTGCGATTTTCTGCGCCGTTGCATCCGTGGGTGCACTGCCGTTTTTCCATCTTGTTATGGCAGATTTCGTTCCCCCAACCTCAAGGATGACCTTCGACGGCGACTTCCCAACCTCATTACATAGTCGTAAAAAATTGTGGTAAAAGTTCACAAAAGCACCACCTTTCTTTTGTGCAGGCATACAAAGTACCGAAAGTTCACAAAAAGCCGTTGACAGTTGCGAAAGTTGCGTGCTAATATGAACACGCAGTAACGAAAGTTCACCGAACGGCAACAACAATCCGAACCCCGGTACACAAAGTACCCGCGCCGTTTGAATACCCGCTATTAGTTTGGTTACCTAACTACATAATAGCATCCCTTGTGAACTTTTGCAACTATATTTTAGAAAAAAGCAAGGAGGAGTTCATTTGGTCGAAAAGTGGACAGGCCGACTGGTCGGGCGAATGCACAACGAGCGCGTGACCTATGACGAGCTGGCCGCCGAGATGGGCGTTGGCAAGGCGTATGTGTCGATGATCCTGAATGGCAAGCGAAAACCCGGCGGTATCAAGGAGCGGATGGAGAGCGCATTTGCCGCTGTCATGGCAAAGCGAGAGGAGGCGCACCGGGATGAAGAA
The DNA here is from genome assembly GCA_045601985.1 of Lawsonibacter sp. Taxonomy (GTDB): domain Bacteria; phylum Bacillota; class Clostridia; order Oscillospirales; family Oscillospiraceae; genus Lawsonibacter. The sequence goes on along the minus strand of JAZSAQ010000050.1, from coordinate 7,012 downwards.
TGATAAGAAGCTGCCCAAGGGGCTGCTGGAAGAACTGGCAGAGCTGACACGGAAGATCTGCGACATTGACATCACGCAGGACCTTCAAGAAAACATAAAGCGCCGCCAGCGCGTGGCGCACCAGCTGTCCAAGGGCGTTGATTGGATTTATTTCTGTGATTTGGCCAGTGCCGTGTACGCCTTTGCCAGTGAGGATACCGATCTGCTGGAGCAGATGTGCAAGGTGCTGGAGGTGCTTGGCTGGCAGGTGGTTGACGATGAACAGCAACCCGGCTGACGAGGTTTACACGATCGGTAAAGCTACCGTGCGCATCCACGGCAAGGCTGACCCGGACAAGGTTCGGGCGGCTACGGAGCGATATGTTAAGCGAATGAGCAAGGAGGAGCGAGAGAATGAACTGGAATGTGCCCGAACCGAGCCTTGACCCGCCGGAGCTGCCGATGTGGCACTGCCCCGTGTGCGGCGAGGAACTGAATTTTGACGATAAGGTGTACCGCAATGTTGGCGGTGAGATCGTTGGGTGCTGTATGTGCCTGGAAGAAAAGGACGCGGAGGACGCGTTGGAACTGTAAGGAGGAACGACAATGTTTGATAAGAGTTTTGCCGAGATGATGAAGGTAGATGTGGCTCCCTACGTCAAGAAGCGGGATGGCCAGGACTATCTGCCTTGGGCGAACTGCAAGAAGCTGCTGCACGACAACGGCGCGGAGACCGTGCTGTTTTGGCCTGTACCCGGTCCCGATGGCAGCACCCTGCGCAAGAGCGATATGGAGTTCATCGACAAGAACGGCGTGGGCAACCGTTGCTATGAGGTGCTGGTGCATATCGTGGTGGACAACCTTGAGTGGGAGACCACCTACCCCGTCATCAACGGAAACAATCCTGTGAAGGACAACAGCATGAGCCAGCTTCGGGTACACAATGCTGTCCGCCGTGGTTTCGTCAAGGGCGTAGCGGAGCGGACAGGTCTTGGTTTTGGTCTGTGGCTTGAGGTGGATGACCTGCCTGAGGAGCAGGTGGAGGACTTGAGCAAGCACAGCCTTGCCAAGTGCAAGCAGAGATTGCTGGAGCTGGTGTCCGCCAAGATTAAGCAGGGCATCCCGCTGAACGTGATGGCTGACCGGCTTGGTATGGACGAGGAAACCCTGCGGTCGAAGTTCAATCTGTACAACGAGGCGGCTCGGCTTGAGAAAGCCATTATGGAGATGCAACCGTGATTGCCGATCAGGACAGAAGCGGGTGGTTCGGGGCATCCGATACCGCCACCATCATGGGCAACTGGAAGACCAAGACCTTCGGCAAGTGGTGGGGCGTGAAGCTGGGCATCGACACCAGCCACTTCACCAACACGGCGATGCTGGCTGGCACCTACTACGAACACGCCATTCTCGACCACATCGGAGCGGAGCGGCGTGACCACCAAATTCTCCTGCCTGAGTTGAGCCTGCGGGTGAACCTGGACGGGGATGCGCCGGGGCGGATTTATGAGGTCAAGACCCACTCCGCCGACAAGGAGTTCAAGGTGAGCAAAGCATACAACCAGCAGGCGCAGGTGCAGATGTTCGCCAAGCAGAGGGAGGAAGGTTGCCTTCCTGCGGCGGAAATCGTGGCATATGGATTGACGGAGGATGACTACCGCAACTTCTTCAACCCCATTGACTCCGACCGGCTGAAAAGATACCCCGTGGGGTATGACGAAGCCTTTATCCGGCAGTATTTGCGGCGGCTGGAGTATTTGGCTGGATGTTTGAGAGATGGGAGGTGGCCGGATGAAGCTGACGTTCGTTGATGCGAAGATGCAGATGGACGATGGCTTGTGGCTGTGCCTGAAGGTAAACGAGCCTGCCCCTGCCAGAGGCTTTGTGCTGGGCAAGAAGAACCGCCTCTACGATTGCGAGATTAAGGAGCATCGGGAGAAGCGGAGCCTGGATGCCAACGCCTATGCTTGGGTGCTGATGGACAAGCTGGCGGAGGCTACCCGCATCCCGAAGGAGGACATCTACCGCGAAGCGATCCGCAACATCGGCGGCAACACGGAGACCGTATGTGTGAGATCGGATGCGGCTGGGAAGCTGTGTGCCAGCTGGAGCAGGAATGGTCTTGGCTGGCTGACGGAAACAACGGACAGCAAGCTGCCGGGGTGCGTGAACGTGATCCTGTACTACGGGTCAAGCACCTATAACACCGAGCAGATGTCACGGCTGATCGACAACCTGGTTGAGGATTGCAAGGCGCTTGGCATCGAGACCCTATCCCCCGAAAAGCTGGCGGCTATGACCGCAGAATGGGGGCGATGAGATGGAGCGGGAGTGTTTTCTGTGCGGGCGGCGTGACGGGCTGGAACGGCATCACCTGTTCGGCGGAGCCTATCGCAAGAAGGCTGACAGGCTGGGACTGGTGGTTGACCTGTGCCACTACTGCCACAACGAGCCGCCCTATGGGGCGCACCACAACAAGGGCATTATGCAGTATCTGAAACAGTACGGGCAGAAAAAGGCGATGCTGGAGCAGGGCTGGAGTGTGGCGGAGTTTATAAGAGAGTTCGGCAAGAATTATTTAGACGAGGAGTACAACGATGAACGATTTTGAATACGATGCGATGCAAAAGAAGAGAGTCGCCGCCGGTGCGCGGGGGCGCGTGTGCGGCAGTAAGAGCAAAAAATGCGGGTTGCCGTCCGACCACCTGACGGCGGCGCAGCTGAAGGCGAAGAACGGCCCTGTGGCGACATACAACCTGAACGAGCCGATGAGCTGGGCTGCGTTCAAGGCGATGTCGGCAGACTTGCAGGAGGAATACGTAAGAGGGCTGCACAGCCGCTTTTGCGTTGGGCTTAACACGATCAGCAAAGAACTGTTCGGCTTGGGCGGTCCGTCTCTGCGCAACTATATGCAGCGGCACGGCAATGAGCTGGACATCCGAGGCAAGCGGCGGCTTAGCAATACCGAGCGAGAGGTTTGGGAGCGATGGCTGAACAGCATCGTGGAGGAGATTGAGGACGAGCCTGAGGCTGTGTGCGTGGTCGAAGAACAGGAAGCCATCGAAAATCCCCCCCCTACGGACAGCAAGACCACCGCCGCCTTTGGTATGAGGTCGCTGTGCGTGGAGTGGTGCGGCGAGTTCAACGCGCTGGCTTTTATGGAACAGCTTTCGCGGCTGGTGCTTCCCGATGGGAAGGTGAAAATTCGGTTGGAGGTTGAAAAAGCGTAATGGATATTATGACTTACATTCCCTTTGGGCGAGATAACGCCATCCGGCGGAGCGACCTTGTGGCGCAGGTAAACCTGCCTGACCGCACCGTGCGGAATATGATTGAGGAGGCTCGGCGCAACGGCGCAATCATCATTAACGATGGCAGCGGTGTTGGCTACTACACCAGCGATGACCTTGGTGAAATCACCCGGCAGCTGAAGATGAACGAGCGCAGAGCCAAGAGCGTGCTGGTGCAGAACACGCACCTGCGGCGCAGGATCAAAGAGCTGGAGAGCCGAAACCAGGTCACGCTGGAGGAGGTCGTGAGGCATGGCTAAGCTGGCGGACATGATAGACCGGCAGGCGCTGGCTGAGGCCCGGTGGCAGCTGCGTGCGAAACGCAACCGGGACTACCAGGAGCAGACGCGCCGCAGGAACGATGCGTTCTTTTGGGTGCAGGTCGTGAGCGTGGCGATCCTTTGTGCTTGGGCGGTCGTGGTGCTTTTCGATGCGCTGGAAAAGGCGATGTGGTGATTGAGTATGGCAGAGAGAAGAATGTTTGCAAAGACCATCATTGACAGCGATGCGTTCTTGGATATGCCGTTGTCCACGCAGGCTCTGTACTTCCATCTGTCCATGCGTGCGGATGACGATGGGTTTATCAACAACCCCAAGAAGATACAGCGGATGATTGGGTGTGCTGACGATGACCTGAAGCTGTTGCTGGCGAAGAACTTCATCATCCCCTTTGAGAGCGGCGTGTGTGTCATCAAGCATTGGAAGATCCACAACTACATCCGCAACGACCGATACAAACCCACCACCTATACCGAGGAAATGGCGCAATTGACCTGCAAGAAAAACGGCGCATACACGCTTGGTATACCAAACGGATACCAAATGGAAACCCAGGTTAGGTTAGGTAAGGATAGGCTAGGTAAGGACAGTATAGGAGAGGATATAGAGCCGCCTGCGGCGTCCCCCCCACACCTTTACGGCGAATACAACAATATCGCTTTGGTAGACCCAAGCACGATGACGGCAAAACAGTTGGAACGACTTGCTGATGAAGTAGGCTTGACCGTTGACCAGTATATAGATGTGTGGCGGCTGGAGCAAGACTATAAAGAATTGAAGGAGCGTGCTGGCACGCCCAAGCCTGTCCGCCACAAGTACGGCGAATATAACAACGTCCTGCTTACGGATGAGGATCTGGACAAGCTGAAAGCCGAGTTTACCGATTGGCAAGCAAGGATCGAGCGGTTGAGTAGCTATATGGCTTCCACGGGCAAGAGCTATAAGAACCACCTTGCAACCATTCGGAACTGGGCGAAACGTGATGCGGAGGAGAAGCCGCATCAGGAACAGCGAGGCGGGAATGTGTTTTTAGAGATGTTACATGAAGAGAGAGGAGATTGGCATGGATAAGGCAATGGCAAGCCGCATTGTAGGCGGCAACTCAGCATATAAGCGGGCGGACTCTGATTTTTACCCAACACCCCCGGACGCTACGATGGCGCTCTTGAAGTTCTTGCGTTTGCCGCTTGGCTCCGTGATATGGGAGCCTGCCTGCGGCGAAAACCACATGGTAGATGTGATGCGAGAGTGTGGGTACAACGTGATCGCAACAGACATTAACACCGGTACAGACTTCCTGACGGCGGACCAGGTTGAGTGTGATTGGATTATTACAAACCCGCCATTCTCCCTGGCTGATCGGTTCATCGAGCGGTGCATCGCAAGCAAGAAGCCGTTTGCCCTGCTGCTGAAATCTCAATACTGGCACGCAAAGAAGCGGCTTGGGTTGTTCCGCTCGTTCCCGCCTGCATTTATCCTCCCGCTGACATGGAGACCTGATTTCACTTTCAAGCAACGAGGTAAAGGCAGTCCGCTTATGGATGTGATGTGGGTTGTTTGGGGCGGATGCCATGACACCCGGTATATCCCTCTTGAAAAGCCCGCCGAGGGAGTGGTGGCCGTATGACACGCGAGGAAACGCTTGCGATCATGTCCGTGCTGAAAGCCGCCTACCCCTCGTTCTACAAGGATATGAAGCGGGACGAGGCGGAGGGTATCGTGGAACTGTGGGCGAGTATGTTTGCGGACGAGCCTGCCATTGTGGTGGCGAATGCGGTCAAGGCTCACATTGCCACGGACAAGAAGGGCTTTCCGCCTCACATCGGGGCGATCAAGGAGGCTATAACCAAGGTCACGCAGCCGCAGGAAATGACGGAGCTGGAGGCGTGGGGGCTGGTGCAACGGGCGGTGTCCAACGGCATCTACGGGTCGCAAAAGGAGTTCGACAGGCTGCCGCCTGTTATCCAGCGACTTGTGGGGTCGCCCAACCAGCTGAAGGAGTGGGCACTGATGGATGCGGACACGGTGGCATCTGTGGTGGCATCCAACTTCCAACGCAGTTATAAAGCGCGGGCGGCAAACGAGCGGGAGCTGCTGGCTCTGCCCAGCGATGTGCGGCAGGCGATGGGGCAACTGGCGGTTGGCATAACGGCGGGAGCGCTGATGAACGGAGGGGGTGCAGAATGAGCGAGGATCGGAAGACCTACTACGGCATAGATGACCATGAGCGGATCGACCTGTGCCTTGCCTGTGAGAAACCCAAGTGCAACAACTGCCTGGAACGAGTCCCACACCCTGAGGGGCGCAGGAAGAAGCGGGCGTTTCGACCACGCAGGAAGGAGGACGGCAATGCCAATCAAGTCAAAGGATAAGGGCAAGCGGTTTGAGCGGCTGCTGGCATCCCGCTTCCGGGAGTACGGCTACGATGCCAAGCGGACGGCGCAATACTGCGGGAACACCGGCGAGGCTGCCGATGTGGTTGGGTTGCCGGGAATACACATTGAGGCAAAGCACCAAGAGCAAATGCGCCTTTACGATTGGATGGCGCAGGCGATCAGGGATGCGCAGGCGGGAGGCAACAACCTGCCTGCCGTGTTCCACAAGAAGAATAATGCAGACATACTCGTGACCATGCGGCTGGAGGATTGGATGAACCTCTACCGAGAGTGGGAAGCGGGACAGGATTTGAAAGAAAGGAAGTAAAAAAATGCTTAACAAAATTTTCATCATGGGTAGACTTGTGCGAGATCCCGAACTGCGGAGAACCCCCAACGGCGTGTCCGTTGCCAGCTGCACCCTTGCTTGTGACCGAGACTTCAAGGACAAGCAGACCGGTGAGCGGGGTGTGGACTTTATTGACGTTGTTGCGTGGAAGCAGACGGCCGAGTTCTTCGCCAAGAACTTCAGCAAGGGTCGCATGGCTGTTGTGGAAGGTCGGCTGCAAATCCGCGAGTGGACGGATAAGGAGGGCAACAAGCGGCGTAATGCCGAGGTGCTGGCGGACAACGTGTACTTCGGGGATAGCAAGCCTGCGGCGGGCAATGACTTTGCTGGGCAGAGACCTGCGGCGGACGGGCAGTTTGCCGAGTTGCCCGGCGATGATGGCGACCTGCCGTTCTGAATCCGAAGAACATAAACAACTTGTCGCCCTGTTGGTAGGAGGTTAGACCGACAGAAAGGATAAAAAATGAAACTGGATAAGATGTTTGCTGGCTTGAAGCAGATTTCCAACGGCGATTATGTGTTGGAGGGTGACTTGATCTCCGAGGACACCATTGAAATTGACCTTGACGATAGGCTTGTTGTAAAGGGCAGGGTCGAGAGTAAAAAGAGCATTATTGTCCGCTTGGGCATCAATGCTGGCGAGGGCATCAATGCTGGCTGGGGCATCAATGCTGGCGAGGGCATCAATGCTGGCGAGGGCATCAATGCTGGCTGGGGCATCAATGCTGGCGAGGGCATCA
>JAZSAQ010000049.1:0-11407 GCA_045601985.1 Lawsonibacter sp. | reverse complement strand
GACAGTATATCTGTTTTTTCGACAAGTTGCAACGGTTATCGGTGAATAGGCGCGGAAACTTCAGGTTGCGGCAAAAAATTCGGCTTGGCAAATTGAAGTTGGTAGACAAGGGGTAAAAAATGCGGTATGCTACTATTAGACAGGAAACCGACATGGAATGAGAAAGGAGCGTCTCTATGCTGGTTATTGGTATTGTTGCATTGGTCCTTATATTTGCTGCTGCCTTTTATCTCATTGGCAAGCGTGCGCAGGCAACCCGATGCCCTCGCTGCGGGAAATCCTTTGCCATGCGTGAGGTCAGCCGCGACCCGTCCCCTGTTTCCTCTTATGACACGACAACCCACGTGGGCCTGATTACGCGGGATCTGAAAGGATACGTTACCGGGACGGACACCCGGGTCGTTCCGGCAAAGGCATACATTTACAACTGTGTGGACGAATGTAAGGTTTGCGGTTTCCAAAGAGAAGAACAGAGAACCCAGGTGCGTCGGAAATGAAGAAAGTAAAAACCAAAGGAAAGGAGGGAACCCGGATGTCCTTTGGAACTCGGCTGCAGGAGCTGCGCCACCGGCACGGTATCACGCAGGAGGACTTCGCCCAGCAGCTGAACGTATCCCGGCAGGCGGTGTCCAAGTGGGAGTCCTCCCGGGGTTACCCGGAGATGGAAAAGCTCCTTTATATATGCAAGCACTACGGCGTGACCATGGATGAATTGTTTGCCGACGAAATTCCCTCCGTTCAAAAGGGAAATACACAAACGGAGCAGGAAACATTGCATGAAGGCCCCACCCTCAAGCAGTCCTTGGGCAACTTCTTTACCAATCTCTCGCCCAGGGACCAGTGGACGTTCGGCACGGCGGTGTCCTCGGTGGCACTGGTACTGGTGTCCCTGTTTTTCCTGATGTGTACGACTATGGTGAAAGGAGCGTCGGATGGTATGGCATGGAAAATCGCATGGCTGGCCCTGTTGATTTTGTTCAGTGCGGGTGAAGCGGTTACAGTCGGCCTGACCAGCGTGTGGTTCGCAGTGGGGGCTTTGGGCGCACTGCTGTGTGCGCTGGCAGGTGGGAACCTGTGGCTGCAGCTGGGTGTGTTTTTGGCACTTTCCGGCCTGTCGCTGGCGCTGGTACGGCCGCTGGCAAAAAAGTTCCTGACCCCCGGCTACTCCGCCACCAACGCCGACCGGGTCATTGGTCAGGAGGCGGTGGTCATCCAGACCATCGACAACCTGCACGGTCAGGGACAGGTAAACATCGCCGGACAGGCATGGACCGCCCGTAGTCAGGACGAGTCCGTCATCCCGGAGGGGACATTGGTGCGGGTGCTGCGCATCGAGGGCGTGAAAGTGTTCGTTTCCCTGATAGAAGAGTAAGCAAACATAATTTGGATACACTACATACAGGAGGTAAATTATGGAGTATATGATTCCTATCGTTCTGGTCATTTTGGTTTTGGTGGTTCTGGCCGCCAACATCCGCGTGGTGCAGCAGTCCCGTGCCTACGTGGTGGAGCGCCTGGGTGCGTTTCAGGCGGTGTGGGGCGTGGGCCTGCACTTCAAGATCCCTCTCATCGAGCGCATCGTGAAGAACGTGTCCCTGAAGGAACAGGTGGTGGACTTCGCCCCCCAGCCTGTTATCACCAAGGACAACGTCACCATGCAGATCGACACGGTGGTGTACTTCCAGATCACCGACCCAAAGCTGTACGCCTACGGCGTGGAGTACCCCATGTCCGCCATCGAGAACCTGACCGCCACCACCCTGCGCAATATCATTGGCGATTTGGAACTGGACCAGGCTCTGACCAGCCGTGACCACATCAACACCAAGATGCGAGCCATTTTGGACGAGGCCACCGACCCCTGGGGCATCAAGGTCAACCGCGTGGAGCTCAAGAGCATCATTCCGCCTCGTGAGATTCAGGACGCCATGGAGAAGCAGATGAAGGCCGAGCGTGAGCGTCGTGAGGCCATTCTGCAGGCCGAGGGCCAGAAGCAGTCTCAGATCCTGGTGGCGGAGGGCGAAAAGCAGTCTGCTATTCTCCGGGCCGATGCGGATAAACAGGCCAAGATCATGCAGGCCGAGGCCGAGAAGGCCGCCCGCATCATGGCCGCCGAGGCGGAAGCCGAGGCCATCATGAAGGTCCAGCAGGCCACCGCTGACGCCATCAAGCTCATCAATGAGGCGAACCCCGGCGAGGGTGTTATCAAGATCCGTGCGCTGGAGGCCTTCACCGCTGCTGCCGACGGAAAGGCCACCAAGCTCATCATCCCCAGCGAGATTCAGAGCCTTGCGGGCCTTGCCGCTGCGGGCAAAGAGATTTTTGACACGAAGCCCGCCGAATAACTTGCGAAAAAATGCCCGCCGTCCATGGGACGGCGGGCATTTTTGTTTATTTGACCACACACAGGGTGTCGATGCCGTAGTGAGCAAACCACGCAAGGGCGGCTTCGTCTACCACCTCGCCGGATACCACGATGGGGACGGCGGGGGGACAGCTGACGGTGGGGGCGGCGCAGATGCGGCCCATCGCTTGGGCAACGGGAATCTGCTCCTGTGGGGCAAACATGGCCTGTCGGGGGGACATAACCCGCACCGGACGCAGAGGGGGCAGGTTGGTGGATATGGGCGCGCCCCCATGGTTTTCACCCAAGCCGGCAACCAACCGATCCAAATCCGCCGGGGCGGTGGTGGGGGAGAGCATCAGCACAAGATGCTCTCTGTCGGCATACTCACAGAAGACACCCTGTTTCGCCAGCGCATCGGAAATCTGTGTGCCGGGGCAGCGGAGGGTAAGCTTCAGCGGTTCGTCTCCCACAAGCGGCCAGCCGTTGGCGGTGAGAGAGGTGCGGGTCTGCTCTGCGGTGGGACAAAGGATGCTTAAATCGGTGCGGATCTGCTCGGCAAGATAGCGGTTGCACAAATCCAAACTGGCAAGGGTCAGGTAAGAGGGACTGGTTGAGCCGTATAGCGCCATGACCTCCCGAACGATGGGGGTGAACCGTTCTTCACAGCTCCTGTTCATATGCAGGTAGGCGCCGCCGGTCAGCACGGGCAAGGTTTTGTGGGCTGAGTCACAGCACAGATCGGCGCCGTGGCTGATGGGGTGAAGATCTTTGGGCAGAAAGCGCAGATACGCCCCGTGGGCGTTGTCTACCAGCAACAGCGTGCCGTGCTGGTGACAGACCTCGGCCAGGGCCTTGATGGGTAACAGGTTGCCCAGATAGTCGGGGGAAGTCACGTAGACGGCGGCGGGGGTGCGGTGGGCGGTGGAAAGGGCTTGCTCCAGCTGTTCCGGCGTGATGGGGCAGGAACACAGGTCGGCAGAATCCTCCGGCCACAGCCAGCAAATTTCTGCGTCCACCAATGCGGCGGCGTACAGGAACGACTTGTGGGCGTTGCGGGCGGCAATAAACAGAGGCTTTTCGCCTGTGATACGGCTTGCCGCCAGGTGAACCATGGTGCGGATGCACTGGCTGGAACCCTCGGTGCTGTAGACGGTGGCGGTGGAGCCAAACAGCCGGGCAGCATTGCGCTCGCTCTCAGCAATAATGCCGTGGGGGTGGTACAAATCGTCCGCCCCTACGATCTCGGTGATATCAAATTGTTCCACGCCAAGGGGGCCGACCCCCTTGTGTCCCGGCATATGCAGACGGGAAGGGTGGCTGTCGGCGTAGGCCGATACAAAGTCATAGATGGGGGTGTTCATTTTAACCCCGATCCTTTCGGGCGTCCTGGGCGGCCTTGATCATGATGGCGCACTCGATGCGCTTTTTGAACAGCTCACAGCCCGGCTCATACACGCCACGGATGGAGCCGGAGGCGTGGAAGGCGTTGGCGGCGCAGCCGCCGGAGCAATAGAGCTTGGCCCAGCAGTCCTTACACTCGGGACGGGCATAGGCATTGCAGGCACGGAAATCCTCCCGCAGGGCATCGTTGGTCACACCGTTCCACACGTCGCCCAGCTTGTAGGCTTCCTCGCCCACGAACTGGTGGCAGGGGTACAGGTCACCCCAGGGGGTGACCGCCATATACTCGGTGCCGGAGCCGCAGCCGGAAATGCGCTTGTAGACACAGGGACCCTCGGTCAGGTCGATCATGTAGTGGTAGAAGGTGATGGGGCGGCCCTCTTCCTCACGGCGGAGCATCTCTTTGGCGAGAATTTCGTACTGCTCCTTGACCACTTCGATATCCTCCGGGGTCAAAGCCATGGGATCATCGGGGGCGGAGACCACCGGCTCCATGCTCAGCTCGGTAAAGCCGAGGTCGGCCATGTGGAACACATCTTTCGTGAAATCGGGGTTGTTGTGGGTAAAGGTACCACGCATATAGTAGCCCTTGCCGCCCCGGGATTCTACCAGCTGCTGGAACTTGGGTACGATGCGCTCGTAGCTGCCGTTGCCGGCGAAGTCCACACGGGTGGCATCGTGAATTTCCTTGCGGCCGTCCAGGCTGAGCACCACGTTGCTCATCTCACGGTTGGCAAAGTCGATCACATCGTCGTCAATGAGCACGCCGTTGGTGGTCAGGGTGAAGCGGAAGTTCTTGCCCCGTTCCTTTTCCACACTGCGGGCATAGGCCACCAGCTGCTTGACTACATCCCAGTTCATCAGCGGCTCGCCGCCGAAGAAGTCGACTTCAAGGTTGTGGCGGTTGCCGGAGTTGTCCATCAAGAAGTCCAGTGCCTGCTTGCCCACCTCGAAACTCATCAGCGCCCGCTCGCCATGGTACTTGCCCTGGCTGGCAAAGCAGTAGGAGCAGTTGAGGTTGCAGGTGTGAGCCACGTGGAGGCACAACGCCTTGACCACATTGCCGGAGCGAGCCTTGAAAGTGCCGGCCATATCCTCGAACACGTCGGGGGTGAACAGCTTACCCATGTCGCACAGTGCCTGAATATCGCCAAGGCAAAGACGCAGTTCCTCCTCGGTGACGTCGGGGCGGTGGGCATACTTGTCCAGCATTTTGGCTACGATGGCGTCGCCGTCCTCCTGCTGGAACAGGGCGATCATGTCGTAGGCCACCTCGTCCACCACGTGGACGGAGCCGGAGCAGGTGTCCAGCACGATGTTATAACCGTTAAGCTGATACTGATGTACCATGATGGGTCACTCCTTCGAGCCTGAACAAAACAATCCGAACCCGTTTCTGAATCCGTAAGCTCTGTTTGGTGAGTAGGATACAGGTTCAGAAATCCTGGACTCTGTGGGAGTGTATTTTTGTGTCAGGCAAAATTGAATGAGGCAGCCGGGCTTTGTGCCCGGCAAAGAGAGAAATGAAGCCTGACGCGAAAATCCGCCCCACAGAGCGGGTTCGGATTGTTTTCTTCAGGCTTAATAACAAGGAAAAAAGGCCGCCAGTACTGACGGCCTTTTTATGTACGGATTTGCGCTCAGGCGTCCTTCTCGCAGGACTGGTTGGCCACGCCGCAGCTGGTCTTGCAGGCGGACTGGCAGGAAGTCTGGCACTCGCCGCAGCCGCCGTTGACGGCGCTCTGGCACAGGTTGCGGGTCTCCAGGGTCTTGATACGCTCCATAATATTGCACTCCTATCTATTGAGGTTTAAGAGATTTCCTGTTCCAAATCATATCACAAGTATGGGACAATGTCAATGCATTTGCGCAGGGACACAGAGGTTATCCGATTTTGGTCATGCCGTCCAAGAGCACACGGCCGTCCTCGGTGAATTCCAGCTTGTGGGCCTCGTCCAGATTGCAGCTGGCCAGCACGGTTTCGCTGACGGGGTAGCAGTAAAGCTTCTGCCAGCCCTGAGAGTGGATGCAGTAGGTGCCGTCCTCCCGCTTGGTGAGGTAGCTGTCCGGGTCGCCGTTGGAGTAGGAGTAGGTGCCCAGAATGCGGGCCTCCTGCTCGGCCGTCAGGGTGATGGCGGGTTTGCGCCGGGGAAGGAAACCTTCGGGCAGGATACGGACACTCTCAATAAAGTCCATGTTGGTGGCCTCTGCCTCCACGGTTTCGTCACCGTAGAAAGCGGTGTAAACGGCGTTGGTCAAAGACCAGCGTGCGTCGCCAAAACCGGTGTTGGACAGCAGGATGATGTCCAGATCATCCTCCGGCAGCCACACGTGCAGGGTACGGAAACCACGGCTGCCGCCGTTGTGCTGGATGCGCTTTTTGCCGTGCCAGTCCCACACCTGACAGCCAAGTCCGAACACGCCCACGTCAGAGGGGGTGAGAATTTCCGCCCAACGCTCGGGGGAGAGGAGCTTTTGGTGTTTCATGGCGGTGTTCAGGCAATAGACATCCTCGATATCGGCGATGATGTCGCCGGCGCCCAGGAACGAGTTGGGGTTCAGGCGGTCGGCGGGGATGAAGTTGTCGCCGTCGATGTCATAGCCCCGGGCACGGTGGTCGGCCAGCAGTTCCAACTGGTCTACCTGTGCGTGCTTCAGACCCATGGGGGTGAATACGTTTTGCAGCATATAGTCCCGGTAGGCCATGCCGGACACATTCTCCACAATCAGGGCCAGGATGGTGAAGTTGATGTTGGTGTAGCGGGTGGCGGTACCCGGCTCGAAATTCAGGGGGAGCTTCACCATGTGGGCCACATGGGCACGCAGGTTGGGTCTGTAAGCATTGACAAAGGTGGCCTCGTAGGCACGTTCCTGATTGAAGTCCCGCAGGCCGCTGGTGTGGTTCATCAGGTGGCGGATGGTAATGCGGCTGTCGGCCCCGGCCACCTCGGGCAGGTACTTGCCGGGGTGGTCGTGGATGCTGATCAGACCCTTGTCCACCAGGGTCATGATGGCAAAGACACAGAAGGGCTTGGACATGGAGTACAGGGTAAAGACGGTGGAGTTGTCAAAGGGGACCTTATGCTCGATGTCGGCATAGCCTATGCAGCGCTGGTAGATAATCTCATCCTTGTGGGTCACACGGAAGATGCCGGAGAGCTTATACAGTTCGCAGTATTTGTCCAAATACTGGTCCATTTTTTCGGCGAAGGTCATTGGAACTACCTCGTTTCATTCAACAAATTTGGTGCGATGGAGACATTATAGCACTGCGTGTCCAAAAAGCAAGAGCTGGCAGGCGGTTTCGGACTCAAAGGGACAAATTTTTAATTCGATGTTCGATTTCCCGGATGACGGCCGTAAAGGTGGCATCATCCTGCCCGGTGGGGTCGGGCAGCCCCCAGTTGTCGTCAAAGACCCTACCGATGTAGGGACAGCCCACGTCGCATCCCATGGAGATGACGATATCCGGGGTGGGGATGTGGTCGATGGTTTTGCTGTACTGGGTCTGCTCCATGTCAATGGAGTACAGCTGCTTCATCAGTCGGACGGCGTCGGGATTGATTTGAGGTTTGGTTTCGGTGCCGGCAGAGAAAAAATCGTATCGGTCACCGGCAAAATGCCGACCCAAAGCTTCGGCAATCTGGCTGCGGCAGGAGTTATGCACGCAGAGAAAGGCAACTTTCTTTTTCAATGGAAGGGACACCTCGCTTCAATACACTGGTTGTTCAGGTGGGAATGGGTGCATTTGACGGGTTCGGCCTGCATCTCCACGCCCAAATGCTCTTTTACAAATTCCACGGCGGTCAGGATGGCGGTGTAGGCGTTGCGCTTGCAGCAACGGGGACCGCCCAGGGCGGCGATGGCACCCAGCGCCGCCGAGGTCATGGCGTTGGACAGAGCCCACTCCTGATTTTTCAGGGGGGTGGAGCCGGTGGCGATGGAGACAAACATGCCTGCGCTGACACCTGCGCCGCAGGCGCCCCAAAAGCCGCAGGCGCCGCCGGGGACCTGCTTGCCCCGGGACTGCATTTCCAGCAGTGCCTTTCCCAGATCGATCTTGCCGCCTGCGTTTTTATAGGCGGTGAGCAGGGCGGAACCCACCATGATGTGGTGCTCCGGTCCGTGCATATGGCAGCTGTCCATGGCCATCAGCTTGCGCAGGATGGCGATGGGGTCTGCAGACGTTTCTCCAAGGCACAGACCGATGATGGCATCCGTCCCGGCGGTGTGGCAGGCATCGCACACATAGTGACCCTGTTCACACATGGTTTTGGTGGTTCCTTCTTTGCCGCACAGGGCGCAGCGGGCCGGAACATCTTTGTCCAAATAGGTCAGCGGCGCACCGCAAATCAGACATTCATCTTTCATGGGAACACCCCCGAATATTGATAGAGACATTTTATCACAAAAATCCAGGCTGTTCCAGTACAGAAAAAGCGGCGCTGCATAGCAGCGCCGCTTTTTGATGTAATTACATGTTGTCGAAGAAAGCGATGGTCTTTTTCAGGATCTCGGCCTGAGCCTCGCACTCGGCGGTATCGAAGTAGTTGGTCTTGAACTGCAGCATCTGGGGCTGGATCTTCTCGGCCACGGGGCACAGACCCTTCTCGTAGGTGTAGCCCTCAAAGAACTTCTCACGGCCCAGGAAGGACTTGTTGCGGAAGGCAGGCTCCAGATAGGTCAGTTGCCAGGCGGAGTAGATGCCGTCGCCGCCCAACTCCATGAACTTCTTGCGGAAGTCATACCAGGTGATCTTGGGGTTGACCATACGCACGGCCACAGCCCAGTAGGAGTGGACGCACTCGGCGGGGGTGTACTGGGGGATCAGCCAGTCGCAGCCGGCCAGGGCATCTTCCCAGATCTTGCCACAGGCCATGCGCATCTGAACCAGCTCGTCCATGCGCTCGGTCTGAGCCAGACCCACAGCGCCCACCACGTCGGACATACGGTAGTTCCAGCCCAGAGCCACATGGCGCTCGTATTTGGGATCCTGGATGTCGTCCTTGGTGATGCGGGCCTTGTTCATGGTGATGCTGCCGTAGCCCAGGCCGGAGATGCGGCGCAGCTGCAGAGCCAGGTTGTCGTCGTTGGTGGTGACCATGCCGCCCTCACCGGTGGTCAGGTGCTTGCTGGCCTGGAAGGAGAAGCTGCCCATGTGACCGATGGTGCCGGCATTCTTGCCCTTGTAGGTGCCCAGGAAGCACTGAGCGTCGTCCTCAATGACGATCAGGTTGTGCTTGTTGGCGATGGCCATGATGGCGTCCATGTCGGGCATCAGACCGTACAGGGAGACCACGATGATGGCACGGGTCTTGTCGGTGATCTTCTTCTCGATCTCGGAAGCGGAGATCAGGAAGGTCTTCTCATCCACGTCGGCAAAGACGGGGATGGCATTGGCCTGCAGAACGGCCAGAGAGGTGGAAGACATGGTCAGGGGAGGCACGATAACCTCGTCGCCCATGCCCACACCGGCGGCCTCCAGAGCGGTGTGCAGGGTGGCGGTGCCGTTGACGAAGCCGACGGAATGCTTGGTGCCCATCTTCTCGGCAAAGGCCTTCTCCAGACGGACGACAAACTTGTAGTTGTTAGCGGACTTGAACTGGCCCTCCAGGGACTCCATAGCGTACTGACGCTCCAGCTCGGTGATACGAGTGATTTTCATAAAAAATACCTCCATAATTAAATTGATGTAAAAAAGGGCATAGTGATACCGATACAGCAATTTAATGGAGGTTTAAGACATATAGTGCAGGAAGTGCGCAGATACAATATAGGCAGACTTCATACAGGGCACTTCCTTTCTTAAGATTTGTCAAGGGCACCCCTGACAGCGCAATCTTACATCGTGAATGGGGGAAAGTCAAGAAAAAACAGCGGCCATCGAAAGATGGCCGCTGTTTTTTATGCTTTGGTGGGGATGCCGGCGTCGAAAGCGGGCATCAGCTTGAGTTTGAAGAGGTTGGCCTTGTGCTTTTGATCGATACGGGCCTTGGTGTCTGGGTTGGAGATCTCGCCGGTGCGGATGTAGACGTCCAGCTCGGCGTAGGTGAAGCCCAGATTTTCCTCGTCCGTCTTGCCGCACAGACCGTCGATGGGGGTCTTTTCCACCAGCTCGGCGGGCAGACCCAGCAGGTGGCCGATCTGCTTGACCTCGGTAACGGTCAGATTGCTCATCGGGGAGAAGTCGCCCACGGAGTCGCCGTAACGGGTGGAGTAGCCCACCCAATCCTCGGACAGGTTGCAGGTGTTGCACACCCGGCCGTTGCAGCTTTGGCTGACGGCGTAGACGGTGGCCATGCGGATACGGGGGGGCAGATTCTCCCGTGCCTGCTTGGACAGCTCAAAATCGGCCGGCATCGCAGCGATCAGGGCGTCGGCTGCTGCGGCGATGTTGATCTCGTAGCTTCGGATACCAAGATGATCCACCAGCATATAGGCCTTGTCGATGTCGTGCTGCTCACCCCGGGGCATCAGCACGCCGATGACCCGGTCTTTGCCAAGGGCCTCCACACACAGGGCGGCGGCGATGGAGCTGTCCTTGCCGCCGGAGATGCCGATGACGGCGCTGCAATCCGGGCCGTTCTGGGCAAAAAAGTCGCGGATCCACGCGACGCATTCGTTTTTTACGTTCAAGGCGTCAAACATAGCAGTTACCTCCGGTGATTTATGTGTGCATAGTATACCACAATCGCGGAACAGTTTCAATAAAAACGCCCCACAGCAAAAGACTGTGGGGCGTTTGAGATTAACCTGCGGCTTGCAGCTTACAGCTGGGGACCGGCGGCCACCAGAGCCTTGCCGGCGTCGTTGCCGGTGTACTTGGTGAAGTTCTTGACGAAGCGGGCGGCCAGATCCTGAGCCTTCTCCTCCCACTGGGCGGCGTGGGCATAGGTGTCACGGGGATCCAGGATGGCGGGGTCGACACCGGGCAGAGCGGTGGGGACCTCGAAATTGAAGTAGGGGATGGTCTTGGTCTCGGCCTTCAGGATGGAGCCATCCAGAATGGCGTCGATGATGCCACGGGTATCCTTGATGGAGATGCGCTTGCCGGTGCCGTTCCAGCCGGTGTTGACCAGGTAAGCCTTGGCGCCGGACTTCTGCATCTTCTTGACCAGCTCCTCACCGTACTTGGTGGGGTGCAGCTCCAGGAAGGCCTGACCGAAGCAGGCGGAGAAGGTGGGGGTAGGCTCGGTAATACCACGCTCGGTGCCGGCCAGCTTGGAGGTGAAACCGGACAGGAAGTAGTACTGAGTCTGCTCGGGGGTCAGGATGGACACGGGAGGCAGAACACCGAACGCATCGGCGGACAGGAAGATCACGTTCTGAGCGTCGGGGCCCTTGGAAACGGGGCGGACAATCTTCTCAATGTGGTCGATGGGGTAGGACACACGGGTGTTCTCGGTGACGGAGCCGTCGGCGAAGTCGCACTTGCCGGCCTCGTCAACGGTGACGTTCTCCAGCAGGGCATTGCGGCGGATGGCGTTGTAGATGTCGGGCTCGGACTCGGCGTCCAGGTTGATGACCTTGGCGTAGCAGCCGCCCTCGAAGTTGAAGACACCCTCATTGTCCCAGCCGTGCTCGTCATCGCCGATGAGCAGACGCTTGGGGTCGGTGGAAAGGGTGGTCTTGCCGGTGCCGGACAGACCGAAGAAGAGG
>JAZSAQ010000048.1:0-19187 GCA_045601985.1 Lawsonibacter sp. | reverse complement strand
CCGTTTTGTTCTGCTGGCAGCCGTAGGTGTCCACAAAGGCCAGGGGCTGTACGCCGCGGCTTTGGTAAACCGCTTTCACTTCAAGGCAATATTGCTTTTGGCGGTCGATGTCAGCCTGGGGAATATGACCGGTTCGCTTATCCATAAAAACGTCCTCCGACGGCACATTTTGAGTGGGTATAATCACCCATTATTGCAACTTAAGATTATACCATTTTTCGCCCCAAAGAGCAAGGGCAAGTACAGCATTTTATTCCCCCGCCACACAAAAAATCGGCTGCCCGTCCGGGCAACCGATTTTCGTTTTATTACATCTTTCCAATCAGGTGCTTTTGCACCACCTGCTCCTCGGAGAAGAAGTGCTTGACCCCTTTGATTTCCTGGTATTCCTCGTGGCCCTTACCAATCAGGGCAATGATGTCGCCGGGCATGGCGGTGTCCATGACCCAGCGGATGGCATCGCCACGGTCGGTAATGGTGACGTATTTGCCGTTGTGCTTGGCAAGGCCGATCTTGATGTCCTCGTTGATGGCCTCCACTTCCTCGTCCCGGGGATTGTCCATGGTCAGCACGGTCAGGTCAGCATACTTGCCGCTGATCTCGCCCATGTCCCAACGCCGGGCACGGGCACGGTTGCCGCCGCCGCCAAACACACAGATCAGCCGCCCCGGCTTGTAGGAGCGCAGCATATGCAGCAGGTTCTCCATGCTGACGGCGTTGTGGGCGTAGTCGATGAGCAGGGTGTAATAGTCGGGGGTCTCCAGCACCTGGGTGCGGCCCTTGACCCGGACCTTTTTCAGTCCGGCGGCAATGGCGGAAAACTCCACCCCCACCATGTCGGCAGCGGCCAGGGCGGCCAGTCCGTTTTCCACGTTGAACCGACCGGGCATATTCAGCAGCAGCTGACCCTCCAGCCGCCCCTTGGCGGTAAAGCGGCTGCCCAAAAAGCCTGCGCCCCGCTCCTCCGTGATATCATCGGCCATATAGTCGGCCCGATGGGTGCGGCTGAAAGAGAACAGCTGGCACCCGGCACCGGCGGTCACCGCCTGCCAGTGGTCGTCGTCGGTGTTGACAAGCCCCTGCTTGCACTGTGCAAACAGCATGCTCTTGCACCGGAGGTATTCGTCAAAGTCGGCATGCTCCCCTTCGCCGATGTGGTCTGGGGACAGGTTCAGAAACACACCCACATCGAACAGGATTCCCGCCGTGCGGTGGAGCTTGAAGCCCTGAGAGGTTGCCTCCATCACCACGTGGGAGCAGCCCTCCTTGGCCATCTTGTCAAACAGGGCGTGCAGCTCATAGGACTCAGGGGTGGTGTTGCGGGTCTTGAGCAGCTTATCGCCGATGACGGCACCCACAGTGCCGATCATGCCAACGGTGTGACCCGCCGCCTCCAAAATCGCCTTGATCATATGGGCCGTGGTGGTCTTGCCCTTGGTGCCGGTCAGGCCGATGACGCACATCTTCCGTGCCGGGTGGTCAAACCACGCCGCAGCCAGCAGCGCCAAGGCGTAGCGGCTGTTTTCCACCCGGATGACCGTCACGCCGTCAGGGACGGCAACCTCCCGCTCCACCACCAGCGCAGCGGCGCCGGCGGCGACGGCAGCAGGAATGTAGTCGTGACCGTCGGAGCGGAAGCCGGTCAGGCAAACAAACAGACTGCCCCGCTCCACCTTGCGGGAGTCGTAGACCAGGGATGTGATTTCCGTCTGGATACTACCCGAATCCAAGGCGTACTCCAGTTCTTTCAGCAGCGTTTCAAGCTTCATCAAACAGAACTCCTTCAAATACAGTGTGGGATGGGCCGGTCATGCGCACATGGCCGTCCTCCTCACGCCAATCTACATACAAATTGCCGCCGATCTGCTCCACCGCCACCTTTCGGTTACAGTAGCCCAGCATAGCCGCCGCAACCACAGCGGTGCAGCAGCCGGTGCCGCAGCCGATGGTCTCGCCGGTGCCTCGCTCCCATTCCCGGATCTTGATGTAGTCCCGGCTGACCACCTGGGCAAAGGTCACGTTGATTTTCTTGGTAAACAGCTCGGTATGATGCTCGATGGCGGGGCCGTATTTGGCCACATCAAAGCCTGCAGTGTCATCAATAAACATCACGCAATGGGGGTTGCCCCAGGACAGGGCGGTGATGTGGAACACCCGGTCCAAAATCTCCACCGGCTGGTTGACAAACTCGGCAAGCTCGGTGTTGACCGGGATAATTTTGGTATCCATGCGGGGCTGCCCGATGTCAGCGGTAATGTTGACGGCCTTGCCGTCCTTCACGTCCAGCCAGATGTGCTGCATACCGCCCAGCGTTTCAATTTCAAACTCGGTCTTATCCGTCATTCCGTGGTCGTAGACGTACTTGGACAGGGAGCGCAGTGCATTGCCGCACATTTCCCCCTCGATACCGTCGGGATTGAACATCCGCATACGGAATTCGCCCCGCTCCGACGGGCAGACCAGCACCAACCCGTCAGAGCCGATGCCGAAATGCCGCTCGCTGACCCGTCGGGCCAGGGCGTTGGGGTCGTCGATCTGTTGGTCCACGGCGTTGATATAGACGTAATCATTGCCGTAGGCCTGCATCTTCGTAAAGTTCAGGTCCATACTTTCACACATCCCATTTTCATCGGGTAGGGCGGGGGCTTTCCCCCGCCGCCGTGGCGTTTGCTGACATTGGAACAGCAGGGGCAAACCCCGCCCCACCGGTTTTTACCGTAATGATTACGCCAGCGCCTGCTCCAGATCGGCAATGATGTCGTTGACGTTCTCGATGCCGATGGAGATGCGGATGAACCGCTCGTTGATGCCCAGCGCCTCCCGCACGTCCACAGGGATGGACTCATGGGTTTGGGTCATGGGGTAGGTGACCAGAGTCTCCACACCACCCAAACTCTCGGCAAACAGGATCATCTTCACACGGGACAGCAGGTTCATGGCAGTCTCCAGGCAGTCCAGCTCGAAGGAAATCATGCCAGAGAAGCCGGTGGTCTGCTTGGTCATGACGGCGTAGTCCTTGTGGTCCTCAAAGCCGGTGTAGTAGACCTTCTTCACCTTGGGGTGGTTGCGCAGGAAGTGGGCCACCTGCATGGCGTTTTCGTTGTGGCGCTCCATGCGCAGGGCCAGGGTCTTGATGCCACGCAGCAGCAGCCAGCAGTCCATGGGGGCAAGGCCGTTGCCATGGGACTTCAGCTGGGCGTGGAAGAAGTCGGCCATATCCTGATTCTTAACCACAGCGATGCCGGCGATGGTATCGTTGTGACCACCCAGATACTTGGTGCCGCTGTGGATAACCACGTCTGCGCCGTGATCCAGCGGCCGCTGGAAGTAGGGAGTCATAAAGGTGTTGTCTACCACCATCAGGGCATCAATGGAGTGGGCGATTTCAGCCAAAGCCGCAATATCCGCCACCTTCATCATGGGGTTGGTGGGGGTCTCGGCGTAGATCATCTTGGTTTCAGGGCGAATAGCGGCACGAACCGCCTCCAGATCGGACAGATCCACCCAGGAGAAGGTGCAGCCGAATTTGGAGAAGATCTCGTCGCAGATGCGGAAGGTGCCGCCGTAAATATCGTCGGACAGGATCACGTGGCTGTTGTTGGGCAACCACGTAAACAGCGCCATGTTGGCAGCCTGACCGCTGGAGAAGGCAAAGCCCTCGATGCCGTTTTCCAGAATGGCCATGGTGCGTTCCAGCTCCTGGCGGGTGGGGTTCTGCACACGGGTGTAGTCATAGCCGGTGGAAATGCCGAAGGCACGATGACGGAAGGTCGCCGTCTGGAAGATGGGGAAGCTGACGGCACCGGTAATGGGGTCGCAGCCCATGCCACCGTGCACCACCTTGGAGTCAAAGGCAAGATTTTCCTTGCGGTCAAAGTTGTCGTAATAGCACTCGTTTTTCATAGAAACCTCCCGTTTTTTGCGACAGGGTCGCACGTTCTATCTTACTATATTATCAGTATATCGCAACATTTCCCAAGCTGCATCGTATTTTCTGCTTTCTTTTTTGCAAAACGTGCTGTATAATATAGCAAAAGGGGGCGTCGGCATGGAAATCCTATCCAGATACAGCAAACGCGGCTATCTGCACGAGCCGTTCCGCCTGTTCCACCTGCGGGACGTGGGAGTGGAGGAGATGGAATACCACTACCACGAATTTGATAAAATCGTCATCTTTCTGTCCGGCACCGCCAGCTATATGATCGAGGGCCGGGAGTATTTTTTGGAGCCGTGGGATGTACTGCTGGTACGGCATCACCTGATCCACAAGCCGGTCATCGACCCGGATGACCCCTATGAGCGGGTGGTCATCTACCTCGACCCCGGTTTCCTCCGCTCGGGCAGCACAGAAAAAACCGACCTGTCCGCCTGCTTTCGTCTGGCCCGGCAGCGGCAGTTTGCCCTGATGCGCCCGGACGAGGGGCAGCGACAAGTGTTGGAGCATCTGCTGGAGGAATTGGAAAACGCCGCTTCGGACAAGGGTTTTGGCGCAGATCTGTTGGCACAAAGCTGCTTTCTTCGTCTGCTTATCCAGCTCAACCGGGACATGGGCCACGACCACACCGACCGGGACGTGGCCGCCAGTGTCCACGACCCGAAAATCGAGCGTGCGCTGTCCTACATCAACGACAATCTTTCCGGCGAGCTGTCGGTGGATGCCCTTGCGGCCCAGGCCTACACCAGCCGCTATCACTTCATGCGCCGGTTCAAGCAGCTGACGGGTTGTTCCGTCCATCAGTACGTCTCCCAAAAGCGGCTTCTGGCCGCCGCCGGTATGTTGCGAAGAGGCGTGTCGGCCCAGGAAGCCTGCTCCCGTTGCGGCTTTCAGGATTACTCCGCCTTCCACCGGGCCTTCCGGAGGGAGTTTGGCATGACGCCACGGCAGATGCAGCCGTAAACAGCAGACAAACCGATAACCAAGAAATTGACTCGATGATTAGAATCAGTGAGGCAGAATATTAGGAGGTTAGAAAATGTTAGATTTAAAATTAAATATAGTTGTTAAATTCCAATTTGCTGAGCAGATAAAGGACCCCCGGCCCGTGGCAATCGCCGCAGACCGGGGGTCTTATTTTACAGTTCTAAAATCGTTGCGCTCCGGGGCGGCAGAGTCAATTCTTTGCCCCGTACCACGCCGGTACCCAGCAGCAGCGTTCCCTTTCCGAGCAGGGGCAAAACCACCTCGTTGTCCCCGGCATTGGCGGCACACAGAATCTTCTGCGTGCCCTCAGTGCGGACAAAGGCCAAAACATGGCCCTCTGCCGCCAAATACTCAATTTGCCCACAGCGCAGAGCGGACAGCTTATGACGCAGCTTGCCAAGTGCGGCAAACCATTTCGTCAACTCCTTATCCTCGCCGCCCCAAGGGAAGGTCCGGCGGTTGAAGGGGTCCTCAAAGCCCTCCATCCCCGCCTCATCCCCGTAGTAGACCGTGGGGGAGCCGGGGAAGCAGAACATCACCGCCGCTCCGGTCATCAGCAGCGCTTTGCCACGCTCACGCTGCTGGGCGTTCAGACGGCTGACCGACCGCTGCTCCCGGCTCAGGTCCGTCCCGTCTCCCGCACCCAACAGGGTCAGCACACGCAGAGTGTCGTGGGTGGAAAGGGCATTCATGGCGGAGTAGTAGGCAAAGGGAGGATAATTCTCCCGCAACGTTTCCATCGTTTCCTTGAACTTGGCGGCGTTTCCGCCCTGCAGCCAGTCCAGCAGGGCATTGCGGAACGGATAGTTCATCAACCCGTCGCAGTGGCCGCCCAACAGGTGGCGGCGGCGCACGTCGTAGGCAATTTTCGTGCTGCCGTCCTCCCACACCTCGCCAATAACCACCGCATCCGGTTTTTCCGTCCGGGCAGCCTGATGGATGCCGTGGACGAAATCATCGGGCAGCTCGTCCGCCACATCCAGCCGCCAGCCGTCGGCCCCGGCCCGCAGCCAGCGCCGCACCACGCTGTCCTCGCCGCCGAAGATAAAGTCCCGGTAGGAGGGGTCGGACTCGTTCACAGCGGGCAGGGAGTAGATCCCCCACCAGCTTTCGTACTGGTCCGGCCATTGGGTGAAGTTGAACCAACTGCGATAGGGGGAGTCCTCGCTTTGGCGGGCGCCTACGGTATCGTATGCCCCATCGCCGTTGAAGTAGCGACTGACGTAGCCGGTGTGGTTGAACACACCGTCCAGCATCAGGCGCATGCCCCGTTTGTGCAGACCGTCGCACAGAGCTTTGAAGTCATCCCCATCACCCAGCATGGGGTCGATGCGGCTGTAGTCCGCCGTGCCGTAGCGGTGGTTTTCCGCCGCCTCGAAGATGGGGCAGAGGTAGAGCGTTTCCACGCCCAGCTTCTTTAAATAGTCCAGTTTCTCGCAGATTCCGGCTAAATTCCCGCCGAAAAAGTCTCTGTTTCGTATCTCGCCCTTTTCGTTGGGGCGGTACTCCGGCTCCTCGTTCCAGTCCGAATGAACCGTTCGTCCGCCCACCATGCCGGTGGGGTCGGGGATGTGGGTGCGGAAGAAACGGTCCGGGAAAATCTGATAAGTCACACCCTGTCCGAACCAGTCGGGGACCGTTTCCTTATCGTCATAAACGGTGAGCTGATACTCGCCCAGCTCCATATGCCGCCCATCCAGACGTTCCAGGCGGAAGCTGTACCACACCAGGCCCACGTAGTCCCCGGTATCCAGCTGACCGGCAAAGCAGTCGTCGCCCAGGTCGGTGCTCGTCCAGGGCATAACGACCTCCGTCACCCGGTTGCCGTCCATCTCGAACCGCGCCCGCAGCACCGCCCGGGAAAAGCCAAGCTGCCGCCGGGGGCGCAGGCGGAAATCCACCTTCGTCCCGGAGGGTACGGCGCCGTATGGAGTTTTGTACCGCTTGTCACGGGAGTCGAAGATAGGATGGTTCATTGCGGATTCCGTTCCTTAGTGATATTTATAGCTACCGCCGCCAATGAACTCACGCAGCAGTGAATCCTTGGGGACCAGTTCCGGGTCGATGGGCTCGAAATACTTAAACGCATCCATCAAGTCCAGAATCTCCTGATAGCGCTCGTTATCCTTGGACACACCCTCGAGAATAGGGGGTGCGAAATTGCGCATAACAGACACCTCATAGGGCAGAGAGGAGTCAAAGATGATGTCCGCCCGGTTCTTGAAGGGAGAGATGTACAGCTTTTCGCCCCGGCGCACGTTGGCCCACATATCAAGGGTCTGGTCGGCGTCGGTACCACGGAACTGGAAGTCCCGCACCGTACGGCGGGTCAGGCGCATCCACGTGCCCTTGAACCGCAGTTCGGCGCCCTCGTTGACGTTGGAACGGGCAGAGATGTACAGCTTGGTCGCCTCGGGATGGCGGCCGACCAGATCGTCGTTCAGGGCGTGGATGCCCTCGAAAATGGCAATCTCGTTCTTGCCCAGCTGCAGCGGCATCCCTGCGCCGTTGTTGCGCATCTGTCGGGCAAATTCAAAGCGAGGGATCATGATCTCCTCCCCACGGGACAGCCGGGTGAAGTGATCGTCCAACAGGTCCATGTCCATGCACAGAGGGGATTCGTAATCAATGCTGCCGTCAGGGGTGCGGGGTGCCGTGCGTGGATCAAGGGAGTGGAAATAGTTGTCCATGGCCACTGCGTGGGACTCCACACCTCTCCGGCGCAGTTCCTCCGCAATTTTCAGCGCCGTGGTGGTCTTGCCCGAGCCGGACGGTCCGGACAGCAGCACGATGGGGCTGCGCTCCAGATTGCTCAAAATCTTATCTGCGGCAAGAGATACCCGCTGGGCGTACACGTGGTCGCACTCGGCCAAAAATCCGTGAACGTCCTTGCGGATGCTGTCATTGATCTGTTGAAGCTGATAGGCCATGTTCGTGCCTCCTTTTCACTTACTCACTCCACATGGTGTGCTTCTGCTCCAAAATGCGGGGCAACTGCTCCATGTATTCGTATGGGAATTTCGGGTTTGCTATGCGACGGATCGCACCGGTCTGCCGATCCACCAGCTTGGTCACACCACCGGCACCAAGGGAGAGCACGCTGTGCAGCTCCTCCATCATGCAGATGTTATACACGTTCTCCTGCCCCGGCAGGGCCCAGCCCACATTTTCCAGGCTGCCCGACATATACTTCTGCCGGTAGAGATAGTAGGGCACGTATCCCGCACCACGCAGCGTTTCGTTGCTGAAGTCCAGCATCCGGGCCACTTCCTCGCCGTCGGGAACGCCACCGCCCTGTTCCATAAGGCGGGAGCCCTTTTTCAGCGCCAGGGTGTGGACGGTAATGTTTTCAGCCCCCATGGTCAGCACGCCCGTCAGGGAGCGGCAAAAGCCATCAAAGCTGTCCCGTGGCAAGCCGGCGATCAGATCCATGTTGATGCAGGCAAACCCTACCCGTCGGGCAAGGTCAAGGGCATGAGCGATATCCCCGGCGGAATGCTTTCGCCCGATGGCATCCAGCACATGATCCTCCAGTGTTTGCGGGTTAATGGATATGCGGCCCACGCCATGGGTGCGCAGCACTTGCAGTTTTTCCAAATCGATGGTGTCGGGCCGCCCGGCCTCCACGGTAAATTCCGTGCAGCCGTCCATGGGCAGATGGCGGTGCATACAGGCAAGCAGCGTGTCCATCTGCCGGGCGTTCAGGGTGGTAGGCGTACCGCCGCCGATATAGACGGTTCGGATACGTTTTCCCGCCGCACGCAGACCGCTGCCCGCCTGCTCCACCTCCTGAAGCAGTGCGTCCAGATACGGCCCGACCATTTTCAGGCTGCGCCCCACGTCGGCGCTGATAAAGGAGCAATAGGCGCACC
Source organism: Lawsonibacter sp. (assembly GCA_045601985.1). Classification (GTDB taxonomy): domain Bacteria; phylum Bacillota; class Clostridia; order Oscillospirales; family Oscillospiraceae; genus Lawsonibacter. The sequence continues at coordinate 10,394 of JAZSAQ010000048.1, read as the reverse complement.
GGCTGGGGCAGAACGGAATGCCCACGTACAAGGACACCTCGTCCGGCTTCAGGCTGCTGTCCGCCGCCATACTGGCCCGGGCACAGTCCATGGCAAGCCTTGCCCGGTCGGGGGTGACAAAGTACTCCTGTTCCAGCATTCTGCGGGCCTGCGCCGCCGATTTGCCCTGCTGCATGGCACGGGTGGGGAGCTTCACCGGGCGCACGCCGGTCAGGGCTCCCCAGGGGGGCTGTTTGCCCAGCGTCTGCGTCCCCGCCTGAAAAAACGCCAGCTTCAAAACCCGCTGACACGCCCGGTCGGCCTGTAGCTCTCCGCCCACAAGCTTCCGGACGGGGCAGCGGCGCACGGCGGTATGCACGGTGCCGCGCCATACAAGCTGCGCCCTTGCAGTGACCCAAACCCGCCCCTTGGACAGGGACAGCCGCAGGGAGTCCTCGCCCTGTGCACAGGGCGCATCGGGATACTCCGGCCGTTCGCCGGGAAACAGGGTCAGTAGCATCTGTTCCGCTGCGTACTTGTAATCATGTCCGTATAAATACAGTTTCATGCCTTTTATTTGCGGCCCATGGCCTGAATCATATAGCTGTTGTAGTCCCGCTCCCGGCTCATTTGAGACAGTTCCCCGTGCCCGGGCAGCACGTGGAACTCACCCTCCAGTCTGCCCAGGCGGGCCAGACTGTCACAAATCTGTGCGAAATCACCGCCTGGCAGGTCGGTGCGTCCGCAGCTGCCGGCAAACAGCGTGTCGCCGGTGAACAGCACATCCTCCACCCGCAACACCACGCTGCCACGGGAGTGGCCGGGCGTATGCAGCACGTGGATGGTCAGGCTGCCCAGAGGCAGGGTATCCCCCTCGTCATACAGCTTCAGGTCGTCCATCTGCCCCGCAAGGGGGAACAGAGGGCCGCCCCCCTTGTTGGCATCGCCCTGATGGATATAAATATCCGCATCGGGCAGGGCTTCATGCAGCTCCGGCACGGCGGTGGTGTGGTCATAATGGCCGTGGGTCAGCAGAATATACCGCACCTCAGCCCCGGTCTGCCGCAGCAGAAACAGGATTCGCCCCGCCTCGTCACCGGGGTCGATAACAGCAGCCTGCTTGGTTTCCTCGTCCAGCAAAACATAACAGTTGGTTCCCAAGCCGCCTACCGGCAGAATTTTCACTTCCACGGCACACACCTCCGCATCTTACATCTCAAACAGGATGGTCACCGGACCGTCGTTGACGCTGGCAACCTTCATATCCGCACCAAACTGCCCGTGTTCCACCACGAACCCACGGCTGCGGCACGTTTCCATGAACCGCTCATAAAGCGGAATCGCCAGATCAGGCTTGGCTGCCCCGGAAAAGCCGGGTCGGCGGCTGGAGGTGTCGGCATACAGGGTGAATTGGGACACCACCAACAAAGCACCGCCTACCTGCCCCAAATTCAGATTCATTTTCCCATTTTCATCCTCAAAAACCCGCAAATTGCAGATTTTTTCCGCCAGTTTGTCGCATATTGCTTCGGTATCGTCAGGACCTACCCCAAGCAGGACGAGGAAGCCTTTTTCAATGGCACCCTCCACCACGCCGTCAATGGTGACGCAGGCGGAGGAAACTCTTGTAACCACAGCTCGCATGTGGATTCACGCTCCTTAATTTCCGCTGCTGCGCTTGACCAGATAGACGCTTTGTATCTGGTGTAGGCGGTTGATGACGGAGGTCAGCTCGCTGCGGTCCTTGACCTCCAGCACCACATTGATGTTTGCATCGCCCTCGTCGGTAGAGCGGGCGGAGATGGCCTTCACCTTCACCTTGGCAGCGGACAGCGCCATGGTCACGTCCAGCGCCAACCCGTCACGATCCTTGGCAAACAGCTCCAGCGCTGTTTCGTAGTTGGGCAGGCTGTCCTCCAGCCAGGTAACCCGGACCCAACGAGCCTCCTCCTCGGGGTTGCGCCGCTCGGGAGCGGCGTTGGGGCAGTCCAGCCGGTGGATGGACACGCCGTAGCCACGGGTGATAAAGCCCACCACAGGGTCGCCGGGAACGGGTGTGCAGCACTTGGCAAACTTGACCAGGCAATTGCCCAGTCCCTCTACGATGATGCCGGAATCGGAGTGCTTGTTAGACCCCTTCAGGGTGTCTGCCTGCACCGCAGTGTTGCCGGGATGGAAAATCTCGTTGCTGGCCTTGGCAGCGGCCTGCGCCTCAGCCAGACGGTCCAGCCGCAGCAACTCGTCCTTGATTCGAACCACCACCTTGTTTGCTGTGGTGCCACCGTAACCGATGGTGGCACACACCTCGTCAAAGGTGGGGCAGCGCAGCTTGCGCAGGATGTGGGGCAGCACATCCTCATCTAAAATGGCGGAAAGGGCAATTTTATTATGCCTCAGCTCGGACTCCAGTGCCGCACGGCCGGTGGTGATATTCTCCTCCCGACGCTCCTTCTTGAACCACTGGCGGATTTTCACTCTGGCCTCGTTGGACTTGCAGATATTCAGCCAATCACGGCTGGGCCCCTTGGCACTCTTGGAAGTAATGACCTCCACGATGTCGCCGTTAGCCAGCTTATGGTCATAGCCCACCATGCGGCCGTTGACCTTGGCGCCCACCATGCTATTACCCACGGCAGAGTGGACGGAGTAGGCAAAGTCGATGGGGGTGGCCCCGGAGGGCAGACTCTTGACGTCGCCCTTTGGGGAGAAAACGAACACCTCGTCCGAGAACATATCCACCTTCAAGGTGTGGACAAACTCCTCGGCATCGGAGTCCTGCTGCGTCTCCAACAGCTTGCGCACCCATTCAAAGTCGCCCTCGGAACCCAACTTTTGATTGGCAAGGCCCTGCTTATACTTCCAGTGGGCGGCAACACCGTACTCGGCGGTCTGGTGCATTTCCCAGGTGCGGATCTGCACCACGAAGGGAATGCCCTCGGTGCCGATGACGGTGGTATGCAGAGACTGGTACATATTGGGCTTCGGGGTTCCGATATAGTCTTTGAAGCGGCCCAGCACCGGACGGAACATATCGTGGATGCAGCCCAGCACATTATAGCAGGCGGAGATATCGTCCACGATGACACGGAAGGCATACAGGTCAAAAATCTCGTCCAGCGTCTTTTGCTGGGAGTACATCTTGCGATAGATGGAGTACACGTGCTTGACACGGCCGTACACCTTGCACTTGATGCCCTCCTGGGCCAGGCGCTGGGAAATACGGGTCTCCATAGCCGCACGGAACTCTTCATGGACAGCGGAGCGGGATGCCATTTCATCCTGAATTTCCTTATAGCCCACCGGATCCAGATAGCGCAGGGAGATGTCCTCCAGCTCCCACTTCAGCCGCTGCATACCAAGGCGGTGTGCGATGGGGGCGTAAATCTCCATGGTTTCCAGCGACTTTTCCTTCTGCTTGCGGGGAGACTGGTACTCCATGGTGCGCATATTGTGCAGGCGGTCACAGATTTTGATGAGAATGACCCGGATGTCCTGGGCCATGGCCATGAACATCTTGCGCAGATTTTCCATCTGCTCCTCTTCCTTGGATACGTACTGCATTTTACCCAGCTTGGTAACGCCCTCCACCAGGTCTGCCACGGTAGCGCCAAACTTTTTAGCCACCTCTTCATGGGTAGCATCGGTATCCTCCAGGCAGTCATGGAGCAGGGCGGCGATCACGCTGTCCAGATCCAGTCCCAGGTCGGCCACGATCCCAGCCACAGCAAGAGGATGAATGATGTAGGGTTCGCCGCTTTTGCGCAGCTGCCCGTGGTGAGCGCCGTCGGCATAGGTAAAGGCCGTGTATAACCGCTGGGCGTCCAGGTTCGGGGTATAGGCCCGCACCCGTTCCTCCAGTGCCTGATATCTCTCTAAAATAGGATCCATGCGCTCACCTCCTTATATGCTCCCGACCACACTGCGCAGGCGGCGCAGAATGGGCGAAGCTTCCAAGTCAACTTTTCCCTGCGTGGGCATCAATTCCACCCGCAGCTTACCGTCGGCGGCGGTCATGCGGGTCAAACCCCGCTCGGCCAGCACATCCAGACACACCCGGGTGTGCAGCAGATCCTCCTGCCCTCCGGTAGCACGGGCCACAGCAATGGAAATATCCGCTGCCGTCTGCTCCACGGGACCGCTTTGCTCGGTCTGTCGCTTCAGCCAGCGCCACAGCACCGCAAACTCCTCCCGCACCGGCAACAGGCGCTGGGCCTGTTGCCCGGTCAGCTCCGCCCCCTGCAGGTAGCGCTCGTACAGTTCCCGCTCCTGCTGGGCAGGCCGCAGGTCCACCAGCTGCAGCTGGACCGTCCTCTGTCCCCTGAACTCGTTGATTTGGGGGCTGAAGGCCGCATCCACCAGACTGTCCTGCTCCGGCTGCCAATCACCGGCGGAGAAGAATATCGCATCCAGATTGATGCCCTGTTTGTTTAATTTCAGCTTCAGGTGCCTGCCACCGCCCACCAAGGAGCGGCTGGCTACCCGGGCATTCATGACCGCCAGCACCGGCCGGGGATTTCCCGCACCGTAGGGCTCCAGCTTTTCCAGCTGTTCCACGCCGGCCAAATCCAAAATCCGCAGGTCGTCCAGCTGTGCGTCCACATCCAGAACACTGTCCCGGTCGGAGCCGGCCCGCTGTTCACGGACCAGCCGAGCCACCCGCTCACGCAGGGCGGGAATGTTTTCCTCCCTCACGGTAAAGCCGGCCGCCAGTTCATGCCCGCCGAAGGCTTCCAGCAGGTCCTGGCACCCCTCCAGCAGGTTGAACAGGTTGACGCCACCGTAGCTGCGGCAGGAGCCCTTACCCATACCGTCAGACAAACACACCATCATAGCCGGGCAGTTATACTGCTCGGTCAAGCGAGACGCCACGATACCAACCACGCCCTGATGCCAGCTCTCATCGGCCAGCACAATGGCGTCAGGCTGGGGCTGTTGCTCCAAGCGACGGACACACTGCTCGAAAATACCCAGTTCCACACTCTGCCGTTCCTTGTTCAGGCGGCACAGCTCACCGGCCAGCTCCGCTGCCCGGACAGGGTCGTCGGTCAGCAGCAGCTCCACCGCGATGCCGGCGCAGCCCATGCGTCCGGCCGCATTGATCCGGGGGGCCAGTGTGTACCCGATGGTTACGGAATTCACCGTGCGGCCCTCCAATCCCGCCTGAGCTGCCAGGGCGGCGATGCCGGGCCGGGGGTTCCGCTCCAGGATACGCAAACCGCACTGAATGATGGTGCGATTTTCTTCAATGACGGGCATCACATCAGCCACCGTACCGATGGCCGCCAAGTCGGAACAGGCGTTCAGCACCATGTCCCGCTCCTCCGGCTCGGCCATGGCCAAGGCCAGCTTCAACGCCACACCTACACCCGCAAGGCCCTTAAAGGGATATGGACAATCCGGGCGATGGGGATCCACTACCGCACAGGCGGCGGGCAAAATATTCTTGCACTCGTGATGGTCGGTGATGACCACATCCACGCCAAGACTGGCCGCCCACAGCACCTCGTCCACAGCGGTGATTCCGCAGTCCACGGTGATGATCAGCTTAACGCCCTTTTCAGCCAAAGCGCTGACTGCGCCCCGGTTCAGACCGTAGCCCTCCTCCAGGCGGTCGGGAATGTAGGGAATCACGTCGCCGCCCCGGTCGGTCAAAAAGCGGGTCAGCAGGCAGGTGGAGGTAATGCCGTCCACGTCATAATCGCCATAAACCGCAATTTTTTCTCCCCGGTTCAGGGCATGGCGCACCCGGGTCACGGCACGGTCCATGTCCCGCATCAGCATACCGTCTACCAGCGGGGCATCCGCCATGGACAGATACCGCTTTGCCTGCTCCAAACTGGTCAGTCCGCGGGCAGACAGCACCGACGCCACCAAGGGGTGCAGGCCTTCCTGTTCCAGGTGGGCACAACCCTGTAAGTCAGGCTGCGCTACGTTCCAGATCTTGTATCTCATTTTGCAGCCCTCCTTTCCGGCCGGTAAATCACAATTTGACTTCTTATTATAGCATGTTGTCCGTTGGAACACAAGAAAAACCGCACATTCCAACCGGCAGAAAATACGAAAAAGAGCACCCCTGTACAGGGGTGCTCTTTGGTGCGGTCCGATCAGTTGCCGTAATAGGCCTTGAGGTACATATCCCGGATCTCACTCATCAGGGGATAGCGGGGGTTTGCGCCGGTGCACTGGTCGTCAAAGGCCTGCTCCACCATTGCGTCCAGCGTGGCCAGGAAGTCCGTCTCTTCAATGCCGTAGTCACGGATGGTGGCCCGGATGCCAACCTGCTCCTTCAGCTTATCAAGCGCGGCGCACAGGCCCTCCAGCTTCTCCTCATCGGTGTCGCCGTCGATGCCAAGGACATGCGCTAGGTGGGCGTAGCGGGCCAGGGTATGGGGGTGGTCATACTGGGGGAAGGTACCCATCTTGGTGGGTGCCTCCACTGCGTTGAAGCGCAGCACATGGCAAATCAGCAGGGCATTGGCCACGCCGTGGGGCAGGTGGTGGAAGGCGCCCAGCTTGTGGGCCATGGAGTGGCACACGCCAAGGAACGCATTGGCAAATGCCATACCCGCCATGGTGGCGGCGTTGCCCATCTTTTCACGGGCCACAGGGTCGTTGGCGCCGTTTTCGTAGGCACGGGGCAGGTACTTGAAAATCATCTGCAGGGCACGCAGGGCCAGGCCGTCGGTGTAGTCGGTGGCCAGCATGGAGGCGTAGGCCTCCAGGGCGTGGGTCACCGCATCAATGCCGGAGGCAGAGGTAAGGCCCTTGGGCGCATTCATCATCAGGTCGGCATCCACGATGGCCATGTCGGGCATCAGCTCGTAGTCGGCCAGGGGGTACTTCACGCCGGTCTGCTCATCGGTGATGACGGCGAAGGGGGTTACCTCCGAACCGGTACCGGCGGAGGTTGGCACGGCGATAAAGTACGCCTTTTCGCCCATCTTGGGGAAGGTGTACACACGCTTGCGGATATCCACAAAGCGCATGGCCATATCCATAAAGTCCACCTCGGGATGCTCGTACAGCACCCACATAATCTTGCCCGCATCCATAGCGGAGCCACCGCCCAAAGCGATGATGCAGTCAGGGTTAAAGCCACGCATCCGCTCGGCGCCGGCCTTGGCGCAGGCCAAGGTGGGGTCGGGCGCCACGTCATAAAACACGTCGTAGGCAATACCCATCTCATCCAGCTTATCGGTGATGGGCTTGGCGTAGCCGTTGGCATAGAGGAACTGGTCGGTAACAAGGAAGGCACGCTTCTTGCCCAGTACGTTGTGCAGCTCATCCAGTGCAACCGCCAGACAGCCCTTCTTGAAATACACCTTGTCAGGGGCACGGAACCAAAGCATGTTCTCTCTCCTCTCTGCCACAGTCTTGATGTTCAGCAGGTGCTTGACGCCCACGTTTTCGCTGACGCTGTTGCCTCCCCAGGATCCGCAGCCAAGGGTCAGGGAGGGGGCCAGCTTGAAGTTGTACAGGTCGCCGATGCCACCCTGCGCCGCAGGGGTATTGACCACGATGCGGCAGGTGTGCATCCGCTGGGCGTAGATGTCCAGCTTCTCCTGCTGGGTGGTCGTGTTCAGGAAGATGGAGGCCGTGTGTCCCAGGCCGCCGTCCAGCACCAGCCGGTCGGCCTTGTCAACAGCCTCGGCAAAGGTCTTGGCTCGGTACATGGCAAGCACGGGGGACAGTTTCTCATGGGCAAAGGGCTCGCTGAGCTCCACGCTGTCCACCTCGCCGATGAGGATCTTGGCACTCTCGGGCACGGACACACCGGCCATGGCGGCGATCTTGTGGGCGGTCTGGCCTACGATAGCGGCGTTCAGGCCGCCGTTGATCAGAATCACGCTGCGGACCTTGTCCAGCTCCTGCTTGTTCAGGATGTAGCAGCCACGGTCGGCAAATTCTTTCTTCACCCGATCGTACACGCTGTCCAGCACGATGACCGACTGTTCAGAGGCGCAAATCATACCGTTATCGAAGGTCTTGGAGTGAATGACGGAGTTGACTGCCAGCAGCAGATCGGCGCTGTCATCGATGATGGCAGGCACGTTGCCGGCGCCCACGCCCACGGCAGGCTTGCCGGAGGAGTAGGCCGCCTTGACCATACCCGGGCCGCCGGTGGCCAGAATCAGGTCCACCTCATGCATCAAAAGGTCGGTCAGCTCCAGACTGGGTTTGTCAACCCAGCCGATGATGTCCGCCGGTGCGCCGGCAGCCACCGCCGCCTCCAGCACCACCCGGGCAGCCTCCACGGTACAGCCCTTGGCACGGGGGTGGGGGCTGATGATGATGCCGTTGCGGGTCTTCAGTGCCATCAGCACCTTGAAAATCGCCGTGGAGGTGGGGTTGGTGGTGGGAATCACCGCACCAATCACACCAACCGGCGCCAAAATCTTTTTGATACCGAAAGCAGGGTCTTCCTCCACCACACCGCAGGTCTTCGTATCCTTATAGGCGTTGTAGATATACTCGGCGGCGAAGTGGTTCTTGATGACCTTGTCCTCCACCACGCCCATGCCGGTTTCCTCCACCGCCTGCTTGGCAAGAGGGATGCGGGCCCGGTTGGCCGCCATGGCCGCCGCCTTGAAAATGGCATCCACCTGCTCCTGGGAATAGGTGGCGAAGTTCTCCTGCGCAGCACGCACACGAGTCAGCAGCGCCAGAAAGCTCTCCTTGTCGGTCACGGGAAGTTTGTTGGTCTTGGCCATGGTGATCGTACTCCTTTCGACCCGTTCATCGGGCACCCTTGTTAATTTATTAACGATTTATTGTCAATATTTTAACAATATTCTTTGCAAAAGTAAATTGGCCGAGTGGACAATAAGCCGAATTTGCCCCCCTTTTTCTTGTATATGTTGCACAAGTCCCGGGAGTTCCATTTCCACTTGTTACCGGGACAAGGCTGTGGTAAAATATTGGTGATTTTCCGAGTTGGAGTGGATTTCAGCATGACAAGATACAACGCCGGACAATATGATATTGCCGTCATCGGCGCAGGCCACGCCGGGATTGAGGCCGCTTTGGCCTCTGCCCGGATGGGTCTGCGCACCCTGTGCTTCACCGTTAATTTGGACGCCGTGGGCAATATGCCCTGCAACCCCGCCATCGGCGGCACGGGCAAGGGCCACCTGGTGCGTGAGCTGGACGCCTTAGGCGGTGAGATGGGCCACGCCGCAGATAAGGCCTGCATCCAGTACCGTCTGCTCAACCGTGGCAAGGGTCCGGCTGTTTGGTCTTTGCGGGCGCAGGCAGACCGCCGTGAGTATCAGAAAATCATGAAGCACACCTTGGAACGACAGGAAAACCTGTGGATCAAGCAGGCGGAAGTGGTTGAGGTGCTCACCGAAAACGGCGCCGTGTCCGCCGTGGTCACCCACACCGGCGCCACCTACGCCGTGAAGGCCGCCGTCATCGCCACCGGCACCCACTTGGGCGGACGCACCATCGTGGGCGAGGTGGTTCGGGACAGCGGCCCGGACGGACTTGCCGCCGCCCTGCCCCTGACCGAAAGCCTAAAGTCTTTGGGTCTGTCCATCCGCCGGTTCAAGACCGGCACACCCCCCCGGGTCAACGCCCGGAGCGTGGACTTCTCCAAGATGGAGGTTCAACCCGGCGACGAGGATGCCCTGCCCTTCTCGTTCTCCACTGACCATCGGCCCGAAAACAGAGCCGTGTGCTGGCTGACCTCCACCACCCAGGCCACCCACGAGGTCATCCGTGCCAACCTCCACCGTTCCCCCCTCTTTTCCGGGGTCATCGAGGGTGTGGGCCCCCGCTACTGCCCCTCTATCGAGGACAAGGTGGTGCGCTTTGCGGATAAGGAGCGGCACCTGCTTTTTGTGGAGCCTATGGGTCTTGATACCGAGGAACTCTACATTCAGGGGTTCTCCTCCTCCCTGCCCGAGGAGGTGCAGCTGCAGATGCTGCACACCATTCCCGGCTTGGAGCAGGCCGAGATGACCCGCTGTGCCTACGCCATCGAGTACGACTGCGTGGACCCCACCGAGCTGCACCCCACTTTGGAGTGCAAAAAGGTCCCCGGTCTGTTCGGTGCAGGCCAGTTTAGCGGCAGCTCCGGCTATGAGGAGGCGGCGGTGCAAGGCTTCGTAGCCGGTGTCAATGCCGCCCTGAAAATTTTGGGCCGCCCGCCCTTTATCCTCCGCCGTGACCAGGGGTATATCGGCGTCCTCATCGACGACCTGGTGACCAAAGGCACCAACGAACCCTACCGTATGATGACCAGCCGCACCGAGTACCGTCTGCTCCACCGGCAGGACAACGCCGACCGCCGACTGGCCCGGTTCGGCCTCGAACTGGGTCTTGTGACCGACGAGCAGTTGGCGGCTGTTGAGGAAAAGTACGCCGCCGTCACCCGGGAGCAGAGGCGCCTGGAGCATACCGGCGTGGCTCCC
>JAZSAQ010000047.1:0-3456 GCA_045601985.1 Lawsonibacter sp. | reverse complement strand
ACTTCCTTGTCGCGGATTTCCTCGTTGAGCTGATGATCTGTGTTAGCGATGGGAAAGCACCTCCAGACAAAAATAATTGCGGCTGCCGAACCGGCACCCGCACAACGAAACACCACCGGTAACCCGGTGAAGTGATACGATGTTAACCCTTGGGCCCAGCGGCTTGGGGTGAGGACGGGGACCGTTCCTGCTTTGTTTTGCTTGAGTAGTATACCAGTATGAGCCTGATTTGTCAACAGAAAAATGAAAAATATTTCAAATAGCGGCGGTGGGGATACCCACCGCCGCAAGCTTTTATCGAATCTGCTCCAGATAGGCCCGGCGGCCTTGCTCGTAGAGATTGTTTCCCTCGCTGTCAATGATGACGAACAGGGGCATGTCCTCCACGTACAGCTTTCGCAGCGCCTCGGCGCCCAAATCTTCATAAGAAATAAGCTCGGCGTGTTTGATACACTTGGCCAGCAGGGCACCGGCGCCGCCGATGGCGCCGAAGTATACGCACCCGTGGGTCTTCATGGCGTCCACCACTTCGGGAAGACGAGCGCCCTTGCCAATCATACCACGCACGCCCGCCGCCATGAGAGTGGGGGCGTAGGCATCCATGCGTCCGCTGGTGGTGGGACCGGCGGAGCCGATGACCTGCCCGGGTTTGGCCGGGGTGGGACCTACATAATAGATGGTGGCGTCGGTGGGGTCAAAGGGGAGGCTCTCGCCCTTGGCGAGACTTTCACACATGCGTTTGTGTCCGGCGTCCCGGGAGGTGTAGACGGTGCCGGTAAGATAGACCCGGTCACCGGCACGCAGAGAGCGGGCGACCCGTTCGGTCAGGGGGAGGGTAATGTGATGTTCCATTACAGCACCTCCGTTGCGTGCCGGGTCACGTGGCAGTTGATGTTCACTGCGCAGGGCATACCTGCAATGTGGGTGGGCATGGTTTCAATGTTGACTCCGATGGCAGTGGTTTTACCGCCAAAGCCCTGGGGCCCGATACCCAAAGCGTTGATTTTTCCCAGCAATTCCTGCTCCAAGTCGGCGTAGTAGGGGTCGGCGTTGGGCACATCAAGGGGGCGCATCAGTGCCTTTTTGGCAAGCAGAGCTGCTTTGTCAAAGGTACCGCCGATGCCAACGCCCACCACGATTGGGGGGCAGGGGTTGGGGCCGGCGGTTTCCACCGTTTCCAAAATAAAGTCGGTGATACCCTGCAACCCGGCGGAGGGTTTGAGCATACGGATGGCGCTCATGTTCTCGCTGCCGAAGCCCTTGGGGCCGATGGTGATTTTCACACGGTCGCCTGGGACGAGGTCAAGGTACAGCATGGCAGGGGTGTTGTCACCGGTGTTGCCCCGGCGGATGGGGTCGGCCACTACGGACTTGCGCAGATAACCCTTGGTGTAGCCACGGCGCACGCCCTCGTCCACCGCATCACGCAGATTACCGTCCACCAGATGCACGTCCTGACCGAGTTCCAAAAAAACGCAGGCAACACCGGTGTCCTGGCAGATGGGGACGTCCTCGGCATCGGCCAGGTTATAGTTTTCGATGATATCGTCCAGCACGCCGCAGGCCAGTTTGCCGTCCTCGCAGGCACGGCAGCTCTCGATGGCGCACTTGACGTCAGTGGGCAGGTGGGTGTTGGCGGCGATGCACAGCCGCTCCACCGCATCCCGTATCAAATTGACGCTGATTTCACGCATGGGCGTTCCTCCTTGCCGCCTGTGGCGGCGGGTGGTACTGACACCATTATAATGGTTTGTGGAGAAAAAGCAATAAAAGAAAAATCCCGACTCGTCTGAGCCGGGATTTTGAGTGGAACGGTTTTGATGGAACCAAAGCAGACAATCAATCGTAATAGCTGGTATATTTGCGCTGTGGGTGTTCAAAATCGGTGCAGTCCGCACACAAAGGTCTGCGATAAATGCCGCACTCGGTTTTGACATACAAGGCATCCGCAACGGCAATATCGACCGGAGTGCTGTCGTCGGGGAGATCGAGGATGACATCAATTAAGCCAAAAGATCGCACGCACTGGATGCCGATGGCGGTCAGCACGTAGAGCCGGTCCACGGCGTCGGTCGCCATGGCTATGGCCCCCTTGGGGTAGATTCTGGGAATCGTGTGGAGTGTTGCGTGGAGGATTCGCTTTTCAAAGGAAATCGCATCGTCGGCAACATACATATATACCACGTCGTCGTTTTGATCCGCAGCGTACCAAGTGAGCCTATCAAACGGTGCGGCAACGTGGTCGTAAGCGCTGATCGCATCGGGGACATCGAATGATTCTTTTTCTGGGAATTCGTCGCACGGCTCCCAGCGGCTGCCGAAGGGAATGACCTGGGTTGCTCTGGGGGAGTTTGCGTGCGCTGTGATGGGCTTTGTTGCATAATCCGCCCAGAGCCATTCGAACCGTTTGTAGGCTTCTGCCTGGTTTCGGTAACGGCTGCTGTGACCTTCGCCCTTGAACTGTGCAAATCGATAGTCGTAGCCGGCAAACACCAGACCTTTGTCTGTTTCCTCGTCGATCCCTCGGCTCCAGCCGAAATAGTCGTTGGGCTCGTTTTCCGAGGATTCGTGATAAATCCGCAGGGGCTTGGTTTCGTATTTGCGAATCAGGTAGGGAAGCTCATTCCCTCGTCCCATGGCAAGAAAGGACGGGGAGCACATGTAGACCCGGTGGAAGCATTCGGGGTGGAACCATGCGATGACGAAGGAGGAGATTCCACCGGAGGAGCCTCCGCTGACCATGTGCATATCAGGGGAGGGGGAGATGTTCAATCCGTACGTTTTGGTGATATAAGGAATCAGCTCGTACACGACAAAGTCGGCGTACTCCCGATCGAACAGGTCGTAGCTGTTCATTCGCATACCACGCACCGTTCCGTCGGGCATGGCCAGTTTGCCGGGATTGATTCCAACGCAGACACAGTAGGGTGCTTTGCCCTCGTCGGCGAGGGTAAGCAGAGCGTTGACATTGGCGTCGTTCTGCCGGTCGTGCTCCAGAAACAGAGCGAATTCCTCGGTGTCAACCAGCGGAATGGAGAGTGTGAAATTGAACCGGAAACCCGGCTTGTACTTGGTACCAACCAGTTCGCCGGCAATGGTTTTAGTCTCGGTCATGGAGAATCGCCTCCTTGTTCGTTCAAGTGTTGGTATATCATCAAAGCATTGGTGTGTCAATAGGAAAACAAAAAAAAACAAATAAAATCCCGACTCGAACGAGTCTGGATTTTGATTGGAGGTGCCACCCAGATTTGAACTGGGGGTGGAGCTTTTGCAGAGCTCTGCCTTACCACTTGGCTATGGCACCATATGAGGCAGTATTCCGCCCCAAAAAAATGGAGCGAGTGACGAGGCTCGAACTCGCTACCTCCACCTTGGCAAGGTGGCGCTCTACCAGATGAGCTACACTCGCATTTTTTGCCTTGAGAGGGCGGAGCCCTCTCAAGGACTTTTTGTTGG
>JAZSAQ010000046.1:0-3360 GCA_045601985.1 Lawsonibacter sp. | reverse complement strand
CATGGCTACGATCCGACTTAGTACTCACCGTCAGGGATATAGTTCCCGCCGGAATACCTGGTGTTTTTCACCCGGCAAGTCAGAACTTCGCCCCAATCGTCATCGGTGTCCACGGTTAACGTATAATCGGCCCAGTTGCCGCAGCTGTCCTGTGCAGCAAACTCGATGGTTCCGCCAACGATGGAGTCCACAGGCACACTGTAACGCACTGCGACCTCATTGATCGGCGCCCAAAAATCGCTGCTTTCATCAAATCCTTCACAATGGAACAGTTCCAGCACAAGCTGATCCTCGTCAATACCGGCTCCCATATACAGGCCGGGGCCAAAAGGATCATCAGGATACCACTCACCCTCAAAAGCCTCCGGGTCGCCGGTCTGCTGAGCATACGCCTGGTTGATGTCTCCCCGCTGCAAGGTCCGGGACCCGTCCGTCATACCCCAAACAGGAAGGTCATCATAGACGTACTTCGCATTGGAGATCCGGCACTGAATGGTTCCGTTCTGGAATGTAAGCGCAAAATCCGCCTGCGTGCCCCAGGAGTCCACCTCGGTGAAGGATACCGTCTTGTTGGCAAGCAGCTTACTCTCCGGAATGGTGACCATTACCTCTGCATCCCGGCAGGCCGGCGCCCCCTGGATGAAGTTGATTTTGATTTGATAGTTGGGATCCGCTCCCGAACTGATTTGTGTAATCTTCAGGCTCATTCCGCCGTAGTCATAGCAGAAGTCCGACTCTATCCACTCACCCAGATAACCCGAAATGTCGAACGCCGGCTTTCCGGTTGGCTCGCCGGGGACCGCCTCGGGTTCTTTGTCCTGCTCCTGTCCGGATGCGTCAACCGGCTCCTGCTCCGGCGGCTGTTGCTCGGCCTGCTCCGCCGCCTGCTTCTTCCCCTGTGCCGCTTGTTCCATCAAAGAGATCAAGCTCATATCACCGGTAGCGGAAAAACCCTCCTGTAGCACAGCCACGGCCTGGTCATATTCACCCTTTTCCATGTGGATCTGGGCCGCTTCAATATAGCTCTGGGCCGACGTTGCCATACTCTGACCGCAGGCAGAGATACTCACGCACACAGCCAGTGCCAGCAGCAGCCCAAACAATCTTCGCATATTCACGGCAAGGCACATCCTCTCACTTGATTTCCGCAAGAAGATCACGTTTCTTCTCCACAAACTCTTCCTCGGTGAGGATTCCCTCATCCTTCATAGCGGCAAGCTTGCGAATCAAAGACAGGATGTCCTCGGTATGCTGGATATTGGTAGGCTTTTTCGCAGTATGAGCAGGCGCAGCACCGCCCTCGGCCGTGCGGTTGGCAGCCGCCTGCTTGGCGCCATCCACCAGTTCCGCACCACCAGCCTTAACGTTGTTCAGCAGCTCCGCACCCCCGGCCTTGACGTTGCCCAGCAGCTCCGCACCGCCGGTCTTAACGTTGCCCAGCAGTTCCGCACTGCCGCTTTTAATTTGGCCCAGCAGGTTCTTGTCCAGCTTCAGACCATGGAAGGTGACGGCACCGGCCACAGCGGTGGCAATGTGCGCCGCAGCCGTCACAAACAGACCGATCCCCACAGTAGCCGAGCTCTCCACAGAAAAATACTCATTTCCGCCGCTGGCCGCAGCGGTTTCTCCCTTCGCCTGGAAGAAAACGATCACCAGCGCCACCAGGCAAACCACAGGCACCGCAATAGCCAACTGCCCCTTATACTGTTCCAGCTGTTTGACATAGTTCATGACGATAAGCAGCACGGGGCCGATCAAAAGCAGGTAACCCAAAATGGCTCCGGTTGCGGCCGAAAAGCCGCTTACCGTCTTGGATGCCGTTGCCGCCGTGTCAACCCACTCGGACTCCGTGCTGGTCGTGATAGTCAGGATGGGCAAGAACAACGTCACCAAAGACAGTGCGCTGAAAATTGCAATCATGTTCTTTTTGAAAAATTCCATAATAGACTCCTTTCCCCTTTCGGGCTTCTCTTGTTCTGTCGGCGGATTCCCGCCTGTTAGCGCCATTATGAAACAACCAACCGTCATTGTCAATAACCAATCTGCCAAACACACTGTCATTTCAGGTCTGCGGAGTCTTTTATGAAACAAGTACTGTCCCCCTTGTCAAAGCTCCGCTCTGTTTGGATAAATGAACAAATTTCGCAAACTTTGCTTTTCGCAACTGCAAAGTATTGCTTTCGGGCAAAAAAACTGTTACAATGCTCAAGATAGGTGTAGAATGTTAACATCACGGTTTGTTAACACCCCCATCTGCCTCTCCCGGTGTATGCAATGGGCCGCCGGGCGGCATCCTACAAAACGAAAAAATAAAAATTTTTATAGGAAAGAGGTAATTACTATGAATCTGGATCTGACCAAGTACGGCATTACCGGCGTTACCGAGATCGTCCACAACCCCAGCTATGAGGAGCTGTTTGTGGCCGAGACCGACCCCACCCTCGAGGGCTTTGAAAAGGGTCAGGAGACCGAACTGGGCGCCGTCAACGTTATGACCGGCATCTACACCGGCCGCTCCCCCAAGGATAAGTTCATCGTCATGGACGACACCTCCAAGGACACCGTGTGGTGGACCTCCGACGAGTTCAAGAATGACAACAAGCCCGCCCCCAAGGAAGCTTGGGACGCCTGCAAGAAGCTGGCTCTGGATGAGCTGTCCGGCAAGAAGCTGTACGTCATGGACGTGTTCTGCGGCACCAACAAGGACAGCCGCATGGCCATCCGTTTCATCATGGAGGTGGCCTGGCAGGCTCACTTCGTCAAGAACATGTTCATCGCCCCCACCGCCGAGGAGCTGGCCAATTTCGAGCCTGACTTCGTGTGCTACAACGCCTCTAAGGCCAAGGTCGAGAACTATAAGGAGCTGGGCCTGAACTCCGAAACTGCCGTTGTCTTCAACCTGACCAGCCGTGAGCAGGTCATCCTGAACACCTGGTACGGCGGCGAGATGAAGAAGGGCATGTTCTCCATGATGAACTACTACCTGCCCCTCAACGGCATGGCCTCCATGCACTGCTCCGCCAACACCGACATGAACGGCGAAAACACCGCTCTGTTCTTCGGCCTGTCCGGCACCGGCAAGACCACCCTGTCCACCGACCCCAGGCGCCTGCTGATCGGCGACGACGAGCACGGCTGGGACGACGAGGGCGTGTTCAACTTCGAGGGCGGCTGCTACGCCAAGGTCATCAACCTGGACGCCGAGTCCGAGCCCGACATCTACAACGCCATCAAGCGCAACGCCCTGCTGGAGAACGTCACCGTGGACGCTGACGGCAAGTGCGACTTCGCCGACAAGTCCGTCACCGAGAACACCCGCGTGTCCTACCCCATTGACCACATCGAGAAGATCGTTCGTCC
>JAZSAQ010000045.1:0-6174 GCA_045601985.1 Lawsonibacter sp. | reverse complement strand
TTGGACTCCAGAACAGTTGCGTTAGGCATTTGGGTTTCACCTCCAGAGAATAAATAAAAACGCTGTTTGCGCACAAAGACACAAACAGCGAAAAACATTTCATGTTAAGCACTGCACTCTCGGCAGGATTTACACACAAGGAAACCTGCTGTCTTTGAACGCAACACATATTATATTCACGAGCATACCCTTTGTCAAGAGGGAATTTTATATTTTTTTGAGAAAAGAAGAAAACTTTGCATATGTGTACGCCGGTGTGCATATTTTTATGATTTTTTCCATTGAGTAGAGGAACATTTAATAACACAAAGGAGGAAACAAACAATGAGCAAAGAAGCAACAGGGTAATTCGGCGTAAAAATCGGTAACAGAGGGTACTGGGCCAGGCTAAACTGCGACGCCATGCTTGGTAGTTTGATGGAGGACAAGACGGACTACCGTGCAATGTTACAGCGGTTAGGTTCGCAGGCTAATGACGCCATCGAGGAAGTGTATGAGGATTTGTCAGAACTTGGCAGCAAGATACGCTACCTGCCTTCTTCCGACCGAAATGCACTTGCAAAACAGGTGGAGGAATTGTATGATATTTGCAGGATGAGTGGCGTGCATGCCCGTCATAGCAGTGAGTGCATACATGGACTGAATTTGAGCATCATGTCCCCGTGGGTCAGTGCATTTCGGGATGAACGGGGCATTGAAAAGGCCATCGATATTATCAAACAGTCCCGCTACTCCGGCAACGAAGCAGTGAGCTTGCTGAACGAGGCGGCGAGATGGGGCATTACCTCTGCTGCCGAACGTGACCCGAAGAAACGGGCGTTTTTGGAGGCGGTGTCACAGATACAGGAGGATTGTATGCTGGAATTTGAAAAAACACTGCGGGATAAAGGTTTTTCGGTGGGGCCGCCTGTGGGGTCGGCCTATAACCTGTTGGCCACAGTTGAAGTGACTGGGGACTTTCTTGATTCAAGAAGAACGATGGTTACTTATGAGGATGAGGCGCTGGCTCTCGTTGAGGAACCGTTTTCGGATTGTTCAGCAGCAATATATGACATGGATACCGGCCTGTTTTGTCATGTCGAGTACGATGTGTGATAGAGGGTGCACGTCAATGAAGAAAATACGTATTCTTATATATGCACTTGTAGCAGTGCAGGTGGCGTTAGTGTGTGCGTTTTTGGTGTATGGAATTTGGTACACAAATGCATCTGTCCATGTGAAGTTCCTGTTTCCGGAAGAGACACAGTTCCTTCGGGAAACGGATACCCACAGCGGATTCTTCCGGAGAAGAGGTGTGGCTATGGCTGTGGCACAAATTCCTGCAGATCATAGGAGTAGATTTGAAGCGTATCTAAAAGAAGAGGGGTTTTGGAGTTCCTATCCCTATGACGAAGCGAGGCAAAAACTGGAGCTGATTCCCGAAGCGGAGGCTGCGTTGAAAGAGGAGTGTGTGTTGTGGACCTACCAGGACGAAGCACTTGCGTTGATAGAGGAGGCGTTTTCTGACTACTTTGCGGCTGTTTATAATTTCGAAACAGGCCTCTTTTGCTGCATTGAGTACGATGTGTGATGGAAAGTGCACGTCAATGAAGAAAATACGCATTCTTTTATGTGCACCTATAGCACTGCTCGTGACGATAGTATGTGCGGTTTATTAACACACGGCGGATGGTCAATATTGACCATCCGCCGTGTTGTTTACTCAACCAATCGGTTCAAAATCGGCCGCGCCGTGCTTACACAGGGGGCAGACGATGTCATCGGGCAGCTCGTCGCCCTCGTAGACCCAGCCGCACACCTTGCACACGTAGCCCTTCTTGCCCTCGGTCTCGGGCTGGGGCTTGACGTGGTCCTGATAGCAGGTGTAGGTCATGGTCTCCACGTCGGACATGACCCGTGCTTCGGTCACCGAGCAGATGAACATGCCGTGGGTGTCCAAATCCACGTACTGCTCTACCTTCAAAGACAGGAAGGAGTTGATGTTGCGGGGCAGGAAGGCAAGACCGTTGTCGGAACGCAGGATCTCCTGCCCGGCGAACTTATCTGCCACACGGCCGCTCTGGAAGCCGAACTGCTCGAAGACAGCGAAGGGGGCACTGGTGTCCAGGCAGTTGACGTTCATGATGCCGGTTTGCTTGATGATGTGGTGGGAGTAGTTCTCCTTGTTGATGGTGACCGCCACCCGGTTGGGGGTATTGGTGACCTGGGTGACGGTGTTGACGATGAGACCGTTATCCTTCTCGCCGTCCCGGCAGGTGACCACGTACAGACCGTAGCCGATATTGAACAGGGCGGACAGGTCGTTCTTGTTGGCGGTGGACTCCTGTCGGGCCATATAGTCACGGCACAGCTCGTCGGCCATGGCGTCCAGCTGCTTGCGGCTGTCGGCATTCAGGGCGGAACGGATGGAAACGGTGGTGTCGGTATAGGTGATGTCACGGCTCGGTTCCAGCATGTTGCGCATGACCTTGGCGGCCAGGGGGGCCCAGGAGCCGTTCTCCATCAGGGCCACGGTGCGGTTTTGGAAGTTGCGCTCGGTCAGGTGGTGGATAAACTCCTTCATGTGGGGGAATACGTCGGCGTTGTAGGTGGTGGTGGCCAGCACCAGCTTGCCGTAGCGGAAGGCGTCCTCCACCGCCTCGGCCATGTCGCAGCGGGCCAGGTCGTTGACAACCACCTTGGGGCAGCCTCGCTCCTGTAGCTTTTCGGCCAGCAGCTCCACGGCGGCCTTCGTGTTTCCGTAGATGGAGGTGTAGGCGATGACGATACCGTCGCTCTCCACCCGGTAGGAGGACCAGATGTCATACAGGTTCAGATAGTAGCCCAAATTCTCCTTCAGCACGGGACCGTGGAGGGGGCAGATCATGGCGATATCCAGACCGGCGGCCTTTTTTAGCAGAGCCTGCACCTGTGCACCGTACTTGCCCACGATGCCGATGTAGTAGCGGCGAGCCTCACAGGCCCAGTCCTCCTCCACGTCCAAAGCGCCAAACTTGCCGAAGCCGTCGGCGGAGAACAACACCTTGTCACAGCTGTCGTAGGACACGATGACCTCGGGCCAGTGCACCATGGGGGCGGTGACGAAGGTCAGGGTGTGGCGGCCGAGGCAGAGGGTGTCGCCCTCACCCACCACGATACGGCGGTCGGCGTAGTCCTCACCAAAGAACTGCGCCATCATGGCAAACGCCTTGGCGGAGGACACCACCACCGCCTTGGGATAGACCTGCAGGAAGGCGGCGATGTTGGCGGAGTGGTCAGGCTCCATGTGGTGGACCACCAGGTAGTCGGGTTTGCGGCCGGCCAGGGTCTTTTCAATGTTGTCCAGCCACTGGTGGTTGAAGTTTTTGTCCACGGTGTCCATGATGGCGATCTTTTCGTCCATGATGGCGTAGGAGTTGTAGGAAATGCCGTTGGGGACGATGTACTGTCCCTCGAACAGGTCGATTTGGTGGTCGTTGGCACCGATGTAGCGGATGTCCTGTGTGATGGTCATTGGTATCGCTCCTTTACACATATCTTACTATAGTATAGACGGTTTGCGGTGGGTTAACCCAAATAATGGCTCATGGCCAGCATCAGGCAGAATCCAGCCAGCAGGGCATAGGTGGCACCCTGTTCGCTGCCGTGAGCGTGGGTCTCGGGAATCATCTCGTCGCTGATGACGTACAGCATGGTGCCGCCGGCGAAAGCCAGGGCAAAGGGGAGGACAGCGGAGGAAACGGAAACGGCGAAGTAGCCGAGCAGGGTGCCTGCCACTTCCACCACGCCGGTAAGGGTTGCAATGACAAAGGTGCGCCGACGGCTCATCCCGGCGGCCAGCATGGGGGCGATGATGACCATGCCCTCCGGGATGTTTTGCAGGGCGATGCCGGCGGCGATGATCAGTGCCTCTCCATTATTGCCGCCACCAAACCCGACGCCGGCGGCGATACCCTCGGGCAGGTTGTGGATGGCGATAGCCATGACGAACAGCAGGACCTTGTTCAATCGCTGTACGTCGGCGGGATGTTCCTCCTGATCCGTACCGGCGATGCGGTGCAGGTGGGGGACCATTTTATCCAACAGATTCAGACACACAGCGCCGAGGAAGATGCCCAGCATGGTGATGGGAATGGAATTGCCGATTTCCACCGAGGGAAGCACAAGACCGATGACGGCGGCAGCCAGCATGACTCCGGCGGCAAGAGCCAGCACGATGTCGCTGAACCGGTGAGAGATGCGCCGGAAGGCGAAGCCGAGCAGAGCACCGAATACGGTGGCACCGCCCACGCCAAGGGCGGTAAGCAGAACAAGTTTCATAGATGAACCCCCTGTCTGTGTCACAGTGGAACACAGTGATATTATAGCAAAAAGTGCGAACGAGGGCAACAGGCAGATGTGGGAAAAGTAAGGGAGAGAAAAGTGCGAATCCCCCTTGCGTAACGGCGTGAAATGTGCCATAATACCATCGTCCACTTTATCCTATGCAGCGGTATCGAAGTGGTCATAACGGGGCTGACTCGAAATCAGTTTGCGGGCAACCGCACGTGGGTTCGAATCCCACCCGCTGCGCCAAAAAAGACACCCTCCGCCGTCAGGCGGAGGGTGTCTTTTTTGATGTGGGGATTCGAACCCTGAGAGGGTGAGCGGCGTAAAGAAAACGTGCCGGGGGCACGTTTTTAGCTGCGAAGTCCGCGGCAGCTATGCTGCAAGGACGGGCGGCGTGCGCCGTGGCGCACACCGGCATCCCACCCGCTGCGCCCAAAAGAGCACCCCTGCCCATTGGACAGGGGTGTGCTTTTCCTTCGGAAGTTAACGGCCTTGCATTTTTGACAGCCACATACTATAATCAATTAAAATTATTACAGAGACCGGGAGGTGCACAACTTTGGCGATACGGGAAAAGGCGTATTTGGAATGCGTAAAAAAGGTCTCCGCCATGGATGAGTTTTCTCAGGAGTTTCTCATTACGGCAATTGAGTCATCCTATGATGGGATCTATATTACAGATGGAAATGCCAATACCATTATGGTCAACAAAAGTTATGAGGCCATCAGTGGCCTTGACCGGGGCGAAGTGCTGAATCGTAACATGCGAGATCTGGTGAAAGAAGGGGTTATTTCCCAATCGGGAACCCTGCTGGCACTGGAGAGCGGCCGGGCGGTGACACTGGAACAGTCTTTCCAAACCGGGAAGCGGGTGCTGATCACCAGTACGCCCATCTTTGATTGGGAGGACAGAATCGCTATGGTCCTCACTAATGTTCGAGATATTACAGAAATTCGTCACCTGGAAGAAAAACTGGCTATCTCCAACGAACAGAATCAGGTCTATACCAACGAGCTGGAGAGCCTGCGGGAGCAGGTTGAAGGTATGGGGAAGCTGGTGGCGCAGAGTCCTGCTATGCAGGAGGTTCTCCGGATGGCGATCCGCGTGGCAAAGCTGGATGCCCCGGTGTTGATTTCCGGAGAAATCGGTACCGGAAAGCGGGGGCTGGCGCGCCATATTGTTGGGAAGAGCGGCCGGAAAAAAGCGCGGCTTATCTCGGTCAACTGCTCCGGAAATCAGGAGGTCGTGGAACGGAAACTGTTTGGCTGCGCGCCGGAAATAGGCCCCAAATATCCGGAAGGGAACAAGGGGCTGTTGGAACTGGCAGACGGCGGTACGCTCCTGTTGGAGGAAATCAGCGAACTGTCTGCGGGTGCGCAGAAGAAGTTGTACACGTTCCTGCGCCAACAGCGATTTGAACCTGTCGGTTCGCTGGAAAGTGTGCAGGCAGACGTTCGAATCATCGCCACCACTCGGTACCCGCTGAAAGAACTGGTGGAGCAGCGGCGCTTTCTGGAGGAATTGTATTATCAGCTGAACGTGCTGTCTATCCGCATCCCGCCTTTGCGGGAGAGAAGGGAGGACATTCTGTCCATCGTTCGGAATATTGCCTCCGCCATGAATAAGAAGTACCATCAGCGCAAAAAGTTTTCTCCTCTGGCACTAGAGGGCATGAGCTGCTATGACTGGCCCGGAAATATCTGGGAGCTGAAAAATGTGGTGGAGCGGGCCATGGTTATGTGCCCGGAGGATACCATATCGCTGCGGGAACTGGCTATCCAGACAGATGGCCTTGCTGTTGGCGAGGTAGAGGAATCCGGCGAAACCATCGACCTACAGCGTAGACTGGACCAAATGGAGTACCG
>JAZSAQ010000044.1:0-25572 GCA_045601985.1 Lawsonibacter sp. | reverse complement strand
CCCACCCAGACCTTCGCCAGAGATATGGCAGAAAACAAGGCCGGGTGCATTCTCAACATCTCCTCTATGAATGCCTATACCCCTCTGACAAAGATTCCGGCCTACTCTGCTGCGAAGGCCGGTATTTCCAACTTTACCCAGTGGCTTGCTACCCATTTTGCCGGCACGGGAATTCGCTGCAACGCCATCGCCCCCGGCTTTCTTGTTTCCGCGCAGAACTACAAACTTCTCTTTAACGAGGACGGAAGTCCCACCGAAAGAAGTGCAAAAATACTCAACGGAACCCCTATGGGCCGATTTGTAGATGCGTCCGAACTGCTTGGTGCAACGCTTTTTCTCTGCGATAACAGGGCCGCATCGGCCATTACAGGCGTTGTCCTTCCAATCGATTGCGGATTTGCGGCTTATTCTGGAGTGTAACCAGCCCCTCCACCAACGGCGCGGAAACCTTCCTCCCGGCGTTTCCGCAACCCCGAAACACCAAGTCGATGGAGGGCAAAACCGAGTCCGAAAAATGTTGCCTGAATGGAAGGTCGTGGGGTACCGCCACCATCCATTTAGGCAACATTTTTGTTTCTTGATACATGTTTTCTCCTCGCTGACCGCCTGTTACGTCCGTACTGTACGACCACCACGCGAACAAAGCACGATTAAAACCGCTGTTTTGACCCTTAAAATGGCGAATGGATTTCCTTGCCATCCCGGCTGCGACACGGCTTTTGGCAAGTCAATCTATATGGATTTGGGCGTGAGAATGGATGGTTACGGGCCGCCTCCACCATTCATTCTCACGTCACGTGGGAAATTACAAGAATACGCCTCATGGTCAACCTTTGCTGGCCATGAGGCGTATTTGTTTGTGATACCCAGTATCGGCATAAAATGCAAACTTTTCGGGTTTTTGTAAAATCATAAAGTCGCACTTGTCCAGTATCAACTGGCTATATCGGGTGCAACAAGCTTTTGCCGAAGTTCGGCATTTTTAACCGTTTTTTGGAAGTTTGAAGTCTGTTTTGATCAGTGTTTCCTTGCTATATGACAGACAACTCTATTTTGCCGAGGCTGTCCTTGGTAGTCCGGCTTTTTGGTGCGTAGGCATTCCGGTTTCGCTGCACATTTTGCGATAAGTGCGTTGAACCCCCGGCATTGACCAACGAAATCTTTTGTGCTATCCTATCTGTAACTGAATAGCCGTTTGAGTGCCTCCGGACGCGGTAACAGCCCCGGAGGAGAATAGAGAATCGTGTGCAAATCACGAACGGTACCGCCGCTGTATGTGCGTAGGTGCCCACATTTGGCGAAAGCCGGTCATTGGCGCAAGCTGAGAAGGCCTTGTGGGTACTGTTGAGGCACAAGCCAGAAGAACTGCTCAAACGAAGTTGACACCAACATCTGCCAAGTACGGATTTTGGTGATATTTTGTTGCGGAAAAACGGCTGCATCGTCTTTGGACGGTGCAGTCGTTTTCTTGTTCGGTGCTGTTCCGAATCCGCCGAAAGGAAGTCGAGTTCCATGCGAAAAAACACCCCCCGCAAACTGCTCAGCCTGCTGCTGTCGCTGACACTGCTGCTGAGCCTGTTCCCCGCCCCTGTCACTGCCGCCGGAGCAGATTGCGTGTACATCTCCATCAGCTTTGACGGCCAGTATATCTCCGACCAAAACGACGGCCCCGTGGCCTACGTTCCCGTCCCTCTGTCTGCGCTGGCAGACATTGACTTGGCCGACTACGGCCTTGAGGGCTATCGGCACGACGGCAACGGAGATGGTAACTATGACATCGTCGCCCTGCACCTTTACATCTACACCCACGAAACAATTTTGGGCAAGGATTGGGGTGACGTGCGTGTTTCCGGTGGTGTGGGCAGCATCTTTTTCGAGGAAGGTCTATTTGGCTTCGAAGATTGCAATCTGAACTACTATCACAATGGTGAGTATCCTGCCGTGGATGGTTGGGGTGTGACTGCCGACCAGTTGACTCTCTCCGGCGGTGATTTCCTAGACATCGCCGCCTATACCAGCTGGGATTTCTACAGTGACTCCGCCTCCGGGTTCCACTACTTCGTGGATGACAACGATGCCATCACCCACAGCTACTCCGCCACCGCCGGCACCCCTGTTTCCGTGAAGCTGGGCCGTACCTCCCCTGCCTTCTCCGGCGAAACCGATTTGGTAGAGGTCACAGACTACACCATTTCCTACGGCAACGCCATCGGCGATGAAACCGGCTCCGTTACCACCGACGGCTCCGGCGAGGCAACCATCACCTTCCCCTCTGCAGGCACTTTTTATGTGTGGTGCGAGGGCGGCTATGGCGCCGAGTATCCGCTGGCCATCGTGTCTGCCCCCACCTGTGCCAAGGTCACGGTGACCGGTTCCCCTGCGGCAGAAACGCCCACCTACAATGTGAACACTGTGCTGACCGACACCATGGCGCAACTGGCTGAAACGGTTACCGCCCCTGCCTTCGGCACCAACGCCGGCGAGTGGACGGTGTTGTCTTTGGCTCGTGGCGGACACTTCGACACGGACGACGATTACTTCACTGACTACTACGAGCGCATCGTGGACACCGTCAACGAAAAAGCCGCCTCCGTAGAGAAAAATGGTGCCCTGCACAAGTCCAAGTCCACCGACAACTCCCGCTTGATTGTAGCCCTGTCTGCCATTGGCAAGGATGCCACATCGGTGGGTAACTGGGATTTGACTGCCCCCTATTCTGACTTTGATTGGATTAAAAAACAGGGCATCAATGGTGCCATTTGGGCACTGATTGCTCTGGATAGCCATGACTATCCCTCTACCACCCGTCAGCAGTGCGTGGACTTCATTTTGGACAAGCAGTTTGCGGATGGCGGTTGGGCCCTGTCCGGCTCTGTCGCCGACCCCGATGTGACCGGTATGGCGCTGCAGGCGCTGTACAATTACCGGAACCAACCTGCCGTGGCCTCTGCGGCTGAAGCAGCTTTCACCTGTCTGTCCAATATACAGCACGCATCCGGCACCTATGCCTCCTTTGGTGAGGAAAACAGCGAAAGCTGTGCCCAGGTCATCGTCGCCTGCACCACTTGGGGTATCAATCCCGACACCGACAGTCGTTTCATCAAAAACGGCAGTTCCGTGGTAGATGCCCTGCTGACCTACTACCTGCCTGATCAGGCGTCCTTCTCTCACGTAGCAAACAACCAATTCAACAACATGGCCACCGACCAGGCCTGCTACGCCCTTGTTTCTTACAGCCGATTCCTGAACGGCGAAACCGCTCTGTACGATATGAGCGACGTGCCCTTTGACACCCCCTCTTCCGGCGAAACCCCGGAGAGTGGCAGCAACTCCGACACCACGACCGCCTTGCTGGGTCTTCCTACCGGCATCAGCGGCGAAGAAGGCACCTCGTTCAATGCTGTGGTTAGCATCAACAAGTGGGACAGCGCTGCCGGCTACAAGCTGCTGGACTTTATCGTCAGCGTACCCTCCGCCCTGTCTGTGACCAGTGTAACGGCCGGTAACCATCTGACCGGCGGCTCGGTCAGCTGGCATTTGGAAGCGTCCACCGGCAAACTGCGTGTCGTCTACTTTGATGCCAACGAAAATAAAGACCTGGCTGTCAGCGGCACCCAGTTCCCGGCCGAGCTGTTTACCATCGGCTTCACCCTCAAGCGCAACTACTTTGGTGGCTCTCTCCCCATCGCTATCACCGGAATGTCCCTGAAGAAGTCCTCCGATTCCACCAAGGCAGAGGATATGCTGGTTTTAGATACCTCCTCCGCCGCCGGAACCGTGACGACGCCCAAAGAGGACGAGCTGGTCTGCAGTGCAGTTAGCCTCTATCAAGGTGATGGTGTGGACTTGATTCCTGCGGACAAAAAGGCCATCGCTGTGGCCATTTCCGGCGCCACGGTGTCCAATCTGGCATTCAACGACGGAACCCACAGCTACACCTTCCTGCTCAGCCCGGAAATCACGCAAAAAACCGGCGTATCCACCTTTGTGGCGCTGGTGGATGCTACCATTGAAACCAAAGCCTTTGCTAAAATTGAGCACTATTCCACCAAAGCTACCTCTCCCACCATCCTGTTCGGTGATACCAACGCCGACGGCCTGGTCAATGCTCAGGATGCCCTGGCCGCCGTCAACTGCTGGCTGCGCAAAACCGACGCCCCCACCGACACGCAGATTTTGAGTTTGAATGTCAACGGCGACAGCCGCATCAACACCTTTGATGCTTTGGGTATTGTGGAGTCCTTTGTCAACGGCAGTGCCCACACCGTAGTGACCAAGGCCGCCATCCTCGGCACGGCAACGTAAAGGAGTAAGTTCCATGGTCGCAAAACGTAAATTTTGGCTTTCTGCCGCCGCAGGCTTGGTGCTGCTTGCACTGGCCCTGTTCGTTTGGTACTTCTTCGGTCGGTCGTCTGCAACGCCGTGTCTTTCCGTCGTCACGCCGCCCAAGATCAGCCTGTCCGGCCAACAGGAGGTGGTTGTGGATGTGGCCATCGACCAGTTAGGGGATGCCCTCTACCCTGCCGCCAGCGTCAGCATCCGCTTCGACCCGTCCCGCTTGGAATTCCTCGGTATCCGTGAGGGTAATGTCTTTGTCCGGGATGCCGATTTCGGTCAAATGTTGCCGGATTGGAGCTGCAATCCCACCCAATGCAACCAAAGCGGCGTCATCAACGTGATGTACTTGGATCTGACCGGCGGCACCGAGGCTTTTGACCGCCAACTGCTGGCCGAGGAAGGCAACGTATTACTGCGGCTGGCCTTCCGTCTGCGTGGCAGTGCAAGAGCCGGTGATGTGTATGATCTTGTGGTGGAGGATGCGGTCTTTGCCGCCTCCAACGAGGAAGAAAGTCTTGCCACGCTGCACGGAACATTGATCGGTCGAGATGGCCGTATCGTAGTAGGAGGATAACAATGAAGCGTTCTCGTTTTCTTGCGATTCTGGTTTCTATCGTACTGCTTCTGTCTGCTTGCGGCATCGGTTCGGTCACATTGCAGGATCAAATGGCCATCCCGGAAAACGGCATTGTTTCCGCGCGCGTCCTGTCGCAACTGCAAAAGGAAAACGCCATCGTGGTTTTCCGTGGTGCTTCTGCCGGGTTGACCTATGAATGGACCGTATTCGGCAGCGACATTGACCAGCCCAAGGACATCAATCTGCACGTAGACCTGCAGCCGCAACCCAACTATCTGCAAATCACCTTTGGGCAGGAAGAACCCTTTGGTTTCCCCCTTCTGCTGTCCGTCCGCTTGAACGAAGTGTGGCAGGCCGACAGCGCCAACGCTTGGGTTGGGGATCAGCTGGTTTCTTCCGTGTCCCTTACCGGAACAAATTCCACCATTGTCAACCTGCCGGTCAACGCAGTGACCGGGGTTGTAAGAATTCTTCCGGATGGTGTACAAACCGTCCCGGACCAGCCGACCGACTCCGCTTCGTCGCAGACAACTCAGAAGGACGAAAGCTATTTGTCTGCCCCCGGCAGCACGGACACTCAGCTTCACTCCAACCAACCCGCCCCCTCCGAATCGTCAACCGATTCCGCAAAAGAGCAGGTACCCACGTCCCAAGGCCAATATCTCTCCCAGGGGCAATCCGATAGCGAGCACGTCCACGGTTCTCGGCCAAGCACGGATACTCCCAATACCACGCCACAGCAAGCACCTCAGGACAACTATCTGTCCAACGGCCAAACCGGGAATGAATCAGTTCACACCTCAATACCTTCCTCCTCTGGCTCTTCTGCAACCGGCTCTGCCCAGAACCAATCCGACAGCTATCTGTCCGGCGCCACCACCGGTTCGGAGCCGGTGTACTCCACTACCACCGGCGGTAGAGGCGGTGAAAAAGACCGCTATCAAACCGACCCCATTCCGGCCGGAAAACCCAAACCGACCGAACCCCAAGACCAGCAGGTAAACACTAAAAAGAGTTACACCTGCACCTTCTCCATCGAATGCAGCACCATTTTGAACAACCTATCCCAACTGGATAGCGCGAAGTTGGGGTTGGTTCCCTCCAATGGCGTTATTCTGTCCAAGCAGACCGTCACTTTCTACGAGGGGGAATCCGTCTTTGACGTGCTGCAGCGCATTTGTCGCGAGAAGGGCATCCACATGGAGTCCTCCTGGACACCCATCTATAACAGCGACTAAACCGAGGGCATCCACAACCTCTACGAGTTCGACTGCGGTGACCTGTCCGGCTGGATGTACCGGGTCAACGGCTGGTACCCCAACTACGGCTGTAGCCGCTATCAGCTGAAACAGGGCGACGTGGTGGAGTGGCGCTACACCTGCGATTTGGGTAAAGACATCGGCGGAGGGAATGCTTGGTAACTATGAAAGATACCTTTGAAACCTATCATCCGCTGGTCAATTTCCTTTACTTCGGTGTGGTTTTCGTTGGCGTTCTGACCCTCTCTCATCCTTTGGCGCAGGGCATCTCCCTGTGTTGCGGGCTGGTCTATACCCTGCAACAGGAGGGTCGGAAAGCCGGGCGGTTTCTCCTGACCTTCTGCCTACCCATGCTGGTACTTACTGCTATCATCAACCCCGCCTTCAGCCACGAGGGTGTGACCATCCTCACCTATCTGCCCACGGGAAATCCTCTGACTTTGGAGAGTATTCTCTATGGTCTGTCCGCCGGCACCACGCTGGCCTGTACCCTGCTGTGGTTTCGCAGCTTTAACCGGGTCATCACCTCGGACAAGTTTGTGTATCTGTTCGGACGCATTCTTCCGGTACTGTCCCTCGTGTTGAGCATGACGCTGCGTTTCGTTCCAACGTTCAAGGCGCAACTGTCCGCGGTTGCCCAAGGTCAGCGCAGCATCGGCCGGGATGTGAGCCGAGGCAGCCTATGGAGCCGCACCAAAACCGCTATTACCATCCTCTCCGTCACGGTAACCTGGGCGCTGGAAAATGCCATCGAAACGGCAGACAGCATGAAAAGCCGGGGGTATGGCCTTCCGGGCCGCACGGCATTCTCCATCTACCGTTTCGACAGCCGGGATTGGAATCTGCTGCTGTGGCTCGGGTTCTGCGGTCTGTACCTGCTGGCCGGCGGTGTGGCACACGGGTTTGATTTCCGCTACTTCCCCAGCATCCGGGGCGCAGACCTGACTCCCGTTTCCTGCACCTTTTATCTTATCTACCTCGCCCTGTGCATCACACCGGTGGCTATCAACATCAGAGAGGAGCGCGTATGGAACTCTATACCCTCCAAAACGTGAGTTTTTCCTACCCGGAGCAGGTCACTTGCGCTCTGCACAACCTCTCTGTGTGCGTGGAGCAAGGAGAATTTCTCCTGCTCTGTGGTCCCTCTGGCTGCGGCAAATCCACACTACTGCGACACTTAAAATCCTGCCTGACCCCTCACGGTCTGCTGCAGGGTGAAATCCACTTCTGTGGCCAGCCCCTGTCCCAAATCAGCGACCGGGAACAGGCGCAACGCATCGGCTTTGTCCAGCAATCCCCGGAGCATCAGGTAGTCACAGACAAGGTGTGGCACGAACTCGCCTTTGGTTTGGAAAGCCTTGGATTCGATACCCCCACCATTCGCCGCCGTGTGGCAGAGATTGCCGCATTCTTCGGCATCGAGGATTGGTTCTACCGCCCCGTCAGCCAGCTGTCCGGCGGACAAAAGCAGCTGTTGAGCCTTGCATCCGTCATGACCATGCAGCCCGATGTGCTGATTTTGGACGAGCCTACCGCCCAACTGGATCCCATCGCCGCTTCGGAGTTTCTTGCTCTGCTGGGTCGCATCAATCGGGAGATGGGTACCACCATTATCCTCAGCGAGCATCGCTTGGAAGATGCCTTCGCCGTGGCCTCCCGTGTTTTAGTCTTGGACAAGGGAAATGTGCTCTGTCAAGGTAATCCCCAGGAAATTGGATTGCAGTTAAGAAATGCCGGCAGCGATATGTTCCTTGCTATGCCTGCCCCTATGCAGGTGTGGGCAGGAGTACAGAGCGACCTAACCTGCCCGGTCACGGTGCGGGACGGCAATGCCTTCCTCCATCAGCACACCGCAAACCATCCTACATGCCCCCTCCCTCCGGAGCAAATCCCCGCCTGCGGCGAGGAGGTTGTGCTCGGCTGTGACCAACTGTGGTTCCGCTATGAGAAAGACTCCCCCGACGTAATCCGCGGCCTTTCCTTCGACCTGCACCGAGGAGAGTTTTTCGCCCTGATGGGTGGAAACGGTGCCGGGAAAAGTACGCTTTTGCGTGTTCTGTCCGGTCTTCGCACCCCGCACCGTGGAAAGGTTTCCGCAAATGTGTCCATCAGCCTCCTGCCCCAAAATCCCCAGACCTTGTTTGTCAAAAACACCGTCTTGGCCGATTTGAAGGAGGTATTCCGCACCCACCCCCTACCCACACAGGAGCAAGAATCCCTCCTACGGCAGACCATCGCCCTGTGTCGGCTGGATGGGTTTCTGGACCGCCATCCTTACGATTTGTCCGGCGGCGGACAGCAGCGTGCGGCCCTTGCCAAAGTCCTGCTCACCCAACCTCAAGTTTTGCTGTTGGACGAGCCGACCAAGGGTTTGGACGCCCCCTTCAAGGCTGTGTTTGCTTCCATTTTGGACGAACTGCTCTCCAAAGGTATTTCGGTACTGATGGTCAGCCACGATGTAGCGTTCTGTGCCCAATATGCCCACCGATGCGGCCTGTTCTTCGATGGCACTATCGTGGCAGAGGGCACTCCAAGAGAATTTTTCTCCGGCAACCATTTCTACACCACCTCCGTCAATCGCATGGCCCGGGAGTTGTTCTCCCAAGCCGTCACAGTGTCGGATGTTGTGGCCTGCTGCGGTGGAGAAGTCGCCACAACATTCCGCCCCGGCTACGTACCCCAACCACCGGCCGAAGCGGGCTCCACGAGTCAAACGGTGCCACCCCTCCCCCTTTGGCGCAAGCTGGTTGCCATCGGTGCCGCCCTTGCGGCGGTCTATGCCTTGCTGTCCGCCGCAAGCATCGTGGATCTGTCCGCCCTCATCGGCAAAGACGGTGTTAGTCAATTAGGTCAATCGCAACTGTTCCTTTATGCCGTTCTGCTGGCCGCCTTGGGCGTGTTCGTGTGGGCCATTGGTCGTTTGTCACCACATCCGGTTCACCTCCAAACCCCCTTGCAAAAACGCAAACTGGGCAAGCGGACCCGGGTAGCCTGCGCCATGATTTTGCTGTTCATCCCCCTGACCATCTTTGTGGGTGTGACCTACTTGGGCGGACGGCACTATAACATTGTCGGCTTACTGGTTCTGCTGGAGTGTATGCTTCCCTTCCTGTTGGTGTATGAGTCCCGGAAGCCAAAGGCCCGGGAGCTGGTCACCGTAGCCGCCCTGTGTGCCATTGGTATCGCTGGAAAAAGTCTGTTCTTTATGCTGCCCCAGTTTAAGCCGGTCTTGGCCTTGACCATCATCGCCGGAGTCGCGTTGGGCGGAGAAACTGGCTTTTTGGTAGGGGCAATGACTATGCTGGTGTCCAACCTGTTTTTCGGTCAGGGGCCGTGGACTCCGTGGCAGATGTTCAGCATGGGCATCATCGGCTTCTTGGCCGGGGTGCTGTTCCGCAAAGGGTGGTTGGCGCGCAGCCGGCAGGCGCTTGCGGTTTTTGGCGCCTTTGCGGCCGTGTTTATTTACGGTGGCATCATGAATCCGGCCTCCGCCCTTATGTGGAACACCCAGGCACTGAATTGGGATATGCTTTTGGCCTACTACGTCAGCGGCCTGCCCATGGATTTGGTCCACGCCGGTGCCACCGTCATCTTCCTGCTGCTGGCAGCGGAGCCGATGCTGGAGAAACTGGATCGTATCAAGGTGAAGTACGGGCTGATCGAATAAGTCCGCCCTCCACCAACGGCACGGAAACAGCTCAAAAAACAAAAATCCAACCCCAAATCGTCAAGCCGATGAAGGGCAAAACAAGAACTAAAAATGTTGCGTGAATGAAAGGTCGTGGGGTACCGCCACCATCCATTCACGCAACATTTCTTTTCCCTTATTCCGCTTTCGGGCAACCTCGAATTACGAGTCCGCCTCCACAACAACCGTGACTTTCTTGTCCTCACGCTGCAAGTCGTCGAATAATTCCAACATAATTTCGACCTCGTCACCCATCTCGTCGGGAATGGCCGATATGTTTTTCAGCTTGATTGTTGTCGGAAACTCAAAAGAGTAATACAGGCAATCCCAAAGCGCATCCATATTCCGGCCATAGTGCTCCGGCAGTTGAAAGACCGTTTTGAAATATTCATGCAGCTCCCACAGGCTCTTTATCCCCGCAAAATCCAATGTAATGTATTTCATCTCAAATTCTCCGTTCCAATTTCGTAAAAAGTGGCATAATGGTCATAGGTAACGAACATCAATCCATCATTTGAATATAACAAACGACAAGTGTTTCGGTATCCACGCACATAGTCAAAGTCCGCTTCATGCCAAACTCTCCCTTCCGCTTCCGGCAACTTATGATTACGATTTTTATATGGTTTGCCACCAATCATTCTGCCAGGTAAGACCTCCGCCAAATTTCCAAGCCACTTTTTCCATCCTTGCGCTTCGGCCTCAGCTTCGGATACATAATACCCCGGCAATATGCCGTGACGAGCCACATATAAGTCCACTCCATCCGCTCCCGCATTGGTAGCAGTGCCTGCCACAATCGCCGTCACAGTTTCAACAGAGCACCCGCACCTCTCATGAACCGGAATGTCAAAAATCCTGGGATCGTCAATCGCCAGAATTCTTCCATTCATAGATGCACAGTAATAGCACGTTCCCGGTGTGATGATTGTTCGCCAAAGCTTCCATCGTCTGCTTTCATACATAATGCGCCATACTTTTTTAGCCGAACTACGACAAATGGACTTTCCTATAACATACCCCTTTTTCTTAACTTTGTACACACATTTTCCTCCTACATGCAAAATAGTCTTTCACATATAGGTTCACAGCCATAAAATATTGTATGTTTCGGTACACTTATCACAAATTTCATGAATACATAGTTGAATTTCCTTGCCATCCCGGCCACGACACCTCTCCTCCCCAGCCAATCTATATGGATTTGGGCGTGAGAATGGAGGGTCGTGGGTCGCCTCCACCATTCATTCTCACGTCATGTGAGAAATAACAAGAATACGCCTCATGGTCAACCTTTGCTGGCCATGAGGCGTATTTCTTTGTGCTGTGCAGGCTCGGCTTGAAATACCAAACTTTTTGAACGTGTGTAATTTTATAAAGTCCGTCTTGTCCAGTATCGACTGGCCATGTCAGGTGCGGCAAGCTTTTGTCCAGTACCGGCATAAAACGCTGGTTAGTCAAATCTAATAATCTATTTTAGATACGCTTTCCTCGTCATATTGAGGACGACCAAGCTTTTCCTGGTCAATCGTAAGCAAAACCTCCCCACAGTGAAGTGGGGAGGTTTGCTCTTGCAAAGAAATGTTTGATTAACTGTTCCGCAGGTAGTTGGTCAGCATCTGGGCCGTCTGGGCGCGGGTGGCCTTTTCCGTTGCGTTGGTGAAAGGAACCTTCTCAAGGATCCCCTTCTCCACCGCCCACTTCAGGGCATCGGCAGCCCAATCGCTGTAGCTGCCCACACCGGACAGGTCGCCGTTGCCGTTGGGAGTGCCGGAGTAGTTACGCAGGAAGACCGCCACCTGCTCGATGGTGACCGCATCCTCGGGCTTGAACACACCGCCGCCGAAGCCGGACACCACGCCCCGGTTGCTGCCCCAGGTGACGGCATTGTTGAACCACTGGTTGGCAGGAACATCAGAGAAGTTGTGCTTCAGGCCGTTCAGGGCGGGCTGCCCCTCCTTGTTGTACAGCACCTGCACCACCATGGCACGGGTCAGGGTATCGTTGGGGCCAAACTTGGTGGCATTGTAGCCGCTCATGATTCCGTTTTCCACGGCGAAGTTCACCGCCTCGTAATACCAGTCGCCCTTGCTCACGTCGGCAAAGCCGGCATCGGAGTTTCGCTTCAGGGCGGTGGTCAGCTCGTTGGCGTAGAAGTCATCCACATACAGGAAGCTGGCCTGACCGTTTGCCAGCAGGGGCTGGGCAAACTGCACACAGGTAATCTCCTGAATGACATCCTCCACCATCTCGTCCAACAGGGGTGCGGAGGTGTTCAGGGCGATGTCGCCCACCTTGTTGCCATCCACGTACAGGGCGCCGGTGTTGGCGGCGATGTCAAAGCTGACCGCCACATCCACCCAACTGCCGGGGGTCACCTTGGCCAAAGCCACGTTACCGTCGGGATAGGCGGCGCTGATGGTGCCGTCGGGGCTGAAGGCCACAGCGGCCAACGAATGCCGCAGACCATCGAAGTTGTAACCGGCCTTCAGGTACATATAGAAGTCATTGGCATTGCCGCTGGGCACCTTGACCTTGGCGCCCACGGTGCCCACCTTCATAGAGGGCAGCTGACGGGTAGCGTAAACAGGTTCGGTGCCGTTGAGCTTCATAGACCACAGACCGGAGGCGGACTCCTCACGGCTCAACGCAAACTGATCGGTCAGGTGGCGCAGCCAACCCTCGTACTTCAACGAGGAGGTCTCGAAGTCCTCATAGCCGCCCTTGTTGTGGTACAGCATCTGGTCGAAGTCCTCCACCAGGAAGCCCACAGTAGCACGGACATCCAAATCGGCGCGGCGGTAGGTACTGGCATCCCAATAGGCCACCAGCGCATCCTTGCCGTCCTTGCTGATGGCGATACCGGGTTGGGTGAAGTGATAGTACTTCTCGTGCAGACCATCGTAAGAGGTACCGAAGGTCAGGTCGATTACCTTGCCAAAGCTCCGGAAGTCATCCTCGCTATAAGCGATGTGCATGGG
Organism: Lawsonibacter sp.; assembly: GCA_045601985.1. Classification (GTDB taxonomy): domain Bacteria; phylum Bacillota; class Clostridia; order Oscillospirales; family Oscillospiraceae; genus Lawsonibacter. The sequence continues at coordinate 12,729 of JAZSAQ010000044.1, read as the reverse complement.
GGCACGGCGGTAGGACTTGGTACCCATAGAGTTGTAACTGGACCACATCAGCAGGCGGTGTCCGTTGTACTCCACCGCCACGGCAGAGGTGTTGGAGGAAATCACCTTAGAGTAATCACCGGTCCAAGTGATACCACCGTCGGAGGAGAAGCCCTCGTAGAAGTAGTAGTTGCCCTGCTGCTGGGCACGGCACAGCACGTGCAGGCGGCCGTCGCTGAGCTGAATCAGGCTGTGCTCGGTAATGCCGTCCTCATGTTGATTGCTGGCGCCGCCGGTGTTAAGGGGCATCATCAGCTCGTTGTCGCTGGCCAGCCAGGTCTTACCCCCGTCCTTGGAGTAGACGCAGGTCATCAGATTGTACCCGGTCTTTTGCGCCGTATCGTTATAGGCGATGACGTAGTCCACGTTGGGGCCGGCGCCGTCCGCCTCACGCAGCTTGATGCCGTCGCAGTAGAGGATAGCGCGGTGGATGTCCTCCTTCATGTTGGGCACGATGATGTCGGTATCCTTAATGGGCTCCTTGGCCGGGTTGGTCAAAGCAACCCAATCGGTCCAGGTGTAGCCGCAGTCCTCGGTATAGGTATAGAACAGGCGGTAGTCGTTGCTGTCCTTGGTAAAGCCGATGTAGCCAAAGACGTACAGGCGGTCAATCTCCTCATCGTACAGGTAGCCGCCAAAGCCGAGGGCGGCACCGGAGATGTTCGCCGCCACCAGGGTGCTCTTCTTGCTAAAGGTGCGGCCACCGTCGGTGGAGCGCACCATAGCCAGGCTGCCGTCCCCCTGGCCGTTGACATAGCGGCGGGCCACCACGATGATGTCGCCGTTGGACAGGGTGAAGGGACGGCCGTGGGAGGACAGGTCGGAGTCCAGAGTAAAGTCAATCAATGCCACATTGCCGTAGCTAACCTCAAACACATTCTCCGCATTGGAGAAATCCTCGGCCGAGGCACAGCCCCAATGGGCGGTGATGGTAGCGGGCGCCTCCGGCACACGGACGTAGAAACCGTCGCTGCCGTTGTACCAGTGGGCCAGGGTGGTGTTACCCATAGTGAAGCGGAAGTCCGCTGCACCGTTCTTGTACTCACCGGCCTTGGCTCCCAAGGCGGACAGGCTGACATACACGGGCACATCCTTGCCGCTTTCCTTCACGGCGTACTGGGCGCTGTGAGCAAAGGCGCCGTTGGCGCCGGGCAGGAATTCGTTGTTGCTGACGGTAATCATGTCCTGCAGGCTGTTGTAGAAGCCGGGCAGCTCACCCTCACGCTCATAATCATCGTGATAGGTATGCACCTTCACATAACGGCCCTTGGCGGACAGGTTGTAGATGGTGTACTCGCTGCCGTTCTGATGCAGCATCCAGCCGTTCACCTTGGTGTAGGTAATGCCGTCATCGCTGACGAACACGCCCAAGTGCTGCTGGCTGAAGCGGGACACCTCGTCCAAATCGTACAGCTTGATGGTGTTAAACTGGCGGCTGGTGCCCTGGTCAAAGACGATACTGTTGCGGGTGGTGTCAAAGTACAGGTACTTGTTCACCGTCCAATCGGTCACCTGACCCGTAAGGGGGTTGGTATCCTTGACAATCAGGCCCACGTTGCTCTGCGCCTGAATGCCCTGCGCGGCAAAGGTAAAGGTCTTGGTCAGGGATGCATCCTCATAGCGGATGGTGGCAATCAGGTCAAAGACCACAGGCTTGCTGCCGTGGGTGACCACGCCGGTGTCCAGATTCACATAGTCGGCCACCTCGCCGGTGTTGCGGTCGATGGCCTTCCAATCTACGGAGCAAACCATACTCTTGCCAATTAGCTCGCGGGGCAGATTCAGCTTGCCCACGTTCTCGGGATTCTCGGCACCCAGCACCCGGTCCTCGGTCAGGGTCTGTGCGGTATCCTCCAGCATACCCTGCACGTCGGTGTAGACGTTCTTCACCATGCGGATGTCATGGATGTAGGCATTGACCACGCCCAGCGTACCGTCCTCGTTCTTGGCACGGTCGTGGTTGACAACCTGCATGATCATGCGGGGCATGTGGTAGTTGTCATTGATGGTAAACCGGGCACGATCCAGCGTGGGGAAGGTCGCCACCAGCTTGCCGTTGACGTACATGGCGGGAACCAGCGTTTCGCTGACCTTCATGGTGATGGTGGCGCGCTCACCCAGCTTGATGCCGGTGTCCATAGTAACCACATCACGGGCATAGAGGATATCCATCAGCACGTTGCCCTTTCCGTCATTGCGCAGGTTGTAACGGGTCTGCAGAGTGGGCTCACGCAGCTCAAAACACAGACCACGCCAGCCAAGGGTGTTTACGTTATGGGGCAGGTCGTTCAGGGTCACATCGATTGTAAACTCATAGCCACCGCCGCCGGCATAGTTCAGCAGGCTGGTGAAGTGCTGGTAGATTTCATTCTTGGAACCCAAAGCGGCAGCATCGGTCTTGGTGTTGTAGAAGCCGTCATCCTGTGCCCACTTGGTGTGGACAACACTGGCGGCGGTGATGTTGGTGTACTCCCTGGCACTCACATCCCGGCAGGTATCTCCAAAGACCATGGTCTGCGCCGCCAAAGTGGCGGTACCATACATCTTGCTGGCGCCGCCCACGCCCTCAATCTTCATCTCGTAGGGCACCTGCACATCCATGCCGGTGGCAATGCCGGCATCTTCCATGGCAATGCGCCACTCAAAGGTCTGTCCGGCGGCTACAAAATTGCCGGCGGAGGTGGTACCGGTGGAAGGATTGGCGGTAAAGGTCTTGCCGTTCAGGGTCAGGGTCAGGCCCTTGGCCTGGTTGGCGCTGTAGACCTGACCGCCCACATACAGATAGCTGGCATCCCACAGCAGACCCACGCCGGCGGCGGGGGCACCGGCAGAGCCGGCGGCGGTCAGGTAGGGATACCACTGGTTTTCCTTCAGTGCACCGTCCTGCGTCGGGGTATCGGTGTTCAAATAGGCAATAGCGTCCTGCTTGCCGTCACCGGCGGCAGGGGCATACTCCACCAAAACCAGTTCCTTTTCGCCCAAAACCAACTCGAACTGGCGCTGGGCATTGCCGGCAGTGGCAATCATATTCAGCTTCTGCCGGCTGATGGACTCGATGTTCAGCAGGTTCAGGGGCACGGCCACCTCGTACTGTCCCTTGCCGTTACCCTTGATGGTGGTGCCCATGGTATAGCCCACGGCGGCAGAGGGATTCTTGCCCAGCTTGCAGGTCAGGGTCTGCTCGCCGAGGGTGAAGCGCATCTCGCTCTGCTGACTCTCCAGACCGAAGTACAGGTACTGGTCATCGCACAGCACGCCGAAGCGGCTGCCGCCCAAGGTGGTGGACAGATTCCACACACCCTCGGACAGGGTGCCGTCCTGGGTCAGGATGCCCACCCGGGGCAGCTTGTCCGCCGCCAAAGGCAGGTTGGGAGCCGCCTGGGTCACGAAGTAATCGTACACTTCCACATCGGTCTTGCGGCTGTTGCTGCCGCGGTAGACGGTAGTGGCACACAGATAGAAGTTTCCGGCATCGGGAGTGCGGCCGGACTTGGGGAAGGTTCCCACCAGCTTGCCGTTGATGTACACCTTGGACTCGAAGTCATCGTTCACATCAATGAACACCTTGACGTTCTTGGCGGGCAGATCAAGACCGGTATCCACCTTCTTGGTTGTTTCCTTGCCCAGCACATACATGGATACATAGATATTGCCCGCCTCGTCGGCATGAAAACCATAGCGGCTTTGGCTGTTGCCGCGGATATCAATGGCAAAGCCCGTCAAGGGGAAGCGGTTTTCATTGGCGGGGTCGGGAATAGCCAAATCGTTGAAGTCGGCGGTCAGGGACAGCTGAAAGCCCCGGTTCAGGTCAAGGCCGATTCCGTCCACCTTCCAGGTGGGATAACTCATGGAGCCGCCCGCTTCGGTCAGGGTGCCGGACTTGTAGTGGACGGAGCCATTCTCACCCTGCACAGCGTAAATTTCGCTGGTATCCTGACCGGGTTTGCCGGGCAACTTCGTGATATCGTTGAAATCCTCGGCCAGCAGAACCTTCTGGTCAGCCAGCAGCAGCTCGCCGTTGAAGCTGTCCTTGCCCACGGAAATAGCAAAAGGCACCCGAGCCGCGCGGTCATAGGTCATGCCCACCGCAGAGTACAGCACCATAAACTCCATAGTGCCCTGGGCGTTGTTGCGGGCAGCCTTACCCTCGGTCTTGCCGTTGACGGTCACAGTACCGGCATCGGAATTGGCCGTCACCGCCACACCGTTGATGGTCAGCTCGGCGGTCAGCGCCTCGGTCTGAACACCCACATACAGGCCGTCGCTGTCGCACAGCAGAGCCGCCGGTGCGTTGCCGATGGTCTGGTTCAACAGCCAGCCGCTCTCCTCCAGCTTACCGTCCACCTCCAGCTTGGCGGTGGTGTAGTAAGCCTGCCGCGTACCGGATTGGGCCGCACTGACACCCATGGTCACGCCGGGCAGCATACCCAGCAGCATAACCAACGTCAGCAGGAAAGACATCGCTCGTTTCATTCGCTTTTCCTCCGTTTTTGCAAGATTTCTGCTTTCATTTTACAACAACACATTTTCTAAGTCTACTGACATTTTTAGCATTTTCACCGCTATCCGTGTTCCAAACCGCTAGTTTTCCTCTTCCAAAATCCGTTCTATAACAAATCATCTTGACTCTCTAAAAGCAGAAGGGAATCCCGTTTCTCTGCCCGATAACATAATGGTGCCCCTTGCGCACCCTCCACCAACGCCACAGAAACCTTGCTCACGGCATTTCCGCAACCCCGAAATGCCAAGCCGATGGACGGCAAAACGGATATAAAAAATGTTGCCTGAATGGAAGGTCGTGGGGTATCTCCACCATCCATTCAGGCAACATTCTTTTTTGTTTGCAGTTTTAATTCAGATCAAGCCATCCGTATACCTGATATCCACGGTGATGATTCCGCACTGATGAGCGCGCTGAAAAATGGAGCAGATTTTATCCACATACTCGGTAAATTCCCTGTCATGCCCGTAGGGGATATTCGTAAAGAACCGGGGGCGGAGGATGGTGAAATCATCCCCCTTGTAGGGCATACCCCAAAGAATGTCCCAAAGAGCGCTCAGGTTTTCGCCGAAATCATCGTCCCATTCCATCTTCGTACGCATTTCCTTGAACACCTCAAAAAGATATTTGCAGTCGGTAAAATCAAGGGTCACAGCAATTCGTTCTTCCATATTAGCCTCCTAAGTCGACCTCAAAAAAGGTTCGATAGTGATCGTAGGTGACAAAAATCAACCCATCAGTGGAAAATAAGATGCGATGCCGGTTTCGTCTGCCTTCGTAATAGTTGATATCTGCTTCATACCAAATCCGTCCGGGAGCTGAGGGCAGATGCCCGTCGTCATTTCCGTAGATGCCGCCGAATACCATTTTTCCCGGCGCCTTCGATGCAACGGATCTCCCGTTCTTCCATCCCAAGGTGTACAGTTCTGCTTTGGTAATGTAGTAGTCCGGCAAACTACCATACATTGCAAGCCAGTAATCGGCACCGTTCACGCCGTCTTTTGTTGCCCCGCCGGGTGTGATCGCTTCCATTGGAAGTATATCACATCTGCAGCGGTCGTGCAAAGGTGGCTCGACATCGGGTATCTCTCCTTTTGCATAAATTTTTCCGTGTTGGGCAAGGCAGGCCGGACACAGTTTGGGGTCGAGGGTTGCTTTCCAGTATTTCCAAGTACTGCTTTGATGTGTGGTTGGAGTGTAGAAATCCAACCATCCTTTCTCCGATAGTGGTACTGGCAGGGATTGGAACACATAGCCGCAAGTTTTCTTAATGTACATTCGTTCCTCCTAAATATCAAAATAGAACTTCATATATGGGAGGAATGGTGTGAAAATTGCACGTTTGTGTACACCAATCATTTACAAACAATTTGAATTGGGGATGGTTCTCCTTGCCATCCACCCCTCCGGCGCCCGGGATAGCCTTCATATCCATATAGGTTCGGGCGTGAGAATGGAGGGTCGTGGGTCGCCTCCACCATTCATTCTCACGTCACGTGGGAAATAACCGAGAAGCGGCTGATGGTCAACCTTACCTGACCATCAGCCGCTTTCGTTTGTCCTAACGACTATCGCCATAAAAAACGAACTTTTTGAGTTTTCGCAAATTTGCAAAGTAGCTCCCACCCAGTATCGACTGGCTATGTCGGGTGCAACAATCTTTTCCCACCGCTCGGCATAAAACATCGGTTAAACAAACACCCCCCGCAGTTCGAATGAACTGCGGGGGGTGTTTCGGGGATCAATCAGTTTTTGCGCAGATAATTGGTCAGCATCTGGGCCGTCTGAGCTCGGGTAGCCTGCTCGGTGGCGTTGGTAAAGGGCACGTTCTCAAGGATGCCCATATCCACTGCCCAGCGCAGAGCGTTGGCCGCCCAAGCGCTGTGGCCGCCCACCTTGGACAGATCACCGTAACCGGCGGGAGTGCCGGAGTAGTTGCACAGAATGACGGCAACCTGTTCAATGGTCACGGCATCCTCAGGCTTGAACACACCGCCGCCGAAGCCACTGACCACGCCACGGTTGCTGCCCCAGGTGACTGCGTTGTTGAACCACTGGGTGGCAGGCACATCGGAGAAGCTGTGGGTCAGGCCGTTCAGGGCGGGCTGGCCCTCCTTGTTGTACAGCACCTGCACCACCATAGCGCGGTTCAGGGTATCGTTGGGGCCGAACTGCTCGGCGTTGTAGCCGGACATGATGTTGTTCTCCACGGCAAAGCTGACAGCGTCATAGAACCAATCGCTCTTGCTCACATCAGCAAAGCTGATGTTTTCAGTGGCACGGTTCAGGGCCTCGGTCAGCTCGGTAGCGTAGAAGTCATCCACGTACAGGCAATCACCGTTGACCTGAGTCCCCTCGACCTGGCTGAACTGAACCGCACAGATCTCACGCACCACATCCTCCTGATCCATTCTCACGGGACCGTTCTTGGTCACGGGGGACATGACCTGGCTGGTCATCAGCTTCACGTCGTCCTTAACTACTTTGCCGTTGACGGTCAGCCTGCCCATCTTAGCGCCGATATCGAAGGACAGCGCCACGTCGTTCCAGGTACCGGGCTCCACCTTGGCAACGGGTACCTTGCTGTCTTTGTAGCAGATACTGACCGTGCCGTCGGGAGCAAAGGACACAGCCATCAGGGCATGCTGCAGATAGACGAAGTTGTAAGCGGCTTTCAGTTCAAAGACGAACTCGCTCTGGTTGGATGCGGGAGCCATAACCTTGGCGCCCACGGTACCGGCCTTCATGGCGGGGACCTGACGCACGGCGTGAGTGGCCTTGTTGCTGTTGGCATCCAAAACTTTCATGGAGCGCATGCCGGACACGGAAGTCTCCCGGGTCAGCTCGATGGTCGCACCCAGATCGGTCAGCCAGCCCATGTACTTCAGGGAAGCATCCTCAAAGTCCTCGTAAGCACCCTTGGTGCCGTAGATCATCTCGTCGAACTCTTCCACCAGGAAGCCCACCGTGCTGGCGGAGTTGTACGCCTTGTCCTTGTAGGTGTGGTCATACCAGCTAACAAAGGCACGCTTGCCGTCGGCGGTAATGCCTATACCGGGCTGGGTCATACGGTTCTGACCGTCCTGAATGCTGTCAAACGCAGTGGAGAAGGTCAGATCCAGGTAGTGGTCATAGGTCTTGTAGTTATCGCTGGACACACCCAAATGCATAGGCGTACGGCGATAGGCGTGCATGCCGGTGCCGGTGCGGCTGGAGTGCAGGATCAGGCGATCCTCGCCGTACTTCATAAGCACGGGCGAGGTGTTGGCAGACAGAATCTTGGAATACTGGGTCGTCCAAGTCTTGCCGAAGTCGTAGGAGAAGCCCTCGGACAGGTAGAAGTTACCCTCCTGCTGGGCACGGATAACCACATACAGGGTGCCGTCATCCAGCTGGGCAAAGCCGGACTCGGACATACCATTTTCGGTGGTGGTGGACTTGGTATCGCCCAGCTGCATATTACCGAAGCTGGGGATATCCAGGTTCATCAGGGTGTCGCTGGCGATCCAGCTCTTGCCGCCGTCCTTGGAGTAGATGGCGGTGGTGACACCGTGGTCATTAACACGGTCGGCCAGGGCGTGGACGATGACATAGTCCACGTTGGGGCCGTCGCCGTCGGCGTCCTGCAGCTTCAGGCCATCGCAGTACAGAATGGCACGGGTCTTGCCCTCACCACGGGGATTCTGCAGAATGTAGTCGTTCTCTTTGACCTTGGGCATAACGGGGTCGGTGATAAAGCGCACCTCGGACCAGGTGTAGCCGTAGTCGTCGGAGTAGGTCAGGCACAGGCGGTAGTCGTTCTCGGTGTCGTCGGTGCGGCCACTGTAGCCGATGATGTACAGTCGGTTCAGCTCCTCATCCCACAGGAAACCGCCGAATCCGGAGCCACGGTAACCGGCGCCCATGGGGGCGCTGTCACGACTCTCGTCCAGGGCGAGGATGGCTCGCTCGGTAAAGGTAAAGCCGCCGTCGGTAGAGCGGTACACGGCGATATCGGCGTTGCCGCCGTTACGCCAGCGACGACCTACCACAACCACGTCACCATTGGGGAAGATGAAGGGACGGCCATGGGAACCCATAGCATCAAAGGAGCCAAAGATATCGTAGGTCTCCTTGGACAGGTTGATGAGGGACACGTTGCCGTAGGTCACCTCAAACACGGCCTCGGGGTCGGAGAAGTCCTTGGCAGAGTTGCAACCCCACTGGGCGGTAACGGTAGCGGGCACGGAAGGCACACGGACGTAGAAGCCGTCCTTGCCGTTGTACCAGTGGGCCAGCACGGTGTCACCCACGGTAAAGCGGAAGTCGGCGGCGTCGGCCTTGTACTGACCGGCCTTGGCACCCAGAGAGGCGATGGAGATGAACACGGGAGAATCCTTCTCACCGGTGGTCACCTTGACCTCGGCCTTGTGGGCGAAGTCGCCGTTAGCCCCGGGCAGATAGGCTTCGCTGGACACCGTCATCATGGACTGAATGGCGTTGTAGAAGCTGGGCTCCACGCCGGTCATGTCCATGGCATCGTGATAGGTGTGAACCTTCACGAAGCGAGCGGTCTCATTGATGTTGTAAATGGTGTAGTCCTTGCCGGACTGGTACAGCAGCCAGCCGGTGACCTTGGTAAAGTTCTTACCATCGTCGCTGATGAACACACCCAAATGACGCTGACCCACACGGGATACCTCGTCCAGATCGTGCAGCACGATGCGGTTGAACTGCTTGGAGGAGCCCTGGTCAAACACCAGACTGTTGTGGGTGGTGTCAAAGTACTCATAGCTGTCCACGGTAAAGTCGGTAGCTTGGCCGCCGAAGGGGTTTGCGTCGTTCACCAGCAAGGCAATCTTGCCGTCGACAGCTCTTCCCTTGGTCTGGAACACAAAGTTCTTGCTGCCACCTGCCTCACCATAGGCGACACTGGCGGTCAGGGTAATGGACACGGGCTTATCGGTCTTGGTCACCACGCCGGTATCCACGTTCACGTTGGACAGCACCTGACCGGTGGCAGTATCCGTGGCGCGCCAGGTCACGGGGACGGTAATGCCGTTCTCGCTGAAGTAGACCTGCTTGGTCAGGTTCAGCTTGGTCACGTCCTCGGGATCGCTGCCGGCCAAGACACTCTCCTCGGTAATAGCATCCAGGGCAGTGTTCACCACAGCCTTGTCATCGGTATAAGAGGCCTGCGTCCACAGGGTGTAGAAGATGTCTGCGTCAATGCCCAGGTACTCGCCCTTGGCGTTGGGACCCACGTAGCTGTAGGTCAGGTCGCAGCGCAGCTGAGGGAAGGGAATGGAGTCCACCACAGTGAACACGGTGCGATCCAGTTTCTGGAACGTGTGGATCTTCACGCCGTCGATATACAGGGTGGGCACGTTGTTCTTGTCCACGGAAATGGTAAAGGTAAACCGGTCGCCCAGCTTCTTGCCGGTAGGCACGGTCTCAATCACGTCGATGTACAGAGAATCCATCAGAATATTACCGTTTCCGTCGTCACGCAGGGCGTAACGGGCCTGCAGATGCTCCTGACGGATCTCCCAGCAGATACCACGCCAGGCGTAGGAACCGGTTATGGTAGGCAAAGCGCGGGCCTCGATTTCCACGGTCAGGTCATACGCATTGCCATTCAGCACAGGCAGCGCATAGTGCTCATAGCTGGTGGTGGTGGCACCCTGGCTGGGGTCGACGTACAGATGCTGATAGCCATCCATCTGCTTCCAGGTCGCCTCGGCAGGGGTATAGCGGAAGGTATAGTCCTTGGTGGTCAGGTCGGTGGCGGTGTCGCCCAGCACCACGCTGGTACCGATCAGCTTCAGCTCGCCGTACAGCTTGGTGGTACCCTCGCCGTTGGTCACCTTGAGTTCATAGTTGGTCTTGGCGTTCAGACCGGAAAGACCCAGTTCCTTCAGCGGGATTGCCCACTCCATGGTCTGGCCGGCCAGGAGCACCTTGCCCGCCGTGGCAGTCTCAGCAACCAGGTCGGCGGTCAGGGTCTTGCCACCCACAGTCAGCTCCACGCTGTTGGCACGGGCGGTGGTGAAGATCTGGCCGCCCAGATACAGGTTGGTGGCGTCCCACTGGAAACCGAACTCGGCGCCGGGGCCGGCGGTACCGGCCGCCTTATAGGGGGTATACCACTGCAGATCCTTGATGCTGCCGTCCATCTTCAGGCCGGCCGCATCCAGATATGCCACGGCGTCGTTCTTGCCGTCGCCGGACACAGGAGCATAAACCGTCTGGGTCATGGGCACGTTGCCGCCCAGAGCCATCAGGAAGCTGCGGGTCTTGCCGCCGGACGTAACAGAAAATTCCAACTTCTGTCCGGCAGGAGCGGTCTGCTGCAGCAGACGCAGGGGGATGGCAATCTCATACTGTCCCTTGCCGTTTCCAGCCATGGCGCTGCCCTGGGTAAAGCCCAGAGCAAAGGAAGGCTTGTTGCCCAGTTTCGCAGTACCCTTCACATCGCCAAAGGTGAACACTACGCTGCTTTCCTTGCTATCCAGCGCAATATACAGATTTTCCTCGTCGCACAGGCTGCCGAACTTGGTGTCGCCCACTTTGCCGTTCAGGGTCCAGAAGGACTCGTCGGGGGCGCCGTCAACGTTCACCATGCCCTTGCTCACCTCGGGAGAGGTCATCTGGGCAGCAGGTGCCTCCTGGGTGATGTACATGTCGTGCAGCAGCACGTCATTCTTGCGGGTGGCGGTCAGGTCACGGCGGCCGGTAGACGCCCAGATATACAGGCTGGCATCGCCGCTGTTGGTAGTACCCTTACGGGTGGTGGTGTCAAAATTGGCCACGCTCTTACCATTTACGAAGATCTCAGCCTGAAAATCATCGTTGATCACGATGCGGATGTTCACATCCTTGGCGGGCAGATCCAGGCCGGTGTCGAACTTCTTACCGGCGGGGTGGTTATCCTCGTACTGTGCCACGTAGATATTGCCCTCTTTATCGGCGATGAAGCCGTGGCCCCAAATGTTGGCGACCGTGTTGCACACAGAAAAACCGGTAATGCCCCAGTAGGCCTGCATATCCGCCGCAGGCACGACCAGATCGTTGAAGTCCACATTCAGCACCATCTCATGCCCCTTGGTGATGTCCAGGCCCTGAGCAAAGCGGGCGGTCATCCAGCCGATGCGGCCGTCGGTGCCCTTTTCGGTCATATTGTTGGTCTGATAGTGCAGAGAGCCGTTCTCCTCCACCACGTAGACCTCGTCATTGACCTTGTTCAGGCTGGAGGCGTAGGTCTTATCCTTGGTGTTGGTAAAGTCATCCACCATCAGCATGGCCTTGTGGGCGAAATTCAGCTTGCCGTTAAAGCTGTCATTGCCGATCTTGGCTGCAAAGTCCATAGTCTGCTTGGGGTCGTAAGACTGACCCAGAGCACCCAGCTTGATCTGCACCTCAGCCGTGCCCTTGGCGACATCGACGGCCACAGAGCCGGCGCTGGCACCATCCACCATAACGGTGCCGGCAGACAGATCCACCTTGGCGGTCACGCCCTCGACGGTAAACTCAGCCGTCTGCGCCGTGGTCTGCATACCCACGAACAGATTTTCCTCGTTACACAGCAGCAAAACGGGGGTGCTGCCGATCTTATCCTTCAGCAGCCACTTCTCCTCGTTCAGCTTACCGTCCGTCGTCATCTCGACATAGGTGTAGTAGGCATCCAGCGTGCCATCGCTTGCCGCCGCCACGGGCAGAGCCGTGCCGGGCAACATGCCGATCAGCATCACCAAAGCCAGCAGGAACGATGCGACTTTCTTCATGTTGTTTCCTCCTCTTTGTTTCCTTGGTTTTTACAGGCAGGAGCGTTGCCTCGTGCCGCTTGCACATCACACCCCTACGCCGTTTTACCGTCTGCAGGAAAAGTATAGCATTCGCCATCCGCAGGTGCAATTTACAAATAGGTGCAAATTTGGGTAAATGCTCCAAAATGCAACGTGAAAACCAACCACCGTTTAGAAGCGTCTACTATATTTCTTATTATATCTTATCCCTTCACGCCATGTCCATGGACTTTTCCCTACAAAACATGGACTTTTCGATATCTTTGCCCTCTTTCCGTATTCTGCCAAAAAGAAACACAAGACCCCCCGCAGTCATTCGGCTGCGGGGGGTCGGTTATGCCGGTACGCTTGCCTGCCCGGGTTTACTCCGCGCGCAGGAAGTTGGTCAGCCTCTGGGGGGGCTGG
>JAZSAQ010000043.1:0-4790 GCA_045601985.1 Lawsonibacter sp. | reverse complement strand
GTAACCAAACCAAGTAAAAACCCGCCGTGCTGTGCAGGTCCGGTTATTTATTCAGACAAGCTGGAACTGTCCGGTGTACAAGCGGTAGTAGCGGCCCTGCTGCTCCAACAGCTGCTCGTGGTCGCCCTTTTCCTCGATCCTACCCTTTTCGATGACCACAATGCAGTTGGAGTTGCGCACCGTGGACAGGCGGTGGGCGATGACGAACACCGTCCGTCCCTCCATCAGGGTGTCCATACCCTTTTGGATCAGGGCCTCGGTACGGGTGTCGATAGAGGAGGTGGCCTCGTCCAAAATCATCACCGGCGGGTCGGCAACCGCCGCACGGGCGATGGCCAACAGTTGGCGCTGACCCTGGGACAGATTGGCTCCGTCGCCGGTGACCATGGTGTCATAACCCTGGGGCAGGCGACGGATGAAGGAGTGGGCGTTGGCACTTCTGGCTGCGGCAACGCATTCCTCGTCGGTGGCATCCAACCTGCCGTAGCGGATGTTGTCCATGATGGTGCCGGTAAACAGGTGGGTATCCTGAAGCACAGCACCCAGGGATCGGCGCAGATCATCCTTACAGATGTCCCGCACGTCGATGCCGTCATAGGTGATCTCGCCGCCCTCGATCTCGTAGAAACGGTTGATCAGGTTGGTGATGGTGGTCTTGCCTGCACCGGTGGAGCCTACAAAGGCGATCTTTTGTCCGGGATTGGCATAAACCGACACATCGTGCAGGATGCGTTTGCCCTCCACATAGGAAAAGTCCACGTTGGTAAAGCGCACAGCACCCTTCAGTTCGGCCAGACAGTAATCCTCGCCGGGCACGTTGCGCACGCTGCCCCGAATCCGATGCAGGCCCACATCGCCCTCCCGGTCCGGATACTTCCACGCCCAGCCGTGGTCGGGATTCTGGGTGGTGCTCTCCAGTTCAGTCAGGGTTCCGTCCGGGGCAAGTTCAACAGGAACCATCTCCATACGGCTGCTGCGTGGTACTCGCCAGGCCCACACGCCGGTGCGCTTACCGTCCGCACTGACGGACAGTGTGCCATCAGCCTCTTTCTTTGCCACAGTCAGGGTTACCTGACCCACATCCACCTCCGGCTCGGTATCCATGACAGCGAAAATGCGCTCGGCACCGGCCAAAGCCGACAGGATGGTAGACAGCTGCTGGGAAATTTGGTTTAGGGGCTGGCCCACCTGCTTGGAGTAATTCAGGTAAACCACCAGACCGCCCAGGTCGAACCCGCTCAGCACAGACAGCAGGCCACCGAAGGCAGCGGTTAGTGCATAACTGATGTTCATCATGTTATTGGACACAGGCATGATCATGATGGAGTAGAAGTGCGCCTTACGGGCGGCATCCCGATAGGTGGTGTTCAGTCCGGCAAACTTCTCCTTGGCGCTTTTTTCGTGGGTGAAGGCCTTGACCACCTTCAGTCCCTCAATGACCTCCTGAATATCGCCGTTCATGGCGCCCATGGCCGCCTGCTGGGCACGGTAATTGCGGCGGCTACGACCGCCCAGCACACGAATCAACACCATCATGACCACCAGCACAAGAGCGGTGGCCAAAAACAGGCGCCAGTTGATGGTCACCATCAGCACCACAAGGCCCACGAACATCATGCAGCTGGACAGCAGGGACACAATGCTCTGCTCCAGCGCCATCTGCACATTGTCCGCATCGTTGACAAAGCGGCTCATCAGCTCCCCGTGGGGATGCCGGTCAAAGAAGGACAGCGGCAGCTTCTGCAGCTTTTCAAACAACTCCTGCCGCAGCTGCTTGACGCCATGCTGGGCAAGCCGCACCATGGCCGCCGCCTGTCCGTAGGTGGCGAAAATACCCACAAGGTAAATCAGCACCAAAACGGCAATTGAGCGGGTCAGTCCGCCAAAATCCCGGCAGCCCGACCAAATAAAGTTGTTGATGATGCCACGCAGCATATATGTGCCGCCCAGATTGGCGCCCACCGACGCCGCCAGGCATACCAGTGCCAGCAGCAACATGACAGGGCTTTTCAGCGCATAGCGGGAAAGGCGTGCAATGGTAACGCCCGCATGCTTGGGTTTTTGATAGCCACCTCGGGCGCCACGACCGCCGGGACCACCGCCGCCGGGGCCGGGAACACGTGCAGGTCCTGCCATTATTCACCCACCCCTTCCTGCTGGGAGCGATAGATCTCCTGATAAATTTCATTCTCCGCCAGCAGCTGCTCATGGTTGCCACGGCCCACGATATGATCGTCGTCCAGCACGAGGATCTCGTCGGCATAGCGCACCGAGGAGATGCGCTGGGCAATGATGATGACGGTAGTGTCCTTCAAATTCCTTGCAAAGCTGTCCCGGATGGCTGCCTCGGTAGCGGAGTCCACAGCGGAGGTGGAGTCATCCAGAATCAGCACCGCCGGCTTGCGCAGCATGGCTCGGGCAATGCACAGCCGCTGCCGCTGACCGCCGGACACGTTCGTGCCCCCCTGGGTCAGTTGCGTATCAAAACCATCCGGCATGGCCATGATGAAATCATAGGCCTGAGCATCCTTGGCCGCCCGGATCATTTCCTCCTCCGTGGCGTCCTCCTTGCCCCACAGCAGATTTTCCCGGATGCTTCCGGTGAACAGAATGTTGGTTTGCAGCACCATGCCGATACGGCTGCGCAGCTGCTCCAGCGGGTACTCCCGCACATCCAGTCCGTCCAACAGCACGGCTCCGCCGGTCACATCGTAAAACCGGGGGATCAAATTGACCAAAGAAGATTTGCCCGTTCCGGTACCGCCCACAATGGCCACAAAGCTGCCCGGCTCCACCATAAAGCTGATGTTTTTCAGCACATCGTCACCGGAGCCGCCCTCCACGTAGCGAAAGCTGACGTCACGGAATTCCACCCGCCCCTTGGCTGCAGGCAGTTCAATTTTGTCGGCCGCCTCTGCGTCACGGACGGAGGAAACCGTGACCAGTACCTCCCGGATGCGCTTGGCACAGGCTTGCGAGCGGGCCAGATGCAGCAGCGCCATAGCCACCATCATCACACTCATCAGCACCTGGGACACATAGTTCAGCACCGCCTGCAGGTCGCCCACCAGGAACGTGCCGCCCATCACCATGCGGCCGCCTACGTACAGCACTCCGACGGTGGCTGCATTCATAGCCAGTGTCATGATGGGGGAGGTTGCGATCACTCGCAGCCCCACGTTCAGTCCGGCGTGCATCAGATCCTCGTTGGCCTTGTCAAACTTTTTCTTCTCGTGGTTCTGCCGGACAAAGGCCTTGACCACCCGCACCGCTACCAGGTTCTCCTGCAGGGTGTTGTTCATAGCGTCGATGCGCTGCTGCATAATGCCGAACAGCCGACCGCAAATCTTCATCACCGTGCCGATGGCCAGGGCCATGACAGGGATGATAACCAGCAGGATGGCCGCCAACTTGGCGTTGATGGAAAAACTGATGCACAGCGCAAACAGCAGCATAGCCGGGGCACGGAACAGCATACGCAGACTCATGTTCAACATCATGGTCAGTGCGTTGACGTCGTTGGTCATACGGGTGATAAGAGAGGCCGAGGAAAATCGGTCAATGTCCGCAAAGGAAAACTCCTGTACCTTGTCAAACAGCGCCTGGCGCAGATTGGCGCCAAACCCCTGGCTTGCAAAGGTGGCATATTTGGCACTGAGCACGCCACAGGCCATGGCCCCCAAAGCCACCACCACCATCACCCCACCCAGCAGGAAAATGCGGTTGGTATCTCCCGCCGGGATGGCAACGTCCACGATCTCCGACATGATCAGCGGCAGCAGCAGCTCCAGCACCACTTCGGCCAGAATAAACAAAGGCGACTTGATCGCCTCTTTCTTCAACCCTTTCAAATGGGTGAGAAACAGGGACAGCACGTTCTCACCACCTCCTTACACAAGCATAACATGATATCTAATTATATCGTATGTGGCCGGAAGTACAAGCCACTTTTTCCCTGTTCAAAAAAAGTATTCATTTTTTAGAACATCCGTTTGACTTTCTTGTGTTTGTGTGATATATTTAATAAAACATTTGTTTGTATATGCCCGTGTAAAAGAAAGGGGACCTTCCTGTGAAGAAGCTCACCAACAAACAGCAACAGATTTACGACTACATCCGCTCCTTCCAGTCCGAGCACGGCTATCCACCCTCGGTCCGTGAAATCGGCGAGGCGGTAGGGCTCAGTTCCCCCTCCACCGTCCACTTCCACCTGAAGGGATTGGAGGAGGCTGGCGTCATCACCAAGGCCGCCGGCAAGACCCGTGCCATCTCCATGCACGATCAGGCCGTGGCAGAAGAGATGGACGGCCACGAAAACCGTGTGCCCGTGGTGGGTAATGTGGCCGCCGGCTCCCCCATTCTGGCTCAGGAAAGTGTGGAGGAGTACCTCACCTTTGATACCAACGGCACGGAGGGCGAGCATTTTGCCCTGCGTGTGCGGGGTGAATCCATGTTGGGGGCCGGCATTCTGCCCGACGATTTGGTCGTTGTCCACCGTCAGCAGGACGCTCGCAACGGTGAAATCGTGGTGGCTCTGCTGGAGGATGAGGCTACCGTCAAAACCCTCGACCGACGCAACGGCAAAACCTGGCTGCTACCCGAGAACCCCGCCTATCAGCCGATCGACGGAACCTACGCCCAGATTTTGGGCAAGGTGGTGGCTGTAGTACGCCGCTACTGATATGGACTTTTACTCCTTCCCTTCCCCGATTGGACCGCTTTCCCTCGGCAGTAAGGACGGACAACATATCACCCGCCTTTACCTCCCGAATGTCCCCACCCCCCGCTTG
>JAZSAQ010000042.1:0-9457 GCA_045601985.1 Lawsonibacter sp. | reverse complement strand
GTGCTGCTGTTCATCGACAACATTTTCCGCTTTACCCAGGCGGGCAGTGAGGTGTCTGCTCTGCTGGGCCGTATGCCCAGCGCTGTGGGCTATCAGCCCACCCTGGCCACCGAGATGGGTGACCTGCAGGAGCGTATCACCTCCACCAAGAAGGGTTCTATCACCTCTATTCAGGCGGTGTACGTCCCGGCGGACGACCTGACCGACCCGGCTCCTGCCACCACCTTTGCCCACTTGGACGCCACCACGGTGTTGTCCCGTGGCATTGCCTCTCAGGGTATTTATCCCGCCGTCGACCCCCTGGAGTCCACCAGCCGCATCCTCTCTCCCGAGATTTTGGGCGAGGAGCACTATACTGTGGCTCGTGAGGTGCAGCGCATCCTCCAGCGCTATCAGGAGTTGATGGACATCATCGCCATCATGGGCATGGATGAGCTGTCCGATGAGGATAAGCTGCTGGTCCAGCGTGCCCGTAAGATCCAGCGCTTCCTGTCCCAGCCCTTCGACGTGTCCGAGAAGTTTACCGGCATCCCCGGCGCTTACGTGCCGCTGGCCGAGACCATCCGTGGCTTTAAGGAAATCATCGAGGGCAAGCACGACGACCTGCCCGAGTCCGCATTCCTCTTCGTCGGCACCATCGACGAGGCGGTGGAGAAGGCGAAGAAGGTGGCACGATGAATACCTTTGCCCTGCGCATCACCTCTCCCGAGGGCGACCTGTTCAGCGGCGACGCCACTGTGCTGAACGTGCGGGGGACGGAGGGTGAACTGGCGGTTATGGCTGGTCACATTCCCTTCGTGACCTATGTCAAGCCCTGCGACTGCAAGGTGGAGCTGCCCGACGGCACGGTCAAGCAAGGGCGCATCGAAAGCGGCGTGCTGACCGTGGCAACGGACAAGGTCATCCTCCTGTCCGGGGATTTTAACTGGAAATAAGGCAATAAAAAGTTCCGTCACCCAATGGGTGACGTAACTTTTTTGTTTCAGATAAACGGTCTGCGATCCAGCACAAGGCGCAGGGGGCGGTCGGTGATGATCTCCCCGGGCAGGGCCTGCTGCAGCTCCGCCAAAGCGCAAACCTCGCCAAAGAGGGTGTGCAAATCGTTGACGGACTCGTTCTTGTCCCAATCAACATTGCGCCAGAAGTCCAGACAGATGCGCCACAGGTGGCGCAGGTGCTCCTTGACCTCCTCGTGGCGGTGAGGGGTCTGGCGGGAGGCACGGGTCAGGCAGAACACCCAATCGATGTCGATGAAGCTGCATTGCTTGCCCATGTAGGGCAGGATGTTGTCGGTGTCATACATCTCAAGGCAGCAATCGATGACCTTTTCCGGGTAGCGCAGGGGCATGTTGGCGTATTCCAGATTGAACAGGTAGTGGAAGCCGCCGGCCATGAACTCGAAGAGACGGGCGGAATCGGCCTGCTGCGCTGCGCCCTGCTTCCAAAAGCCAATTTCGGGATCGGCATTGTCCCACAGCCATTGGAAGTAGCGCTGATACCACGCACCGTTGCCTTCACCGGTCAGCACCATAGAGGCATACAGACCGGCGCCCTTGTGGGAGTCGCCCCAAGGGTTTTTGACCCAATCCAAGCCGTCCAAAAACGCCTCCAGCTTACCCTTGGGCAGATGCTGGTGCATCTCGGTCAAAGGATGGAGGGGAGCGGCATCAAACAGCTCCAGCGAAGCGATGCAATGGGCGGTGGTGTGGTAGGGGGTATGGGTGGACTCGTGGAACAGGCCGGTTTGCGCATCCTGAAAACTCTGCAGAGCCTTGACCCATTGGGTGCGCTCCTCTAAATCACGGGGGAAGCGGTTAATGGTGTACAGAATGTTGGCGGCATCGGCGCAGCCGTAGGGGCTGGAATCAAGTTCCCGGTTGCCCTTGGCGTTTTGCCATAGCCAACGGCAGTACTGACCATCGGCAAGGCGGTGCCGCTGCACCACCTGCTCCATGCGGTCAAGGATGAACTGAATGTTGTCCATAGCAACCTCCGATTATGCCATGCGCTCCAGCATGGGGAAGGTAACCTCGTACTTGCAAGGCTGGTCGGCCATGTAGCGTTCCATTTCCTCGGTCATGTACTGGGACATACGGTGCACCTCGTTGCCGCTGGAACCGGCGATATGGGGGGTCAGCACGCAGTTATCCAGCCTGTAGAAAGGACTTTCGGGCACAGGGGGTTCGGGAAAGGTAACGTCCAGCACGGCGGTCAGGTCGGGACGCTGGGTCAGCACGTCGGCCAAAGCCTCCTCCTGCACCTGAGCGCCACGTCCGGTATTGATAAAGGTGGCATAGGGCGGCATAGATTCAAAATGCGTCCGGCCAAAGATGCCCTTGGTATGCTCGTTATCGGCGATGTGGTTGGATACCACCCGGCAGGTGCGGAAGATTGTGTCGATATCGGACTTTTCTACGCCCAGTGCGGCGGCCTTTTCCTCGGTCAGAGAACGGGAGTAGGCCAGCACCTTCAGGTCGAAGGACTTTAGCATTTCGCACACCATTTCGCCGATGGCACCGGTACCCAAAATGCCCACGGCAGTGCCGAAGTTGCCGGGGTAATTGCGACCCGTGACCTTGGCGGGGGCGGCATCGCCGCCGCTCATCATGCGAGCGGTGGTGTAGAACCCCTTATTGGCCAGCAGGATCTGGGCCACGGTGTACTCGGCCACGGGGACGGCGTTGGCCATCCATGCACTGAACACCTTGATGCCCAAATTCAGGAAGGGGCGGGCGAAATACTGCACGGAGCCGGCGGCGTAGAATACGCACTCCAGCTTGGGCAGGCAGGTGCGGATCTGCTCCTCGGTCAGGGTGGGCATACCCCAAGTGGAGAAGAGATACTTCACGTCAGCAAAACGATCGGGGTTGTTCAGCAATTCGTCGGTCAGCACGGTCTCATAGCGGCCGTCGGCAATTTCACAGATGTGGCGGCGCAGCTCGTCGGTAAAGACACGGTCAATGTTAGCGCCGTCTTTGTTGAGGAAAATGGTCTTCATAATGAACCTCCGATAATTTCACGCAGTGTGTCAGCCTCACGGGGGAGGGTGGCAACGTCATGGTCGGGCATAAACTCCAAAAGCAGGGCGTGCTCACCCTCGAAGCACTTAAGGTAGCTGCGCCACTCCTCAATGCCGTCGGACAGGGGGAACTTCTCCTTGCCCTTCCACTGGAACACGTGGATATGGGTGGTGTAGGGGGCGAGCAAGGTGGCGTAGGCAATGTTTTCCTCGATGGTGCGGAACTGGTTGGGCTGCCAGTACATACGGAAGGCGGGGGAGTTGACATACTGCATCAGCTCCAGAGCGCCCTCCTTGGTCTGGGTGTAGGTGTTGTTGTGGCACTCAAGACACAGAATCACGCCCTCGTTCTCGGCGATAGCGGCAGCTGCCTTGCAGTCGGCGAACAACGCTTCCTTTTCCTCGGGCAGGAACTGGTCAGGGTTCTTCTCGCCGCACCAAAGACGCAGAATGTCGGTGCCGAGGGTCTTGGCAGCACGGATGTAATCGGGTAGCTGGGCTACGTCATCCTTGCCTAAACGGAAATAGGTGCCGTAGGAACAGCAGAACAGGTCATACTGCTTCTGCAGTGCAACGATTTCCTGCAGACGGGCGGGGTCGTCGTAAGGGGCGTGGACATCGCTGCCCCACTCAATATCCGTAAGACCGGCATCGGCCGCCGCCTTGGCAAGCTGCGCAACTGTCAACGGACGGAACGAAATGGAAACCAAACCGATACGCATGGAAGATTCCTCCTTAATATACGTTGCGGTCCTCACGGAACCGACGCCATACCGTTTCGAATACCTGGCCATCCTCGGGCATGGGGCGGACGGGACGCCAAGAGATGGAGATTGTGCCGTCGACCTGTCGGCAGACCTGCTGGATGCGGTCCCGGCAGGCGACGGGATTAGGAGAGAACCGGAACAACTCGTCCAGACCGTCCCGCAGCCGACCGTTGGCCGTCTGATACAGAGCGGAACCCTGTGTGCCGACGGCCTGGTCGGCGTAGTCCAGCATTGCGTGCAGACAAAGGGATTGGCATGCCAGTGCATCTCTGTACTGATAAGCTTTGTAAAGGTGTTCTACTTTGCGGATGCCCAGCTCGTTTTCCAAGGCAGAAAGGGCGGTTTCGGTCTGGGTCAACGCCTGTTTCATGGTATGCCTGTTTCGGATGGCGCCGCCGCACATACTCATCCGGTGGCGGGCATTGGCAATCAGACGGTCGGCGTTGTCAGGGTTGGACAGAACCTTGCGGCTATAGTCTTTATGAGTGGAAACCGCCAGCTCCAGCAGGACAGAGAAGGTTGCATCGTCGCACATGGGGCGGGGGTACTGTGCGACGTATTGGGCGGCACGCAGAGAACCCACCTGACCGGCGTTCAGGGCGCTGCCGCCGGGACGGGCGATGCCGTGGGTACCGGCGCACTCGCCGGCGGCGAACAGACCGGGAACGGAGGATTGCCACCACAGGTCAACGGCTACGCCGCCGTTGCAGTGCTGGGCGCACAGGGCGATTTCCAGCATTTCGGATTTCAAATCCACGCCCTTGCCGAGATAGAGGTCGTAGGCGGGGGTGTTCATGCGCAGCAGGCGCTCCAGCGGCGTGCCGAAGCAGACGTCTGTACCACGCAGATAGTCCCGGGCCTCCGGTGCAAGACGGTCAAAGTCAAGTTCCGCCAAGCCGAGGGGATTGGTGCGGAAGTCAAGATAAACCCTGCGACCCAAAGTGCATTGGCGATAGACCAGCAGGTCGATGACGGAGGACCCCTCCAGCACCTTGCTACTGTCAAAGGGCCACTGGTAGCCCTTCAAAAACACGCAGGAAAGGGCCTCATAGGGGTCGGAGAAGAAGTCGGACAGGAACTCGTGCTCCGTACCGTTTTCGTCCACAGACACGAAGCGTGGCAGGGCCTGCATATAGGTGCCGGATACGTTCCAACGGGGCGCCACGGAGGCAAGACCGTACTGCCAATGGGTCATGTTCTGCATCTCGGCTCCCGCCAGAATGGCCAAAGAGGAAGAACCGGTGTGACACTGGGGGTACACGCTGTCGGCGTACATGCCCGCAGGGCCGCCGGTGGCCATGACGAGATTGGAGGTGTGGAAGGCGGTGAGCTTGCCCGTCTTCTTTTCCAGACACAGCAGGCCGCACACGCCGCTATCGTCTTGCAGCACCTCGATGGCGTACAGGTCATCGTAGACGGGGATGCTGCGCCGGGTGGTCTCCTGTTCCAGCACCTCGGTCATAAACTTGGAGGTCAAAGGGCCGGCGGAGGTGGCTCTTGTCCGGGGGTCATGGTCGGTCTTGTAGCCCACATACTCGCCAAAGCGGTTGACTGGGAAGGGCACACCCAGCTCGCACAGGTTCAGAAAGCTGCGGGCGGACAGGGCGGCCTCACACAGGGCGGTGTCGCCGTCTACGCTGCCGCCGGCGAACAGATCGGCGGCCATTTGCTGTACGCTGTCGCCAGCGTCGCCGCCAAGACCCAGTTTGTAGTAGGTCTGCTTGTCGCTGCCCGTGTTGCGGGAAGTGCCCATCTTTACGCCCTCGGTGACGATGGCGCAGTTTACGCCCAACTGATGCAGGCGGATGGCGGCGTTGTAGCCTGCCGCCCCGGTGCCAATGACAAGGGCATCGACACGGATGATAGTTACGTCATTCATAGGCGTTATAGACGGCGCAGATGGAAGCCACCGTCAATGTTGACGGACTGGCCGGTCATATAGGGCAGGCTGCCGCCGCAGATGGCCCAGACCGCATGGGCAATGTCCTCGGGCGTGCCCCAGCGCTTGATGGGCAGCAGACCGCCGTCGATGAGGCGGTCGTACTTCTCCTGCACGCCGGAGGTCATATCGGTGGCGATGATGCCGGGGCAGACCTCGTTGACGGGGATACCATACTCGGCGAGGCGGTCGGCAAACAGGCGGGTGATCATGGTCACACCGGCCTTGGAGATGCAGTACTCGCCCCGGTTGACGGAGCTGGTGTAGGCGGACAGGGATGAGATGTTGCAGATATGACCACGGATGCCGCTGTTCAGGTCGTTTTGAATCATGCGCTTGGCGGCCAGCTGGGTTAAAAACAGAGTGCCTTTGGTGTTGATGTCCATGACGTAGTCGTAGCTCTCCTCGGTCATTTCCAGCAGGTCGGCCCGAACTTTGGGGGCAACACCCGCTACGTTGACCAGCGCATCGATATGGTCGGGGGCAGACACAAAACGTTCCCGGTCGGCCGGCACGGAGATGTCGCCGGGGATGTAGTGGAAGTTAGGGTGGTCAATGGGGGGCTGAGGGCGTCGGCTCATGCCGTAGATCGCATAGCCCTCCTGCAGAAAACGTAAGGCAACAGCCTTGCCGATGCCGGCGGACACGCCGGTAACCAGAGCGATTTTCATTGGAATGCCTCCCTTACATCTTGCATTGACGGTTATAGATGGGCAGGTACAGATCCCGGTCCCGGATGACGCAGCCAGGAGTTCCACCGGGGGTTCGCATGATTTCGGTGCATTTGGAACAGCAGATGCACAGCTTGTTCTTGTCCATGCCGCCGGTTTTCAAAATATCGTTGGCAAAATCGGGGTAGGCAAAGATAGTGCGGCCAAAACCTCCCATGTCAAAGTTACCTTGTTCCACAAAAGCGGCCACCACGTTGGGGGCAGCCACACCAAGATAGGTCACGGCGGAGCAAATCAGCTTCATGTCGGGAACTTCCTTCTTCAGGGTGGCGATGCCGTGAAGCATACGGGCCACGCCCACCAAGGGATGCTCCGGCGCCTCGTAACTGCCGGCGGTGTAGGGGCGGTTGACGTGGGGGTTAAAGTAGGGGTTGCCCATGGTGAGGTTCAAAAGCTCCACACCCAGCTTGCGAAGCTCCTTCATCAGCCAGACCGGCTCGGCGGGATCGAAATCGGTGCCATCTGCCCCCACGCCGAAGCCATAGGGGCGGGGGAAGCCGTCATACACATTCATGCGGGAGGACACGATAAAGTCGCTGCCGCAGCGCTCCATAGCGCCGGCGATGCTTTCTCGCAGCAGGCGGGTGCGATTTTCCAGGCTGCCGCCGTACCGACCGGGTCGGTCGTAGGCGGACAGCAGCTCGGAGTTCAGGTAGCGGTGGCAGGCTTTGATGTCCACGCCGTCAAACCCGGCCTCCTGTGCCAGGGCAGAACCCTCGATCAGGGCATCCCGCACACGATCCAGATAGTCATCGGTGACGATGTGCTGGGCGGAGATGGGATTGTCGCCCTCGAAAATGGGATTATTGTAGGCGATAAGGGGAGCGGGGACACCCTCCGGCTTGCTGTAGCGGCCGGAGTGAGTGGCCTGCATGATGACCACAGGCTCAAACCCGTTGGCCTTTAGCCCGGTCTGCTTGATGCGTTCCACCTCACGCTTGAAGTTGTCAAGGTTACCCCGGTTGATGCAGAGTTGCCGGGGATTGGCACGACCTTCGGGCATAACGGCGGTGGCCTCAAACCAAATGAGGCCTGCACCACCCGTGGCAAAGCGGTCATAGCGACGGATGGTCAGCTCATCGGGACTGCCGTCGGCCGTGCCGTCGCAGCCCTCCATAGCCTGACAGGCCAGACGATTGGGGATGGTATGATTACCAACGGTCAGGGGAGCAGAGAGAACGGAAGTGTCCTCACTGTAGGGCAGATGCGCACCTAACGCCTCGTTCTGGGCGAAGAATTCGTCGGCGGTAGCATAAACTTTTCTAATCATGTTCGACACCCTTTTCATGACATCATAGCTTAATTATAACGATGAAAACAGGGTGGAACAATACAAATCCTGCGGTCTGTATTGTAATTCTTGCGAAAAAGAGTCGACCGCTGCCTGCTGGCAACGGTCGGCTTACATTAGGATTGGAAATCGTAGTTCATCCAAAGGACGGTGTAGCGGTCCTTCAGGTCCTTGGCGTAGCGGATGGCGTCGCCAATCACATCTTCGCCATAGAAGGCGTAGAACTCCGCCGGGTCAAGCGCCACAAGGCCCAGCAGCCGCTCGATTTCCACGGCGGAGGGCATCTCGGCCAGCACGGAACGGATTTCGTCCTCGTGGTCGAGGTAGGGGGCGGAATCGTCGCTCTTGTAGCGGCCTGTTTCGTCCTGCAGTGCCATGCAACCGGGAGCGACCTGTTTGTACACACGCTCCATTTCCCCACGGTAATCGGCGGGATCGGGGCGGTAGAGCCTGGCAGGGAATTTGCCTTGCAGCAGTCGTTCCCGCAGTTGGGCGGTAATGATGGTGGAAAAGGCCACGTCGATGCCGTGAGGGAAGTAGTCCCGACCGTTGATGATGCCGGTGATTTCAAAGAAGTGGGACAGGTGATGCTCACTGCCCGAGGCAGGCCGGGAGTTGCCCACAAAGCTGAGCAGGATGCCTACCACTACCAGCGCCTCCATCAGGGCGGCGATGGCGGTCTCGTCCCGGCGCAGCAGGCCGTCGGCCAGCTTGATGGTGTTTTGCAGCTGCTCGAAGGTCAGATCGTAGATCTGCTGGCAGAAGTACTCGCCGTTGACCAGATGGCTCAGCTTCCAGTCGTTCAGGGAAGAGTATTTACCCACAATGTCGCCGTAACCGGCCTTGATCATTTCAAGGGGGGCGTTGGCCAGCACGGCTGGGTCGGCAAGAATGGCGGTGGGCAGACCCACGGAGTAGGTCACCTTCATGCCGCCGGTGATCATGGCGGCGCCGCTGGAAGCGTAGCCGTCCATGGAGGGGGCGGTGGCCACGATGACATAAGGGATACTGCTGGCGTGGCTGACGTATTTGCACAGATCCTGAATGACGCCGGAGCCAATACCCACGATCATTTCCGTATTGCCCAGCGCCTTTGTGACGGTGTCGATGGCGGCCTCGTTGGGGATGAGCAGGGGTGTGCCGGGGAACATCACAGTACGGACGGACTTGTCCTGCAAGACGGCCGTAACCTGCTTACCGGCAGCGGCGTAGGTGTTCTCATCGGCTACCAGCAGGATGCGGTTTACGTCACAGCAGATTTCACCAAGGCGGGCGGCGGCGTTGTTCTCGATATACACATACTGAATGCCGCAGGTATGAGGACGGCCGCAGGAGCAATCCAGACCTTTTAGCAGTTCGTTGATATCCATGACAAACGCTCCTTTGCCGGTTTGTTACACCTGCGCCACAAAGCGCAGGAAGGCGGCACGTCCGGCCTCGTTGCGCTGATAGACGCCGGCGTGTTCCAGCACCTTGGAGAAAATGAGGCCCACTTCCTCACGCAGGATGGCGGTGGTGTTCTTGGCGGTGAAGGTGTGGCGGGTCTTCAGTTCCTCCACCCAGTCGGCGTGCTTTTCCAGCTCGCCGGTGAGGGGAGAGTCGGACAGGATGGCCTGCTCCACAGCCTCCAGCTCCGCCTTTAGGCGGGAGGGGAGGACGGCAAGACCCATGACCTCGATGAGGCCGATGTTCTCTTTTTTGATGTGGTGC
>JAZSAQ010000041.1:0-11143 GCA_045601985.1 Lawsonibacter sp. | reverse complement strand
AACCGTTCCATTTTTTCACCCTCCCGGACACGACTTCGACCCCCTCTTTTAAGAAAGAGGGGGTGTGTTGATTTCTGTTTCTATGTCAGTATAGCGCATTCGCTTGTCGTTTTCAAGTGGTTTCGCCCTGCGGGGCGACCTACTTTGCCCGTGTCGGCAAAGGAGGCAAAACGCCACCGGGGTTTGCGTGGATGAGATTTCACGGCGCTCGCCGCTTATCTCAAACACGCTGCACCCCGGACCCCAAAGGAAACAGCTCGTAAGCGGCAGATATGCCTTGCGTCCGGCGCACCGGTGACGACACCACGCTGCTTCTTTAGGCTGTACCCGCAAGGGGTATGCCGCATCCGTAGGGCGGCAAAGCCGCCGACGGCTGCGCAACCGCCCTGCCAAGCACCAAACAGATTGTACTCCTACCGCACAAAGGCGCCTGCTGCGGTGGGTGTTTCGTTCCTGCGGTGCAAGTCGGCGGAGGTTCGTTAGACAAAACAATTAGCAAATGGCACAAGGTGCGGCAGCCTAATCGGCGCTGAATGAGTCAGAGGTGACCGCCGACCGTGTGGGTGTGACCCCACGGAGGTTGCCAAAGGAAATACATAGAAACCATTGGTTTCTATGCTGATTTTTGGTTTCTTTTGTTCAGCGACAAAAGAAACCCGCCGCCGGAGCGGCGGAACACTCCCAACCCCGCCCCGCAGGGCGAAATCTCTCTTTACACAAAAACCCACCCCCGGAGGTTCGGGGGTGGGTCAGGGTGGTTATTGGGGCTCGCCCACTACAATAGCGGTAGGGCCGTCGGCGGCGGCGATGGAGCCAAAATCGGCAGAGTTGGGGTTCAGGTTGACTTCGGTATACTTGGCCCTCTCCTCCTCGTCCACAATGTCCCGGTAGAGGCGCAGGGTGGTGTCCTCGTCCAGAATACCCAGCTCGGTCAGCACGGCAATCGTATTCTTCGCATTGGGGGTCAGGGTGATGGAAACGCTCTTGGTGTAGTGATAGAAACTGGACGTTTCTGCGTAGGCGGGATTCTGTGCGTAATGGCCGCTGGGATGCTCATCCTCCCAGTAGAGGTAGAGGTCGGTGGTGCAGGTGTTCAGCTGGCGATCCTCCTCCAGATCAAAGAGATACCGGCGGCCCAGATTGCCCTCTTCAACGTCCAGCAGCACCGCATCGTACACCTTGCGCACGGCGGCGTAGCGTTTGTCCTTAGGAATCTGCTCGGCAAAGTTGTAGTATTCATTTTTCCGGTTCTCGGTGTTCCACAGGCTGCTGACCTCCACGTTGCCCAGCTTCTCCGGGTCAATAAGGTCCAGCTGATAGGACAGCTTGGCGATCTCCGGGTCGCAGTAGAAGTCCCGTGCCACCTGCTCCATGTCACAGCCGGGCCAGATGCTTTGGCTGTACTCTCTTCGGATGACCGCCCCGTTGTCCAGCGTGTAGGTCACACGCAGACGGATGTGGTCTGTGGAGCCCCCCTCGTACAGGTCGGGGCTCTTGTGTTCATTCACAAACCCTCTGTGCAGCGCCACCGTCTTTTCGATGATGTCCCGATCCTCGGTCTCCAGCACGATGTCGCGCGCCTGATCGTAGGGATAGCCACCGTAGCCGTCGATGGTAACAGACTCCACCCGGTTGACTGCGGGCACCCGGGCCGAGTAGCCGAACAGGTCGGTCTGCAGCGCAATGACAAACACCGCCATCACCACCACCAGACCCACGCAGCCTTTCCACGCCTTCCACACCCGGAAGGACTTTTTCAGCAGCATTTCCGCCACGAAATAGCCGATGGCCGACCACACAAGGATGCTGCCGGTCAGGCCGCCCAGCATCTCATAGCCGAACACGGCATAGACCCAAAAGCCGATGCACAGACCGGCGCAAATGCCTACACCATATTTGAAAATCGGGCGCACCACGCCAACTGCCACCACGTCACCGGCGCTTTCCACATGGCGGCGGCGGTAGACCAGCAGGGCAACGGCCGCAAGGACAAGTCCCGCCACAGCGTAGACCACCAGCATCGGCCAGCCAACCAGCCACCAGCCCAGTTCGTCGGTGTTGCGCCAGCGCAGGCCATCAATCAGGTTGACCAGCGGGGTCATCCACTCCACCGCACGCATCCAGCCGCCGGTCATCCCGGCAAAGCCGTACAGATACTCCTGACACAGCATCTCGGTCAGGCCGGTCAGCACAACCACCAGGAAGTTCAAAACACCATAAAAAGCAGGCAGCGCCAGCAGGTGTCCGGTAAACATGGCGCAGAATACGGCAAAGGAGTAGAAGAACAGGCACATGGCACTCTGCCCGCCCAGCCACAGGCTGGCGGTGGCAACGTCCGCTGCGCCGCCGCAAGCGACTTCGGCACCCAGGGTCAGCAGCCATACCAGCACGTTGGGGCCAATCAGCATCACAAGGCCGGACAGATAACTGGTCAGGAACAGACCCTCCCGCCGGAGGGGCAGCGTGTGCATCATGCCCGCTATGCGGTTATTGTAGAGGTAAGAGAACACGCCCATTGCGACCAGCGCGCCAAAGATGAATGCCAGCACGGCACCCCAGCCCTCCAGCATGTCGGGCACGCTGTTTGCAAAGGCCTTGACCGACGCTGCCGGGGTACCTCCCATCCACAACGGGTTTTGACTCACAACCATAACGCAGTTCATGGGCAGGGCATAAATCCAAATGACCGCATACAGCACCCAAACCGGCCAGAAACGGGTCAGATTTTTCTTGAACAGGGTGCCATTAAAGTACGATGTCCCGAACTTCATAGTCCTCACCTCCCAATTCGTAGATGAAAATTTCCTCAAGAGACAGAGGCAGAGCCTCCAGCAGCAGGGGGCTGAATGCCGCCAGCCGACTCTTGACCTCCTCCGCACGACCTCGGACGATCAAGGTGTGGATACGCCCGGTCTCGGCTGCGTGCAACACCTCCAGATTGGCAGGCAATTCCGGCATATCGCCATTAAAAACCACCTGCAGCTTGACCACATTGTCCTGCAGGTCGGTCAGGGAGCGCTGCAGCAGCACCTTGCCGTGAGACAGGATGCCCACGTGGTCGCACACGTCCTCCAGCTCACGCAGATTGTGGGAGGACACCAGCACCGTGGTGCCGTGCTGGGCTACATCGCCCATCAGCAGCGACCACACCTGACGGCGCATCACCGGGTCAAGGCCGTCCACCGGCTCATCCAGCACCAGCAGGTCGGGGTGGCAGCACAGCGCCAGCCAGAAGGCGGACTGCTTCTGCATACCCTTGGACAGACGGCGGATGGGGTGCTTTTCATTGACAGCAGGGAACGCCTCTTTCAGCGCCTCATACCGTTCCATGTCAAAGTTGGGGTAAATGCCCCGGTAGAACTTCATCATATCCCGGGTGGAGGCAGCGGGAAAAAACGCCAGCTCGTCGGGGATGGAGTAGATGCGCCGCTTGACATCCGGGTTCTCATATACCGGCTGACCATCCACCAGCACACTGCCCGAGTCGGGGCGATATACGCCGGTGATGTGGCGCAAAATGGTCGATTTTCCGGCACCATTAGGGCCTACCAAGCCATAAATGGACCCCTTATCCACCTGCATGGTCAGGCCGTCCAAAGCACGGAAGCCGTCAAAGCTCTTGACCACATTGTCAATCGTAATCATTCCTTATTCCCTCCTTGTTCGCTGATGAACCGGCGCAGCTCGTCCGGGTCAACGCCCAGATACAACAGTTCCCGGGTAGCTGCCTGCCACTGCTCCAGCAGCTGGCGGCGATGGCCGGCATCCACACCGGCCTGTGGTGCCACAAAGCTGCCCTTGCCTGCCACGGAGTAGACGTACCCCTCCGCCTCCAACGCCTCGTATGCTTTTTGGATGGTGTTGGGGTTGATGGCAAGGCTGGCAGCCAGCGCCCGGACCGAGGGCAGCTTCTCTCCCTCCTGCATGACCCCGGTAACCATCAGCTTGCGCAGTCCGTCCCGGACCTGCTCATAGATGGGCCGGGCATCCCGATAGTCCAAATGGAGCATATTGCGCCTCCTTTCCTGCCGACTGTACTATGTGTATTAGTACAGTTAACATACCACAGAGAGTTTCTTCTGTCAACAAAGAATTGGTAAAATTTTTCCCAACGGGTGAAATCAGCGGTGCAGTGTGCTATAATTAGCGTAAGTATGTAATTCTGCCCGTTGGAGGGATTGCGATGTTCACAACAATTGGATTCATCGGCTGCGGCAACATGGGTGGGGCTATGGCCCGGGCCTTTCGGCTTGCCTGCCCTACTGTAGAGCTGTTTTTTGCCAACCGTTCCCCGGAGAAAGCTGAAAAACTGGCTCAAAGTCTTGTGGGTCAGGTGTGCGACAACGCTACTGCCGCAGGTTGCAGCCTTGTGGTGCTGGGTGTCAAGCCTCAGCTGATGGCCGATGTGCTGGCTGATTTGCGGCCGGTTTTGGCGGCAAGATGTGACCGCTTCGTGCTGCTGACCATGGCGGCGGGCTTGACCACCGCCCGCATCCGGGAGATGGCCGGGGTGGCCTGCCCCGTGGCCCGCATCATGCCAAACACCCCCGCCGCCATCGGCGCCGGCGTGATTCAGCTGTGTCATCAGGGCCTGACCGGCGTGGAGCTTGACGAGCTGATTGAACTGCTGTCCGGTGCGGGATTGGTGGATCTGATCGACGAGGCTCTCATCGATGCCGCCTGCGCCGTGTCCGGTTGCGGCCCGGCCTTTGCCTATATGTTTTTGGATGCCCTGGCCCAGGGGGGCGAAGCCTGCGGGCTACCCCGGGATAAAGCGCTGCTGTACGCCGGGAAAATGCTGGAGGGCGCTGCCAAGCTGGCTGCCCAAAGCGACAAGAGCCCCGAGGCGCTGAAGCAGGCGGTCTGTTCCCCCGGCGGCGCTACCATTGAGGGCGTTCATGTTTTGGAACATGCAGACTTCGCCGCCGCCGTACAATCTGCGGTAGAGGCTTCCTACAAAAGAACGTTGGAACTGAAATGAGGGTATTAACATGAGAATCGTCGTTAAAGTTGGCACATCTACTCTGGCCCACCCCACGGGGCATCTGAATATCCGCCACGTGGAGGAGCTGGTCACCGTCCTGAGTGATCTGCGCAACGCCGGTCACGACGTGATTTTGGTGTCCTCCGGCGCCATCGGCATGGGCGTGGGCAAGCTGCACCTGCCCGGCAGGCCTGCTGACATCCCAACCAAGCAGGCGGCCGCCGCCGTGGGTCAGTGCGAGTTGATGTATACCTACGACCGGCTGTTCACCCAGTACAACCACACGGTGGCACAGATCCTGCTGACCGGTGAGGACGTGGACCACCCCGAGCGACGCCAGAACTTCGAAAACACCATCAACCGCCTGCTGGAGCTGGGTGCTCTGCCCATCATCAATGAGAATGATACCGTTGCCACCGCCGAGATCAAGGTGGGCGACAACGACACACTCGGCGCTATTGTGGCCTGCACGGTGGAGGCCGATCTGCTGGTACTGCTGAGCGATATCGAGGGTCTGTACACCGCCGACCCCCACAAGACCCCCGACACCGCCCTCATCCCCGTGGTGGAGGCCATCACCCCCGAAATTGAGGCGTTGGCCGGCGGCGTGGGGTCCGGCCTCGGTACCGGCGGCATGTCCACCAAGCTGCGTGCCGCCAAGCTGGTCACCGCAGCGGGCTGCGACATGGTCATTGCCAACGGCGCAACCCCCGCTCTGCTCTACGACATCGTGGACGGCAAGGCGGTGGGCACCCGGTTCGTCGGAAAGAAGTGAGGGAAACCGTATGACCACACAAGAAATCTTAATTCGGGCCAGGGGCGCAAAGTCCGCTATGGCGCTGGCCGACACGGAAACGAAAAACGCCGCTCTGTGTGCTATGGCTGACTGCCTGCTGGCTGCCGCAGAGGAGATTCTGACTGCCAATGCACTGGATCTGGACGCCGCAAAAGGCACGGTATCCGATGTCATGCTGGATCGTCTTGCCCTGAACCACGACCGCATCGCCGGCATGGCCGACGGTATGCGGCAGGTGGCTGACCTGTCCGACCCGGTGGGGCAGGTGCTGCGCCGGGTGGAGCGCCCCAACGGTCTGGTCATCGAGCGCACCGCCGTCCCCATGGGCGTCATTGCCATCATTTACGAAAGTCGTCCAAACGTCACCTCCGACGCTGCGGCTCTGGCGCTGAAGGCCGGCTCCGCCTGCGTGTTGCGCAGCGGTAAGGAGGCGCATCGCTCTGCGGCCGCCATCGTAGCCGCCCTGAAGCGGGGGTTGGAACAGGTGGGTCTGCCCGCCGACGCCCTGATGCTGGTGGAGGACACCACCCGCACCAGCGCCAACGAGCTGATGACCGCCAACGGGTTTGTCGATCTGCTCATCCCCCGTGGTGGCGCAGGTCTCATTCGTGCCTGCGTGGACAACGCCACCGTCAATGTGATTGAAACCGGCACCGGCATCTGCCACATCTATGTGGATGCCGCCGCCGAGACAGGCATGGCGTTGGATATCATTACCAACGCCAAGTGCAGCCGCCCCAGCGTGTGCAACGCTGCTGAGGTCTGCCTGGTTCACAAGGATATCGCCGCCAACGTCCTGCCCCGGCTGTATCAGCGGCTTGTGGAAGACCGCAAGGCGTCAGGTCAAATTCCCGTGGAGCTGCGCCTCGACGAGTGTGCCGCCGCCCTCATCGACGGCCTCCCCGCCGGGGACGCCGATTTCGACACGGAATTCCTGGACTATATCATGGCCGTCAAGATTGTGGACAGCGTGGACGATGCCATGGCTCACATCGCCGCCCACTCCACCGGTCACTCCGAGTGCATTGTCACCGCTGATGAATCCACCGCCCGCCGGTTCCTGACCGGAGTGGACGCTGCTGCCGTGTATCACAACGCCTCCACCCGCTTTACCGATGGCGGCGAGTTCGGTTTAGGCTGTGAAATGGGCATTTCCACCCAAAAGCTCCACGCCCGTGGCCCCATGGGGCTGGAAGAGCTCTGTTGTTACAAATATATCGTCCGTGGCGAGGGTCAAATTCGTTAAAAATATTTTTAGAAAAGGCTGAACTTTCTTCGCAATCTATGGTATAATACATTTGACAATATGCGTGCCCGGGTTTAGGGTCGCCTTTCGAACGAGGAGGACGCTGTATGGACGAATCTCTCATCACCAAACGAAACGAGCTTTTGGCCGCCGGAGTCATTATGATGGATCCCTCCGCCGTATGGGTAGAGGCACAGGTGGTTGTGGGCAAGGGCACGGTTCTTCTCCCCGGCACCATTCTGCGTGGCGCCACCGTAGTGGGCGAGAACTGCACCATCGGCCCCAACGTCATGCTGACCGACTCCCGTGTGGAGGACAACGTGACCATCAACACCGCCCAGGTGGAGGACAGTCTGATCCGCAAAAACTGCGAGATTGGCCCCTACACCCACATCCGTCCTCACTGTGACGTGGGTGAGGGCAGCAAGATCGGTGCGTTTGTCCAGCTGAAGAACTGCAATCTGGGCGCCGGCACCAAGATGGCGCACCTGACCTACGTGGGCGATGCCGACGTGGGCGAGCACGTCAATTTTGGCTGCGGCGTGGTCACCTGCAACTATGACGGCAACGCCAAGCACCGCACCACCATCGGCAACGACGTGTTCGTGGGCTGCAACACCAATTTGGTCGCCCCCGTCACCTTGGCGGACGGCGTTTACACCGCCGCTGGCTCCACCGTGACCGAGGATGCTCCCGCAGACAGCCTGGTCATCGCCCGGTCCCGCCAGACCGTGAAACCCGGTTGGGCAGCCGAGCATCGCAAAAAGAAAGTTAAAAAGTAACGAACGATGGCCCTTCATCGTTGAACAGAGAAAAAGTGGAAGGAAGTTGAGTTATGATCGCACACGGCAAGGATATCAAGATTTTCACCGGCAACTCCAATCCCGAGCTGGCAAAGGAAATCTGCAAGGAACTGGGCATCCCTCTCGGCAATTCCGAGGTTGGCAGCTTCTCCGACGGCGAGAATTTTGCCTCTATTTACGAAACCGTCCGCGGCAGTGACGTGTTCGTAGTACAGTCTACCTGCTCCTTCGTTAAGGACGGTGTGGTACATACCGTCAACGATGCGTTGATGGAGCTGCTCATCATGATCGACGCCCTCAAGCGTGCCAGTGCCGGCCGCATCACCGCCGTCATCCCCTACTTCGGCTATGCCCGTCAGGACCGCAAGACCAAGCCCCGTGATCCTATTTCCGCCAAGCTGGTGGCCAACCTGATCACCCGTGCCGGTGCCGACCGTGTGCTGACCATGGATCTGCACGCCAACCAGATTCAGGGCTTCTTCGATATCCCCGTGGACAACCTGTTGGGTTCCCCCATCTTCGTTGATCACTTCTTCAAGAAGTATGCCGCCGTCCATGCCGACACCATGGTAGTCTCCCCCGACGTGGGCAGTGTGACCCGGGCCCGTGCCTTCGCCCAGAAGCTGGAGATGCCCATGGCCATTGTGGACAAGCGCCGTCAGAAGGCCAACTCTTCCGAGGTTATGAACATCAACGGCGATGTGCGTGGCAAGCACGTTATCCTGCTGGACGACATGGTGGATACCGGCGGCTCCCTGTGCCACGCCGCTGACGCCCTGGTCAAGATCGGCGGCGCCAAGGACGTGACCGCCTGCGCCACCCATGGTGTTCTGTCCGGCAAGGCCGTTGACAACATCACCAACAGCGTGCTGGAGGAGGTCATCTTCCTGAACACCGTCCCCGGCAAACCCGGCATCGACTGCCCCAAGATCAAGTACATCTCCGTGGCGCATATGTTTGCCGAGGCCATCAGCCACATCTTTATGGAGACTTCCGTTTCCACTCTGTTCACCTGATACATACAACTCAAAAGGGGCAGGACCCAGGTCCTGCCCCTTATCTTCTGTCTGCGAGGTAGACCATGTTTTTGAAAAAGAAACCCGGCGGCGGTGTGGACTGGCTGCTGGTCTGTCTGGGCAATCCCGGCGATAAGTACGAGAATACCCGGCATAACGCAGGTTATATGGTCGCCGACGAGATCGGCAACCGCAACCATATCCCCATTCAGAAACTGAAATATAAGGCCCTGACCAACACCACCGAGATAGGCGGTCAGAAGGTGCTGGTGATGAAGCCGGTGACCTATATGAACCTGTCCGGCGAAGCCGTGCGTCAGGCTGCCGACTTCTACAAAATACCGGCAGAACGGATTTTGGTCATTTCCGACGACACCGCACTTGCCGTGGGCAAACTGCGCATCCGCAAGGGCGGCTCTGCCGGCGGTCACAATGGGTTGAAGAGCATCATCCAGCAGCTGGGCACCGATCAGTTCCCCCGGCTTCGGTTGGGCGTGGGTGAAAAACCCCATCCCGACTACGATCTCGCCGACTGGGTGCTTGGGCACTTTACCGGTCAGGACAAAAAGGACGTGGACGCCTCTGTATCCCGTGCCGCTGATGCGGTGGAATGCATTCTGTCCCAAGGGCTTGACCGTGCTATGAACCGATACAACGGATAGGATGAAGGAGAGTTTCCTATGAAAGAAATTTATGTTGTCAGCTGCTGCCGCACCGCAGTGGGTGCTTTTGGCGGCAGCCTGAAGGACGTTCCTGCGGCCGATCTGGGTGCCGCCGTGGTAAAGGACGCCCTGACTCGTGCCAGTTTGTTGCCCGAACAGGTAGATGAGCTAATGTTCGGCTGTATCCTCACCGCCGCCCAGGGGCAGAACGTGGCTCGTCAGGTGGGCGTCAAGGCCGGCTTGCCCTTCTCCGTTCCCGCCTACACCGTGGGTATGGTGTGCGGCTCCGGCATGAAGTCCGTCATTGAGGGCGCCCGTGCCATCCTCTGCGGCGACGCTGACGTGGTGGTTGCCGGCGGCACCGAGAATATGTCTGCCGCCCCCTATGCCCTGCCTGACGAGCGTTGGGGCGGTCGCATGGGCGACAAAAAGGTAGTAGACACCATGATTCGGGACGGCCTGTGGGACGTGTACAACGATTACCACATGGGTACCACCGCCGAAAATATCTGCGACGTGTGGGGCATCACCCGTCAGGAACAGGATGCATTCGCCGCCGCCTCCCAGCAGAAATCCGAAGCGGCTCACGCCGCCGGCAAGTTCGAGGCGGAGATCACCCCCGTCATGGTCAAGCAAAAGAAAGAGCTGGTGGAATTCAAAGAAGACGAGTACCCCAAGGCCGGCGTCACTGCCGAGGGTATCGCCAAGCTGCGTGGTGCGTTCCCCGTCGGTCCCGAGGGGGTTGAGGACTCCATCGTTCACACCTTTGAGCCGGCCGGTATCCACGCCGAGGATGCCCGTGCCCACACCCAGCGTGTCACCGCCGCCAACGCCTCCGGCATCAATGACGGTGCGGCCGCCATCGTGCTGGCCTCCGGCGAGGCGGTTGCCAAGTACGGCCTGAAACCCATGGCAAAGCTGATCAGCTGGGGTCAGGGTGGTGTAGACCCCAAAATTATGGGTGTTGGCCCCGTTCCCGCCTGCCGTCAGGCTATGGCCAAGGCCGGCCTGACCGTTGCCGACATCGATTTGGTGGAGGCCAACGAAGCCTTTGCTGCTCAGTCCATTGCGGTTGCCCGTGAGCTGGGCTTTGACATGGACAAGGTCAATGTCAACGGCGGCGCTATTTCCATCGGCCACCCCGTAGGTGCCTCCGGCGCCCGTATCATCGTCACCCTGTTGCACGAAATGGCTCGCCGTCCCCAAGTCAAGCGTGGCCTTGCCACCTTGTGTATCGGCGGCGGCATGGGCGTTGCCACCGTATTTGAAACGTGCTGATTGCTGCAAACCGGGCCATCCGCAGGGATGACCCGGTTTTTCTTTACTTCTCCCCCCTGCTGTGTTATACTCGTTTCGACAACTGAATACCTGCTTCGTGGCCTGTTCGGGGCAACCGCACCGCACAGGCTGAACAAGACAATCGGGGTGCAAGTCCCCAACGGTACCGCCGCTGTAAGCGACTGCATCCGTTCCATGGCGAAAGCCGGTCACTGGAGTCCTCTCCGGGAAGGCGGAACGGCGGGCCTTTTCCCAAGTCGTAAGTCAGAAGACGTACGAAGCAGAGTCTGTCCCGACCCCTGCGAGCAACAGGACCGTGGGATTAGTTCGTGCGCAGAAAAACGGCTGCGGCGTCCTT
>JAZSAQ010000040.1:0-20062 GCA_045601985.1 Lawsonibacter sp. | reverse complement strand
ACGGCGAAGGCAGAACTTATTATTATTTTCCCACCGGTTAACCGAGAGCCCCCCCTTGCATTGCAAGGGGAGGCTTTTCCTGCTCACGACGGCTCGGACGCATAATGGTAACACGCCTCGCCTGTTCACGACGCACGGCTTCCCTCCGACTCGGAACACAAACAGCAAACTATGTTTGCTTGGTTTGCATTCCTCGCTCCAGTCCATCCGTGCTGCTCACGACGGCTCGGACGCATAAAATAAACAACCCCCACTCCCGAAGGAGTGGGGGTTGAACTTATTGAGTTAAGTTTTTACTGCATCCAATTAGGGGCAGGTGCAGGTGGCGTTGCTGCAGGTGCCGCAAACAGCGTCGGTGATGAAGACGCCGATGACGTTCTCCAGGTCCTCATCCAGGATCAGGTCCATAGTGAAGTCGAAGTCCTCGTTCAGATCAGCCATCTCCTGCAGGGACTCGATGGTGTAGTTAATCTCAGCGTTCTTGACGTCAGCAGCAGCGCGAACGTCGATGACGTAAGCCTTGCCGGCAGGCAGAGCCTTCTCAGCGAACTCAGAGGACACCAGGCTCTCGCCGTAGATGTTCTCGAAGGCCACGTCGGTCAGCAGGTTGTCGCCGGACAGCTCGGACATAGTGTAGATGTCATCAACGGCATCGTAGGTGTACTCATAGAAGCCAGCAGCGGAGAAGCCGGTAGCAACGACGTCCTTAACCTCGCCATTAGCAGCAAAGTACACGGAGTACTTGGTCTTGCCATTGCCGACGGTCTTGTAAGCAGCCAGCTGAGCCTCAGAGACATAGACGATGTTGTCGGAAGCCACGTTCAGGCTGGCGTCCTTAATGACGACGACCTCAACAACGGCGTTGCCGTTGGCATCCTTGCTCAGGATCATAGCGGCGTCATCAGCCAGGTTCTTCTTGATGGTACCGGTGACAACAGCGATCTCCAGAGCCTCCTTGTCAGCGCCCTTGACCACGATGAACTTGGTGTTGGCATTGGTGAAGGCAACCTCGGTGGTGGTACCGGAATTGCCATCATCGATGGTGGCTTCAACGCTGGTGGTCTTGTTGGTCAGATCGAACGTAGTATCATCGCCATCCGCAGCCAGCACACCGGAGTAGATGGTGGGCATATCGGGATCGTAGACGGTCTCGATAGCCAGACCAACCTTAACGCCAGCCTTGGCAGCGTCGCGGTCCT
Organism: Lawsonibacter sp.; assembly: GCA_045601985.1. Classification (GTDB taxonomy): domain Bacteria; phylum Bacillota; class Clostridia; order Oscillospirales; family Oscillospiraceae; genus Lawsonibacter. The sequence continues at coordinate 18,863 of JAZSAQ010000040.1, read as the reverse complement.
TGGAGTTGGCGAAGGTGAAGAAGCCGGTCTCAGCGGTGTTGTCGAAGTAGTTGTCGCCAGCCAGGATCTCATCCTCGTAGCCCTGAGCCAGGGTCACGTCCAGCTCATCCACGTCAGCATCGATGGCGACCAGGATGGAAACCTCCTTGCCCTCCATATCAACGCCCTGGACATAGGTGCTGGTGATGTCGTTGCCATAGTTATCCTTGGCAGTAACAGTGTAGGTGGTCTTCACGTAGACAACCTCAGACAGGTTGGCAGCGGAAGTGGTGGCAGCCCAGCCAATGTACTCGCCGTTGGCATCGACGTACACATCATAGGTGTTGTCGAAGTTGATCAGAGCGGCGTTGTTAGCCAGACCGGTGGGAGCGATGTACTCGCCGTCAACGTACTGCTTGCCGTCGATGGTGATCACGTCGCGAGGAGACTCCTCGTCGGTGGTACCAACCTCGGAAACCTTACCGGAAACCACGTCGGCCTTCACGATGGTGGTGATGTCCTGAGCGCGGTCAACAACATAGGAGATGACGTAGTCGCCCTTGGCAACGCCCTCATACTCAACAATGAAGTCCAGCTCGTCAGCAGCGTTGTTGTCGATCTTGCCGCCGTGCTGCAGAGTGATGGACTCCTTGCCGGCAGTGGTAACAACGTTGTTCACGCGGTTAGCGGTAGCGGTGGGGGCAGCGATGAAGCCGATGATGGCGTTCTCGTAGATGATGTAGGTACCAGCCTCGGCCTCGGAACCGGCGGTGTAGGTCAGGCCGGACAGATCGTCGGTCAGATCAACAACGTAGTTGCCGTTGGTGGAAGCGGTGCCCTCGTCAGCGATGGCAACAGCCTTGCCGAAGAAAGCCTTGTACTCCTTAGCAGTGTCAACAGCGGGATCGTCGACGACAACATACTTGCCCTCGTCGAAGATGCAGTAGGCAATGCCGGGTTCCTTCTCGGTGGCGTACTCCTCAGCGTAGTACACGGTGACATAGTGGCCGATCATATCCAGACCGGTCTTCAGGTCGACCTCGATGGCGTCAACGCCAGTGCCGATCACGGTGCAGTCAGCGCCGGTGGCCTGGTTGTCGGTGATGAAGTCGGTAGCGGTCTTCAGACCGAAGGTAGCGGTGACCAGAGCGTCCTCAGCAGGCAGAACGTCGATCTTGGCAGCAACGCCACCAACCTTGTTGTTCTCGGCATAGTAGTAGGCATCAGCAGCGGTGTCGAACTTCTTGTCGCCGACCATGTAGACGTTCTTGCCCTCGGGGCTGTAGTTCAGAGCGTTCCAAACCATAACAGCCAGCTGATCGCGGGTCAGAGCGACGTTGGTAGCGGGGGCGGGCTTCAGCTCGATGTCCAGATCGAACAGGTCGATCTCCTCGGCAGCAGCCATAACGGTCATGGGCCAGGTGCCCTCGCCGGCGTCAACCTTCAGCAGGTTGATCAGCATGGTGACAGCCTCGGCAGTGGTCACGGCGTTGCCGGGACCGAAGGTGCCGTCGCCGTAGCCCTTGAACCAGCCCTTCTCAACGCCCAGGTTGATGTAGCCCTCGGCCCAACCGCCCTCAAAGTCAGCGGTGTCGGTGAACTGGTTGCCACCCTTGTAGGTGTCAGCGTTCAGGTCGGAGCCGTAGAACATCTTGGCGATGACAGCGGCCATCTGGGCACGGGTAACAGTGCCAGTGGGGTTAAACTTGCCGTCGGAGCCAGCGAACAGGCCCAGACCGGCGGTGATCTCAACGGCTTCCTTGTTGACGATCTCAGCGTCGTCAGCGAAAGCCGCGCTGGAACCGACGACCATCATGCCGAGCAGCATAACGGAAGCCAGAGCCAGGCTCAGAGCGCGCTTCAGGTTTCTCATGGATATTTCCTCCTTTAAATTTGTGAGTGGGTAGCTTTCGCTCCCTTATCTCTGTGTGTACTATAACGCAAGCCCCTAAAACCGTCAATAGGATTTCGCGATATGTAACACAACTGAAATATTTCCGAAATCCTGTGCCTGTCACAGGACCCGGATATCATGATAGACGCAGGAAAGACGATTTTGTTCCCGAATACGGTATTTTATTTTTTATACAGCCTGGTCACGGCCGTCATTTGCTCCTGATAGGCCGCCACCGCCGCCGGAGGTCCCATGAGCTGCACGCCGTCACCCAAACCGAACAGCCAGCCGAAGAACTGTGGGCTCATCACCAGGGGGAGGGTCAGGGTGAAGTGCTCCGCCCCGTCGGGAATGAGCATCACATCCTGTCCAAACCGGTCCAGCACGATATTGACCATACGGTTTGCAAAACGCATGGTCATGGTCACCTCTGCGCCGGAGTACATACCGAAATGCTTTTGGGCATAGTCCGCCACGTCAAAGCACTCCGGCTGTCCCTGCCGGGGACGGTCGGTAATTTCGATGTCCGTCATTTTATCCACCCGGTAGTGGCGCAGCTGATCGTTGTCTGCACTGTACGCTACCATATAATAATTCTCGCTGTTCCAGATCAGTCCCAAAGGAGATACTTCATACCGGCTGCCGTCGTGACGGAACACCCGCTGCTTGGTGGCATCGTAGTCGAAGTAACGGAAGGTAATGGCACGGTTCTGTGCAATGGCACTGTGGAGGGTATCTACATTATAATATATACTCTCGTTCATGGCCTTGACTCGGCGATCCACGTAGACCTGCCGCTGCAGCTGCCGGGCCTGATGAACGCTTGCCAGCTTTTCCAACTTGCGGATCAGGCTGTCGCTTTTGCGGCGGGTGATAAACCGTGAGGACTGCACCGCATCCACCAGCAGCTTCAGCTCCGCCAGTTCAAAGTCCCGCTGGCCGATAAACCAGCCGGCGTTGCGCCCTTTTCGTGACTGCACATCCACCCCCATCTCGGCCAACGCCTCCAGGTCGGCGTAGATGCTCTTGCGTTCGGCGCTGATATCCCAGCGGGCCAGCTCGTCAATGAGTTGGGCAATGGAGATGGGATGTTCCTCATCGGATTGCTGCAGCAGGATTTGATACAGGCGCAGCAGCTTCAGCTTTTGATTGGCACTTTTGGGCATGGGAACCCCTCCTTTATTTCCAAGTCTCCCAAACCTCGGGATGATACCCCACGGTGGCCTGCCTGCCGTTGCGGACGATAGGGGTGTTCAGTAGGGTTGGGTCTTCAAACAGCTTTTCCATCTTGTCCTGCTCGTAGGCAAGGTAACGCACAAGTGCGGCATCCGGGTGGGTTTCGTCCACCAGCGCCTCCAGACCCACGGCGCTTTTCACCGATTGCAGTTCCCCACGACTCATGCCGTATTTTTTCAGGTCGATGGCCTGGAACTTGATACGCCGTTCTTTGAACCAGCGCTCGGCCTTTTTGGTATCAAAGCATTTTGACTTTCCGAAAATCTGAATGTTCATGGTGGGCCCTCCCGCTCCTGTTCTGAAATCAGTATAGCACAGCCGGCATCGCTCCACAAGCTTGATGATTAATTTGCCATTTGTGGGCAATACTTAAGGAAAACAGGCAAGGAGATGGACGGATGAAGGCAGTCATACTGGCCCACGGCAGCACCGAACGGTTGCAACCCATATGCGGTGAGGGACCCAAGGCACTGGTGCCCATACCGGGCGGAACCGTGCTGGAGCACCTGCTCCGATTGCTGCAAAAGCACGGCATTACACAGGTGTGCGTCACCTGCAGGCAGCGCAGCGCTCTACCACAAGGGCAGTTCCCCCTTCTGCCCTTGGCGGAGGTGGGAGATCAAAGCGGTACAGCGGGAGCCGTGGCAGCCTGTCGGGAGTGGCTTGCCGGGGACGAGGTTTTGGTCCTGCCCGGCGACATGGTCACGGACATGGATCTGACCGGGGCGGTGGCATTCCATCGGGAGAAGAAGGCCCTTGCCACCATTTTGGTTCAACCCCACGTCAATCCGCCGGAGCACAACCTCGTCCTCACCGATGCCGCAGGACGTGTATCCGCATTTGTAAATCAACCCGCCTGGAGCCAGGCGGTGAGCGACACCGTGAGCACGGGCGTATATGTCCTGTCTCCCGCCATGGTGGAGCGACTGGAAACCGGGCAGGAGTTCGAACGTGACATCTTCCCGGCCATGGCGGCGGAAAAGGCAGCACTGTTTGCCGTGCGGCCCGGCGGTTCGTGGCTTTGGGCCGGCGATTGTGCCGCTTATTTGGATTGCATCGCCCAAATTTTGAGCGGCAAAGTGGAACCGGACATGGGTCTGGAGCCGGTTCAGCCGGGAGTTTGGTCCGCCCAACCCATCCCAGAGGGAGTCACCCTGATCCCCCCCTGCTGGCTGGGCCCCGACATTCAGTTGGGCAACGGCTGCCTGATCGGTCCCCATGTAGTGCTCCAAGCCGGCAGTCGGGTGGGGGAACACAGCCTGATCCAGCGCTGTGTCCTGAACGGCGCCCAGGTCGGCAGTCGTGCCACCCTGTACGGTGCCGTCCTGTGCCGCAATGCCCGAGCAGGCGACCAGGTCGTAATAAACGACGGTGCGGTTCTGGGTGAAAACACCCTTGTAGGCGATGGCGCTATTCTCATGGAACGGGTGCATCTGTGGTCGGGCAACCGGGTGGCTCCCGGCAGTCGGGTGCGGCACAGTCCTGCCTGCGGTAGCCAGCCGGAGCCTCTTCGGTTCGGCGACGGCGGGGTCATGCGCGGCCTGCTGGGTGAGGACCTAACCGCCGACAACCTACTGGCCCTCGGTGCCGCCTTGGCCCGTGACGGCAAAGTGGGGCTTGGTTGCCACGGCGGACCCGGTGCGCAGATGCTTCTGCGCAGTGCGGTCAGCGGTGTCACAGCCGCCGGCGGTCAGGCCCTGTGCCACGACATGGAGTGCGCCGCTCAGGCGGCGTGGCTGGCAGAAACCTTTCAGCTTCCCGTCAGTCTTTTCATCGAACAGGAAGGCGAGCGGGTTTTTCTCCACCTGTTTGACAGCGGCGGTCTGCCCCCTGTCCCCGCCTGGCAACGACGAGTGGAACACGCTCTCGCCAATGGAACCGCCCCCTCCTGCTCCGCCTCCGGGGTAGGACGATGCGAGAAAATCAGCTGCGGCCCTCAGGAGTATTTCCGGGACGGGGCCCGCCGCTGTATGCTGCGGCGGTTGAGTCGTCGGTCGGTAACGGTAGCGATTCCCGGCGGCAGTGCGCCGGACCGTGCCCTGCGTGGGATGCTGGAGGAACTGGGTTGCTCGGTCACCGATCGCTGGCGTCAGGGTATCCCGGAGTTCCGCGCTTCTCATGGTGGTTTCCTGCTCACCGCACGGGACGAGCGGGGGGTCACGCTTACCGCTCCCCACCTGTTGGCCATGGCTGCGCTGGTAGAGCTGGAGCACGGTGGTGGCCGCCTGGCTGTCCCCGATGATGCCAGTGCTGCAGTGGAACTGGTGGCAGCCGGGTTTGGCAAAACGGTGCAGCGGCTGGGCCGGGACGGCGAACAGGCACGCCAGCTGTACCGCTCCCTCCCTTGGCTGCGGGATGCCGCCTTCGCCGCCGCACGGCTCTGTGCCCGCATGGCGGTCACCGGCGAACGGTTGGAACAGTTGGCCGGGAAAACGCCCCGTTTTTCCGGCTGGCGGCGTGAGGTCACCCTGACCGGCCAACGGGCCACTGTCATGGCCCGCCTGACCTCAGAGTTGGGTCCCAACTGCCGGGTCGGCGAAGGACTGCGCCTGCGTGACCGGGGCGGCTGGGTCTACCTTGTTCCCCTGGCCCGCCGGCGTGCGGTACGGGTGGTGGCGGAAAGCGACGATATGGAGCTTGCCGCAGAGCTGTGTGACCTCTACGCCAACCGGGTGGCGGAACTGGACCGGGAACAGCAGACAAAATAAGACTATACTTTCCACGCCAACTGTGCTATAATACAGACAGTTGAATGCATTTAAGCACTTCGGTGCCTAAAGATAGACAAATGACCGCCGATACAGCGGCAGTCATCCACCACAGGAAGCACATTGCGCTTGCAGGTGCAGTGCGCCCCTTTTTCCGGCGAGGCAGGGTCGGAACATGAGGGCGGACTGGACCTTGCTGTTGTGCGCCCGCTTCCTACATATCTCGTATGGAAAAGGAGCTATTATGGCTGAAAAACTGAAAATCATCTCTCTTGGCGGTCTGAACGAGATCGGCAAGAATCTGACCGTCTACGAATACGGCAGCGACATCGTCGTGGTAGATGTGGGCGTGGGTTTCCCTGATGACGACATGTACGGCATCGATATGGTTATCCCCGACGTCAGCTATCTCATCAAGAACCAAAGCAAGATCCGGGGCATCTTCCTCACCCACGGACACGAGGACCACATCGGCGCCCTGCCCTACGTCCTGCGGGACGTCAACGCCCCCATCTATGCCACCCGCATGACTGCGGGTCTTGTCAAGCTAAAGCTTGAGGAGCATCGCCTGCTGGATAAGGTCAAAATGATCACCTGTGAGGCGGGCGATGTGGTCAAGGCGGGCAAATTTACTGTGGAGTTCATCCGTGTCAACCACTCCATCGCCGATGCGGTGGCCTTTGCCATCAAGTGCCCAGTAGGCACCTGCGTCCACACCGGCGACTTCAAAATCGACCCCACCCCCGTCCAGGGCGGTATGATCGACCTGGCTCGGTTGGGTCAGCTTGGTAACGAAGGCGTACTGGCCCTGCTGGCCGACTCCACCAATGTGGAGCGCCCCGGCTACAACCACACCGAGCGCAGCGTGGGCGCCAGCTTCGACGCCCTGTTCCGTGGCTGTGAAGAGCGCATCATCGTCACCACCTTCGCCAGTAATGTGGACCGTATGCAGCAGATCATCGACGTGGCCGCCCGCTACGGCCGCAAGGTGGTCGTCACCGGACGCAGCATGGAAAACGCCATGCGGGTATCGGCGGAGCTTGGCTACATGAGCATTCCCGAGGGCGTGGTGGTGGATCCCGCAAAGATCAAGACTCTGCCCAAGGACAAGGTGTGCATCGTCACCACCGGCAGCCAGGGTGAGACCATGTCCGCCCTCAGCCGCATGGCCTTCTCCACCCACCGGCAGGTGGACATCATGCCCGGCGACCGCATCATCATCTCGGCCAGCGCCATCCCCGGCAACGAAAACGCCATCGGCAACGTGGTCAACGAGCTGTGCCGCAAGGGTGCCGACGTGGTCAACGAGCGAAGCCTGCCCCTGCACGTGTCCGGCCACGCCTGTCAGGAGGAACTGAAAATCATCCACGCCCTGGTCAAACCCAAGTTCTTCATCCCCATCCATGGCGAGCAGCGAATGCTCCAACGGCACGCCGCTCTGGCCCGTGAAATGGGTATGCCCGGCGAAAATGTGGTCATCAGTGACCTGGGCCGGGTCATCGAGCTGACCCCCGACAGCGCCAAACTTAACGGCTCCGTTACCGCCGGTCAGGTCTTCGTGGACGGTTACGGCGTGGGCGACGTAGGCAGTGCAGTGCTGCGTGACCGCCGCCACCTGGCACAGGACGGTATGCTGGTCGTGGTGTTAGCCATGTCCGGCGAGGATGGCGCACTGGTTTCCGGTCCTGACATCATCACTCGTGGTTTCATCTATGTGAAAGAATCGGAGGAGCTGATGGATGAGCTGCGTCGTGTGGCTGCCGAGGCGGTATTCAACACTGATACCCGCTATGCCACCGATTGGTCGGCGGTCAAGTCCGTCATCAAGAACGAGCTAAGCGAATACCTCTACAAAAAAACCAAGCGCAGCCCCATGATCCTGCCTGTCATCATGGAAGTGTAAGCGCCCATTAACGCAAAAAATCCGCACCATCGGTTGATGGTGCGGATTTTGTTATTTCTTTTTTTTGCGTTTTTCAAACAGAGTCTTGCCCTCGGGTTGCCCCTCTGCCTCACCCATGGACTCAGCAAAGGCGCGCAGCGCCTCTTTCTGCTTGGCACTCAAATTGGTGGGGGTCACCACTCTGACGGTAACGTACTGGTCGCCCCGGCCACTGCCCCGCAGGTTGGGGATGCCTTTGCCCCGCAGCCGGAAGGTCGTGCCGGTCTGGGTTCCGGCGGGCAGGTCGTACTTGACCTTTCCGTCAATGGTGGGAATTTCAAGCTCCGCACCCAGGGCAGCCTGAGTCACGGAAACCTTGTGCTCATACAGTACCGTGTTGCCCTCACGGGTGAACTGGGAGTGGGGACGGATCCGCACGCCCACGATCAGGTCACCGGCGGGTCCGCCGTTCTTGCCGGCATTACCCTGGCCCCGCAGGGACACCGCCTGCCCGTCGTCAATACCGGCAGGGATATTGACGGTGATTCGGCGGTTCTTTCTCACGCTGCCGCTGCCGCCGCAGCCCTTGCAGGGGCTGTGGATCAGCTTGCCCGTGCCACGACATCGGGAACAGGGGGCGGTGCTGGTAAATGCAAATCCGCCGCCACCCCGCTGGATACGTACTACGCCGCTGCCACGGCAATCGGAACAGGTCTCCGCCGTGGTGCCGGCCTCACATCCGGAGCCGTGACAGGCATCACAGGCCTCGGTACGGGCAAGGTCGATCTCCTTCTCGCAGCCGAAGGCAGCCTCCTCAAATGTAACGGTAATGTTTGCCCGCAGGCTTTCGCCCTGCTGGGGTCCGTTGCGCCGGGCACCGCCGCCGCCAAAGCCGCCGAAGCCGCCGCCAAAGAACGAGCCGAAGATGTCGCCCAAATCCAGTTCGCCCACGTCAAAGCCGCCGAAGCCACCGCCGCCGGCGCCGTAGTTGGGATCGACTCCGGCGTGACCGAACTGATCGTAGCGGGCACGCTTTTCCTTGTCGGACAGTATCTCATAGGCCTCGTTAGCCTCTTTGAACTTGGCCTCGGCCTCTTTGTCGCCGGGGTGCAGGTCCGGGTGACACTCCTTGGCGATTTTGCGATAGGCCTTTTTCAGCTCGTCATCGCTTGCGCCCTTTGCAACACCCAGCACCTCATAATAATCACGTTTTTGTTCTGGCATAGAAGATCCCTCAAAACGCTCCGAATGGGGCGGGGATCATTCCCCGTCCCATCGGATGCATGGATTAAAATTACTTGTTCTCGTCGTCCACCACGGTGAAATCAGCGTCAACCACGCCGTCGTCGTTGCCGCAGCTGCCGCAGTCACCAGCGCAGCCGGTCTGACCCTCAGCAGCCTGAGCCTGCTGATACATTTTCTCGGCAATGGGATAGAAAGCCTTGGTAGCCTCCTCGGTGGCGTTCTTGATGGCCTCCACGTCGGTGCCCTTCAGGGCCTCCTTCACCTTCTCCACAGCAGCCTCGACAGTAGCCTTGTCGGCGGCGTCGACCTTGTCGCCCATCTCCTCCAGAGTCTTCTCGGTCTGGTAAACCACCTGGTCGGCCTGGTTGCGGATGTCAACCTCTTCCTTGCGCTTGGCGTCCTCAGCAGCGAACTGCTCAGCCTCACGCACGGCCTTCTCCACGTCCTCCTTGGACATATTGGTGGAGGAGGTAATGGTGATATGCTGCTCCTTACCGGTGCCCAGGTCCTTGGCGGACACGTTGACGATGCCGTTGGCGTCGATATCGAAGGTTACCTCGATCTGAGGCACGCCACGGCGGGCGGGAGCAATGCCGTCCAGATTGAAACGGCCCAAAGTCTTGTTATACTGCGCCATCTCTCGCTCGCCCTGCAGCACGTGGACCTCCACGCCGGGCTGATTGTCGGCGGCAGTGGTGAAGATCTGGCTCTTCTTGGCGGGGATAGTGGTGTTGCGCTCGATAATCTTGGTGCACACGCCGCCCATGGTCTCGATGCCCAGGGACAGGGGGGTAACGTCCAGCAGCAGCAGACCCTTCACGTCGCCGGTCAGCACGCCGCCCTGCAGAGCAGCACCCAGAGCCACGCACTCGTCGGGGTTGATGCCCTTGAAGCCTTCCTTGCCGGTCAGCTTCTTGACAGCCTCCTGCACAGCGGGGATACGGCTGGAACCACCAACCATCAGCACCTTGGTGATGTCACTGCCGGACAGACCGGCATCGGACATTGCCTGACGGACAGGGCCGGCAGTGGCCTCCACCAGGTGGGCGGTCAGCTGGTCAAACTTGGCACGGGTCAGGGTCAGGTCCAGGTGCTTGGGTCCGGTAGCATCAGCCGTGATATAGGGCAGGTTGATGGAAGTGGAGGTCACGCCGGACAGCTCGATCTTAGCCTTCTCGGCAGCCTCCTTCAGGCGCTGCATGGCGACCTTGTCGCCGGTCAGGTCAACGCCCTCCGCACGCTTGAATTCGGCAGCCATCCAGTCCAGGACGCACTTATCAAAGTCGTCGCCGCCCAGGCGGTTGTTACCGGCAGTGGCCAAAACCTCGATGACGCCTTCGTCCACGTCCAGCACGGACACGTCGAAGGTGCCGCCGCCCAGGTCGTAGACCATGATCTTCTGGGCCTCTTCCTTGTCCATACCGTAGGCCAAAGCGGCGGCGGTAGGCTCGTTGATAATGCGCTTGACCTCCAGACCGGCGATCTTGCCGGCGTCCTTGGTGGCCTGACGCTGGGAGTCGGTGAAGTAAGCGGGGACGGTGATGACCGCCTCGGTAACGGTCTCGCCCAGATAAGCCTCGGCGTCGGCCTTCAGCTTCTGCAGCACCATAGCGCTGATCTCCTGGGGGGTGTAGTTCTTGCCGTCCACAGACACCTTATAGTCGCTGCCCATCTCACGCTTGATGGAGGCAATGGTGCGGTCGGGATTGGTGATAGCTTGGCGCTTAGCCACCTGACCCACCATGCGCTCGCCGTCCTTGGCAAAGGCCACGACAGAGGGGGTGGTGCGATTGCCCTCGGCGTTGGCGATGACGACGGCCTCGCCGCCCTCCATAACCGCCACGCAGCTGTTGGTAGTACCCAAATCAATACCGATGATCTTAGACATAATCGTTTCCTCCTGTTATTGAAAGATTGTTGTTACCAAATAAATGGGAATATTCCCGTTGGTTGGCTTGTTTATCAGTTGGCCACCTTGACCATAGAGAACCGGATAACCTTCTCACCGCAACGGAAACCGGTCTGGAACACCTCGGCAATTTCATTCTCGCCGAAGGTTTCGTCGTCAATGTGCATGACGGCGTTGTGCAGGTTGGGGTCGAAGGGTTGACCCAGAGCAGGTATCTCCTCGATACCCAGACCGGCGAAAACCTCACGCAGCTGGTTCATTGTCATCTCCACGCCCTTTTTGTAGGCCTCGTCGGAGGTTTCCTGCTTGATGGCCCGCTCCAGATTGTCATACACGGGCAGGAAGGCCGCAGCAGTGCTCGCCTTCACTTCCGTCCACAGTGCCTCCCGCTCCTTGGCGGTGCGCTTGCGGAAGTTATCGTACTCGGCGGCCAGACGCAGGAACTTATCCTCCTGCTCGGCCAGCTTGGCCGCCATCTCGGCGGCGGGATCGGGAGTTTCGACCTGTTCGGTCTGCTCCTCCGCTTCCACCTTGGCCTGCTCGGCCTCGGGAGCAGTCTGTTCTTTCTTCTTACTCACGTCGATACTCCTTATTCTTCAGTGTCTTCTGTGGTAGGCAGCGCCGGCTTCTCGCCCTTGCCGAACATACGGGTCAGGCTGTCGGCAAAGTAGGAAAGGCGGGCGGTCACCTTGGCATAGTCCATACGGGTGGGACCCACCACGCCGATGACGCCACGCATATTGTCGCCGATGTCGTAGCTTGCCATAACCACACTGGTGTCCCGGAACGCCTCACTGACGTTTTCCGGACCGATGAGAATGTTCATGCCCTGGCTGCTGTCGAACAGGGCGGGCAAGGCAGCGGATTCATCATCGTTGGACAAGTACTGCATCAAAGGCTTCGCCTTGTCAAGGCTCCTGTACTCAGGGTGCTCCAGCAGGTGGGTGATACCGGCAGTATGCACCGTCTGCTTTCGCAGGTCGCCCAGCACCTCGATGGCAAATTCCACCACCATGGAAATCAGCCGGAAGGCGCCCGGCGTGGAGTGGTCGGCCATCTTTTCCAGCGCCTGACCCATCTGCTCCCGGCTCAGGCCGGTGAAGGAGCTGTTCAGGATGGTGGACAGCATCTGCAGCTGGGGCTCGGAAAGTCCGTCGGGGATGCGGATGATCTTATTCTTGACTACGCTGGTGTCCGTCATGACCACGGCAATGAAGGCGTTTTCTTCCACCATCAGCAGGTCGTACCGACGGACGGTGACCACGTCCTTCACCTCGGTCATGGAGAAGACGGGGTAGTCACTGATCTTGCTCAGCACCTTGCCCGCCCGGTCGATGACCCGGTCCAGCTCCTCGATCTTCATCTCCAAAGCATCATTGATGCGCTGGGTCTCCTGCATGGACAGCTGGTGCTCGCCCATGAGCTCGTTGACGTAGAGCCGGTAGCCGGTGGCGGAAGGAACGCGACCGGCAGAGGTGTGTGGCTGCTCCAGCAGCCCCATCTCGGTCAGGTCGGCCATCTCGTTGCGAATGGTGGCGGAAGACACGTCCAGTCCGGCCAGCTGAGCCACCGTTTTGGAGCCCACCGGCTCCGCCGTGGCAATATAGCTTTCCACAATGACACGCAGGATGCGTTTCTTGCGTTCGGTCAATTCCATAACGCCGCCCCTTTCTGTTCGGGATGGTTTAGCACTCCATTTCCCCGAGTGCTAAAAATAAGATACCACCCCCTCCCGCAAATGTCAATACTATAGTTGTAAATAAATTATGTCTTTATCATTCTTCCCCTAAAACAGCAAAAAGAGCCGTGTGCATTCGCACACAGCTCTTTTATTTGCTAAATTCATCAGCCCACCGTCACGTCGTTGATCCACTTTCGGGATCGAATACGGGGCACCCCCATCAAAAGCTTGATGACCTGATCCACGCTCATGGCGATATACACCCACACAGGCCCCAAATTCAGCCACAGTCCCATCACCGCCGCCAGCGGGATAGACACCAGCCACAGGGGCAGCAGGTCGATAACGGTGGCGGTTTTCACATCGCCGCCGCCACGGAGCACACCCACGATGGTCACGTGGCTGAAGCCACGCAGGAACAGCGTGCCGCCAATGATGGACAGCATCACGGCTACAAGCTCCGCAGTCTGCGCAGCCAGGTCAAACAGCGGATACAGCCAGTTGGGGAACCAAAGATTAGCCGCAAGGACAAGGGCCGTTCCAAACACGGCACCGCACACCATGGCAAGGAAATTCAGTGCCCAGCTGATGCTGTACGCCTTTTCCGGTCTGCCTGCACCTATCTCCTTTCCAATAATGACGGCAGAGGCCACACACAGGCCGCTGATGGCCACCATGACCAGCTTGTCTACGTTACCGGCGATGGTGTAGGCCGCCAGAATCTCCGTACTACCGGGCATATGCCCCATAATAACAGGGTAAAGGCTGGTGCCAAGCCCCCACAGGGTCTCGTTCACCACCACAGGGGCAGAATATTTAATGAGTTTTCCAACCATGTCCCGACCCGGCTTCAGCACCAAGGGCAGCTTCAGGCGGAACGTCTTGTTCTTCATAATGTGCCCCACCACGATGACACTCTCCAGTACACGGGAGGCCAGCGTAGCGATGGCTGCACCCTCCACCCCCAGGGCAGGAGCGCCCAGCTTACCGAAAATCAGCACCCAGTTCAAAAACAGGTTGGTCACCATGGACGCACCCAGCATCCACGTGCCGATCTTCGGCTGCTCCATACTGCGCAGAGCGCCTACATAGGCAAGGTTCAAGCCGTTGAGCAGATAAGCAAGGCCGATGATGCGTCCGTACCGGGCGGCAACCTCCACCGCTGCCGGGTCGTTGCCGAACAGAGACATAATCTGCACCGGCGCCGCCAGCATGGCAAGCGCCACCGTAAGCGCCACCGCCCCGGTCACATACCAGCTCAAGCCCAACACCCGGTTGATGGAGTCTTTATCTCCCTTGCCCCAGTACTGGCTGATGAGCACCGTGCCGCCGCTCTGCACCCCGAAGAAAAACAGCTGCACCACGAAAAACGGAATGTTGGCCAGGGTCACGCCCGCCAGATCCACTGTGCCCAGCAGACCCACCATGAATGTATCTGCCATGCCGAGGGAACTGGTTATTAAGTTTTGCAGCACCAACGGGACGGACAGCGCCGCCACCTTCCGGTAGAAGGCACGTCCCTGTTTCAGAAAGGAAAACATACGATATATAATCCCCTTTTGTATTAAGAAAGGCTGGTGAACAACTGCTGACCGGCCTGCACGAGACCGTCCATCAGCGCATCCACGTCCTCTTTGGTATTATCCCCGGAAAAGCTGATACGCAATACACCGTCCAGCTGCTTTTTGTCCAGCTTCAGGGCAGCAAACACATGGCTGGGTTTGCCCTTGTGGCAGGCAGAGCCGGAGGACACATAAATACCCCGGTCACTTAAAAACCGCACCACAACCTCGCTCTTATACCCAGGCAGGGTGATGGCCAGCACGTGGGGAGCTTCCCCCTCCCCTACCCGCTTGGCGTTAGGGAGCAGAGCGGCCAGCCGCTCCAAGGTGTACGCTTTCAGCATACGCAGATGCGCCTGCTCGTTCTCGAAGTTAGCCACGCCCTCCGCCACTGCGGCGGCAAAGGCGGCGATTTGAGCGGTGGGTTCGGTGCCGGAGCGCAGGCCGCTCTCCTGTCCGCCCCCCAGCAGATGGGCTGGCAGGCGCACACCCTTTCGGACATACAGCGCACCGATGCCCTTGGGGGCGTGGACTTTGTGTCCGCTGACGCTCAAGAGGTCAACGCCCAGCTCTTTTACCGTAAACGGCACCTTCAGAAAGCCCTGCACCGCATCGCAGTGGAGCAGCGCCTTGGACTTGCGCTCGCGCAGTACCTTGGCAATGTCCGCCACGGGCAGAACGGTGCCAAGTTCGTTGTTTACCAGCATCACGGACACCAGCGCCGTGTCCTCCCGCAGGGCCTCCGCCACCTGTGCAGCGGTAATATTCCCCTGCTTGTCCGGCTGGAGGCAGGTCACCTCGTACCCCGCCTGCTCCAGCTGGCGGCAGGGAGCCAAAATCGCATCGTGCTCGATGGCGGTGGTGATGATGTGCTTGCCCACCCGGCGGTTCAGCTCCAGCGCACCACGGATGGCCCAGTTGTCGCTCTCGGTACCGCAAGAGGTGAAAATCACCTCACCGCTGTCGGCGCCCAGCGCACGGGCAATCACCTCACGGGCGGACTTCACCGCCTGCTCGGCCCGTTTGCCCGCCTCATGCCGGGAGGAGGGGTTGCCAAACTCCCCCTCCATGGCGGCCACCGCCGCCGCTACCGCCGCCGGGCAGACCCGTGTGGTGGCTGCGTTATCCAGATAATGCTCCATAGCCATCGGCTCCTTTGTACTCATTGGGTTTATTCTACTGACTTCCGTTCAAAAAGTCAACCAAATGGGCGTTCCCCCTGTTCCCTATCCCGCATTTATGTGGTACAATGAATACAAACACCGGAAAGGAGGGGTCGAAATGCTCGACCGAGTATGTTTCATCATCGGGGCCGGCGAGGTTGACCCCGACCTGCACCTCGACTTGAAAGAGGGCGACCTGCTCATCGCCGCCGACGGCGGCTGGCAGACTGCCCAGCGGATGGGGCTCACCCCCCACTTGGTCATCGGGGACTTTGACACTCTCCCCGCCCCTGCCGACCACCCAAACACCATCGTACTGCCCTGCGAAAAGGATGTAACCGATATGCGTGCGGCGGTGGATTTGGGTCTGGAGCGGGGGTATCGCCGCTTTGCCCTGTACGGCGGCACCGGCGGACGGTTGGCTCACACATTGGCCAACCTGCAGCTGCTGGATTTGTTGAGCCGACAGAATTGCCGAGGCTTCCTCGTCGGCGACGGCACCGTTTCCACCGCCGTCACCAACGGCACTTTGGACTTCCCCGCCTCTATGGGCGGCTACCTGTCCGCCTTCTGCAACAGCGGCACCGCCCGGGGCATCACTCTGACCGGGCTGAAATACGCCCTCACCGACGGCACCCTCACCGGCAGTAACCCTTTGGGGGTCAGCAACGAATTCACCGGGCAACCCGCCCATGTATCCGTTGCCGACGGCACCCTGCTGGTGCTTTGGCAGGGGGACGACGTGAACCACACCCTGCTGCGTAGCCTCTAAAGCAAAACCCCGGGCGGTCTGTGACCGTCCGGGGCTTGTTGTTGCGCATTACACGTCCATAATCTTCTTCTCGTCGTTGGCGCGGTAGGCCAGCTCCATAATCTTCTGCAGCTGCACCGCGTCGCTGGCAGGTACCTCCAAAGGCAGGTCGTTCAGCACGGAGTTGCCAAAGGACTCAATCTCACGGGTGTACATGTTGCCGAACTCGGCATCCAGCAGCTCACCCTTGACCAGGTTGTTGTCCTGCTGGGCGTTGTACTCGCCCGCTTCGCCGCAGAACATACCCTCCAGCGTACCGCCGTCGATTTGGCCGATGATGTTCTCGCCCAGCAGGCGGCCCTGATCACCGAACAGCTCCACACGCCACTTGGCTGCCTCGTCGGGGATGTTGAAGTTGGACTGCACCACGCACTGGCAGCCGTTTTCCAGCCGCAGCAGCACCGTGGAGGTATCCTCCACCTCGTAACCGAAGCTGATGGTATCGTGCATGGCAGCCACCTGCACTGCCTTGGAGCCGTTGATGTACTGCACCAGGTCGATGCAGTGCACGCCCATATCCATCATAGAGCCGCCACCGGCGGTCTTCTTGCTCTGGCGCCAGTTGCCCTCCATCTCGGGGAACCAGGCGGTAAACTGGGCATAGGCGGTGGCGGGCTTGCCAATCTTGCCCTCGGCCACGGCCTTCTTCATGTTCTGCACGTGGGCACCGAAGCGCATCATCAGACCGGCGGCAATCTTCACGCCCTTGCTCTGGCAGTAGGCGACCACCTGCTCGCTCTCCTCCACGGTGGAGGCCAAAGGCTTCTCAATCAGAATGTGCTTGCCGGCGTCGGCGGCCATCATAGCCTGCTTGGCGTGCAGCACCACCGGGGTGGCAATGTAGACGGCATCGATCTCGGGATCGGCCAGCAGAGCCGCCTCGCTATCGTATGCCCGCTTGCAGCCCCACTTGGCACGGCACTTCTCGGCCAGCTCCATATTGATCTCCATCACGGCAACCAGTTCGGCATTCTCCGCCAGCATCATACCGGGGATGGTGCGACGGTCGGCAATGCCGCCGGCGCCGATAACGCCCCAACGAAGTTTCTTCATAGTTCATTTCTCCTATCTTTGCCACCAACTGCGGCACTTGATAGCTTGATTATACGAACCCGGCGGCATTTTTTCAATACAAAAACAAAAAATGTATTCATTCCGCCAACAAAAGCAAACTCCTTTGCGTTCTCCCGCCCTCATCCCCTTGTTTTTTCCCCGATGGCGTGTTATAATGCAGTCCGACCCTTTGGGAAGGAGGTGCCCCATGGCAGGCGAAGGCATCAAAATCATCGCAAAAAACAGCAAGGCTTACCACGATTACTTCATTTTGGAGAAGTTTGAGGCGGGCATCGCCCTTGTGGGCACGGAGGTCAAGTCCATTCGGCTTGGCAATGTCAACCTAAAGGACTCCTACTGCATCATCAAGGACGGACAGCTCGTCGTCCACGGCATGCACATCAGTCCCTACGAAAAGGGCAACATTTTCAACAAGGATCCCCGCCGCCCCCGCCAGCTGCTCATGCACAAGCGGGAGATCATGCGCCTGTATGGCACCATCAAACAGGACGGCGTGGCCCTGATTCCCCTGTCCGTCTATCTCTCCCATTCCCGGGTCAAGCTGGAGCTGGGTCTCGCCAAGGGCAAAAAGCTTTATGACAAGCGTGAGTCCGCCGCCAAGCGGGACGCCAAGCGAGAGATCGACCGCACCATGAAATCCCGAAACGCCTGATACGGCGTACACATAAGAAAAGGAGTGTTTTCCATGGCACAGAATCCCATCGTCACCTTTGAAATCGAAATGGAGACCGACTTCGGCACCCAGACCGGCACCATCAAGGCCGAGCTGTACCCCGAAATCGCCCCCAACACCGTCAACAACTTCATCTCCCTCATCCAGAAGGGCTACTACGACGGTCTGACCTTCCACCGCGTCATCCCCGGTTTCATGATTCAGGGCGGCTGCCCCGATGGCACCGGCATGGGCGGCCCCGGCTACACCATCAAGGGCGAGTTCTCCGGCAACAACTTCGCCAACGACCTCAAGCATGACCGCGGCGTGCTGTCCATGGCTCGCACCATGGCTCCCAACTCCGCCGGCAGCCAGTTCTTCATCATGCACGAGGTTGCACCCCACCTGGACGGTCAGTATGCCGCCTTTGGCAAGGTCACCGAGGGCATCGAGGTGGTGGACTCCATCGCCAATGCCAAGCGTGACTGGAACGACAAGCCCCGTATGACCCAGCGCATGGCTAAGGTCACTGTGGACACCTTCGGCTTGGATTACCCCGCCCCCGAGCAGTATTGATTTTGCACCCGGGGGATGGGAAACCATCCTCCGGGGTAAAATAAAATCGAATGGCGTAATAATTGCTTTTCTGCTTCGCCTCTCATCGCTTCTCGTCGCCGCGAAGCGACAACACCCAAAACGCAACCCAGCGAAGCGGTTGTGTTTTGGAGAGGAGATGCAGCGTAGTGAATGAACTTTCACGCTTGCGTGGAAGCGAACGATACGAAGCTTGCATCGACGACGAGGGGGCGTACCGGTTTCGACGGGGACACGGAAGTGGGAATAGCGGGCGGTGGCGCCTGGCCACCTTAAAACGGGCAATTCTTTATAAATTAAAGAACAACACTTACGCTATCGCTGCCTAATTAAGGCGGCCGTCTGCCCCGGAAGGACCACGAGCCGGGAACAGGCGTCGATTAGTGGTGCCCGTGCGTGCGCAAAGCTTTGAGCGCACCACGCATAATGAAGCTACCAAGTCCCTGAGTGTGACGGCTCACGCCCGGACGAGG
>JAZSAQ010000039.1:0-8145 GCA_045601985.1 Lawsonibacter sp. | reverse complement strand
AGGTCGCCCCGCAGGGCGAAACCACTTGAAAACGACAAGCGAATGCGCTATACTGACATAGAAACAGAAATCAACACACCCCCTCTTTCTTAAAAGAGGGGGTCGAAGTCGTGTCCGGGAGGGTGAAAAAATGGAACGGTTGTTGACAGCGCTGGAACAGCTGCCCGAATTTGAACAACTGCTGTCTGCCATGGAGGCGGGCCGCTGCCCTGCGGCGGTCTCCGGCCTGGCGGCGGTTCACCGTGCCCATTTTGCCGCTGCTATCCATTGCAAAACGGGTCGGCCCGTGGTGCTGGTCTGCGCAGACGAGGCAGAGGCGGACCGCCTTGCCAACGATCTTGCCGCTCTGTCCGGCCGGTCGGTTCCGGTGCTGCCCCCCCGCACCTTTACCTTCCACAACGCCGCTACCGTGTCCCGCCAGTGGGAGCACGGACGGTTGAGTCTGCTGCGGCGCATGATCTGCGGCGAGGTGCCTTTGCTGATTGCCACGGTGGAGGGCCTGATGCAGCGCACCCTTGCCCCCCGCTCTATGGATTTGGTATGCCGTACCCTCAAGGTGGGGGAGAGCTACGACCTGAACGAGGTGACCGAGACCCTGATCGCTGCCGGCTACACCCGGTGTGAGCAGGTGGAGGGCGTGGGTCAATTCGCTGTGCGTGGCGGTATTTTAGATGTGTTTTCCCCGGAAATGGAGCAGCCCGTCCGGGCCGAGTTCTTCGGTGACGAACTGGATGCCATGGGCAGCTTCGACCCCGTCAGCCAGCGCAGGACCGAAAACCTGGACAAGGTGCAGCTGCTGCCTGCGGCGGAGCTGCTGCCCCAGCTTGCACCTGGTGGTCTTGCGGGTTTATTGGAGCAGATAGATGCACACATCAAAAAGGCGGAGAAGCGGCAGAATCAGCCGCTGGTCACCACCCTGCGGGCCGACCGGGAGGTCATTGCCAACTGCCGCAGCCTACCTGCACTGGACCGCTACCTGACCCTGATTTGTCCCGAGGGGGCCACGGCGGTGGATTACCTGCCCATGGACGCCTGCGTGCTGTTCTCCGAAAGCAGCCGTGTGACGGAGCGGGCCAAGACCTACCAGTGGCAGATGGACGAGGACGTTAAGGTTATGCTGGAGCGGGGTGAGCTGGCCGGGGAGTGCGGTCAGGTCATCCTGCCCTTTGAAACGCTGTGCGCCCGGTTGGAGGACTGGCCGGTGGCCTATCTGGACTCCTTTACCATGTCCAGCTACCCGGTACCGCCCCGTACGCTGCTGTCCTTGCTGGCGAAGCAGCTGCCCGGCTTCGGCGCAAGCCTTGAAACGGCGGTGGCGGATCTGGCCCAGTACCGCAAAGCGGGTTTTGCTACCATGGTGCTGACGGCAAGCCAGCCACGGGCCGAGAATCTGCACACATTACTGCGGGAGCAGGGCATTTCCTGCTCCATGGAACTTGAATTGAAGAGTCTGCCCGCCCCCGGCGGCATTACGGTGACGGTGGGCGGTCTGTCCGGCGGCATGGAATATCCGGGACTGAAGCTGGCGGTGCTGACCGAGGGAAAGGGGGGCAATCCCCGCCGCAGCGTGAAAAAAGCCACCAACCGCCGCAAGCTGGAGAGCTTCACCGACCTGGCTGTGGGCGACCTGGTGGTACACGAGCATCACGGCGTGGGCCGCTTTCAGGGCATGGTAAAAATCCCCACCGACGGGGTGGAAAAGGATTACGTGAAAATTGCCTACGCCGGCACCGATGTGCTGTACGTTCCGGCCATTCAGCTGGATCTGGTCAGCAAGTATATCGGCGGCGGCGAGGATCAGGAGAATAAACGCCTGTCCAAGCTGGGCGGTGTGGAGTGGGAGAGAGCCAAGACCCGCACCCGGAAGGCGGTGGCGGATCTTGCAAAGGGCCTCATCCAGCTTTATGCCCAACGCCGGCGTCAGCCGGGCTATGCGTTCGCTCCGGATTCCCCCTGGCAGCAGGAGTTTGAAGACCGGTTTGAATATGTGGAGACCGAGGATCAGCTGCGCTGTGTGAAGGAAATTAAGCGGGATATGGAAAACCCAACCCCTATGGACCGCCTGCTCTGCGGCGACGTGGGTTACGGCAAGACCGAGGTGGCCATGCGTGCCATCATGAAGTGCGTGTTGGACGGCAAGCAGGCGGCAATCCTTGCCCCCACCACCGTGTTGGCACGGCAGCACCATCTCACGGCGTTGCGCCGTTTTTCCGGTTATCCGGTGGAAATCGAGATGGTCAGCCGGTTCCGCACTCCCACGCAGATTAAACAGACCCTACAGCGTCTTGCCGAGGGAAAAATCGACATTCTCATCGGCACCCATCGGCTGTTCAACCGGGACGTTCAGTTCAAAAATCTGGGGCTTTTGGTGGTGGATGAGGAGCAGCGCTTCGGCGTAGCCCATAAGGAGAAGTTGAAGGAGCGCTTTGCTCAGGTGGACGTGCTGACCCTGTCGGCAACCCCAATTCCCCGCACTCTGAATATGGCGTTGAGCGGTATCCGGGACATGTCGGTTCTGGAAGAGCCGCCCCAGAACCGACAGCCGGTGCAGACCTACGTGCTGGAGCATGATTGGTCCGTGCTGAACGACGCCATGCGCCGTGAGCTGGAGCGGGGCGGTCAGGTGTTCTATCTGCACAACCGGGTGGAAACCATCGAGCGCACCGCATCCCGCATCCGACAGATGCTGGGCGAGGACGTGGAGGTGGCGGTGGCCCACGGACAGATGAGTCAGGAGGCCATTGATGAGGTCATGCGCAGCATGACCGACGGCGAGATCAACGTGCTGGTGTGCACCACGATCATCGAAACGGGCATCGACCTGCCCAATGCCAACACCCTTATTATTGAGGATGCAGACAAAATGGGCCTTGCCCAGCTGCATCAGCTCCGTGGTCGAGTGGGCCGATCCGCCCGCCGGGCCTTTGCCTATATGACCTACCGACAGGGCAAGGTACTGACCGAAATTGCAGCAAAGCGGCTGGGTGCCGTGCGAGAATTTGCAGAGTTCGGCTCCGGTTTCAAGATCGCCATGCGAGACCTGGAGATTCGTGGTGCGGGTAACGTGCTGGGTCCCGAGCAGTCCGGCTTTTTGATGAGTGTGGGTTACGATATGTACCTGAAGCTGCTGGAGGAGGCGGTGCTGACCGAACAGGGACAGGAGGCCGCCGTGCGGCCCGAGTGTGCCGCCGACCTTGCTGTGGCGGCCAGTATTCCCGACCGCTACGTCCCTGTGGGCGAGCAGCGCATGGACCTGTACCGCCGAATTGCCCGCATCCGCAGCGAGGAGGATGCCGATGACTTGGTGGATGAGCTTATCGACCGCTTTGGTGAGCCGCCCAGGTCGGTGAACAACCTGATCAGCGTGGCCCTGATGCGTGCCGCTGCGGCCCGCTGCGGCATTACGGAGATCAACCAAAAGCGGGATTGTTTGCTGTTTATCCTACCCAAGTTCGATTTGGAGCGGGTCTCCAACCTGTGTGCGGACAATCGGTACAAGGGGCGGCTGCTCTTTGCTGCCGGAGAAAAGCCGTACCTTTCTCTGCACTTGCGTAAGGGGGAGGACGTGCTCCATGCTGCCCGCCGGCTGGTGGACGACTATGCCGGTCCCGGGGAAAATTGAAAAAAATGTAAATCATGCAGAAAGGCACTGTTCTTTTTTGTGAAAGTGCGGTATACTGACTCTAACGGTTGCCCGTACAGCGGGTGGAAAGGAAGAAAACCATGAAAATGACGAAACGTTGGATAGCGCTGGTTTTGGCCGGCGTGCTTGCTTTGGGAGGACTGACCGCCTGCGGAAAGACGCCTGTGCACCTGCCTGAGTATGACCCCGCAACACTGGATACGACCACGATTACGGACCTGACCGAGTTCCTGCTGGGTGTTCCCGGCGACACGGCGGTAGCCACCCTGAACGCCGAAGCGGTCACTGCCGACGAGCTGGTCTACTGGATCGTTGCCACCTGTGATGCCCTGCAGCAGGAGGCCTATTATTACACCGAGGACGGACAAATCCCTTGGGACACGGTCCTTGGCGAGGGCGTGACCCTGGCGGAATATGTGCGGGCCGAGGCGCTGAACCTGGCGTTGTCCCAGCGTATGGTGGCCCAGAAGGCCAAAGAGGAAGGCATCGATGCCACACAGGAGCAGATGCAGACCGTGCAGCAGGCGCTGGACGGAATTGCGGCCGAGGGCGAAAGCCGGATCGGTGCCACGCTGGATCAGTATCTGGGCCTGTCTATGGCTTTGGACCAGGAGCTGTTTACCAACAACTGCCGCTGGGACTTCATGTTTGAGGGCCTGCGGGATGCCCGCTTTGCCGGAGAGAACGAGCCTACGAACGAGGAGATTCTGACCTGGCTGGAGGAGGAGCAGGGCTATTACAGAGTCAAGCATATTCTCCTTGCAACCAAGGACCCGGACACCGATGCGCCGCTGACCGCCGAAGAAGTGGCTGAAAAGCGTGCCACGGCGGACGACCTGCTGGCTCAGCTGCTGGCGGCGGAGGACCCTGTTGCCCTGTTCGATGAGCTGATGCAGGAGTATGGTGAGGATCCCGGCGTTTCCTCCAATCCCGAGGGTTACGTTGCCCAGCCCGGTCAGATGGTGGCCGAGTTTGAGGCGGCGGCAATGGGGCTGGAACCCGGCTCGTTCAGTGATGTGGTGACCAGCGATTTCGGCTATCACATCATCCTGCGCCTGCCCTTGGAAATGGATCTGGAGCAGTTTGGTGAGGAGTACGTCAACGCATCTATGGGTCAGCTGATTGCCGGCTGGCTGGAGCAGTCCAAGATCAAGTATACCGACATCTGCGAAACGGTGGATGTAAAGGATGTGCATGAACGCATCGTTGCCTACCGGGACCGCTTTGGCAAGCCCGCCGCCGGGGATGAGCCGGCACAGTCCACGGTTCCGGAACAGGGGGACGTGTCCGTCGAGGATGATACCCCTGCAGTGGGATAACAGAACGAAGAAAGCGCCTGTGTGCCGTGGGGCACGCAGGCGCTTTTTTGTGCCTTTTTGTCGCATCATTGTGGTCAAAAACCGGAGGACAGGCCCATATAATGGAGCAGAAAGGAAGTGTGGCCCATGAGCGATTGGCACGCAATGACAGAAACGGATGTGCTGAAAGAATTAGACACGACTCCCGAGGGATTGACCCGGCGGCAGGCGGGGCAGCGGCTGGCACGGTTTGGGAGGAATGAACTGGAAAAACCAAAGGGGGAAGGGCTTGTTCTGCGGCTGCTGAGGCAATTCAAAGACCCTATGATCCTGGTGCTGCTGGCGGCGGCAGGCCTTTCCCTTCTGGCAAGCGGTGGGCGGGATTGGCCCGATGCGGTGATCATTCTGCTGATCGTTGCGGTGAATGCGGTTATTTCCATCTGTCAGGAGGACAATGCCCGCCGGGCGCTGGAGGCGCTGCAAAACATGGCGCCGCCACAGGCACGGGTGCTGCGGGACGGCCGGCTGGGACAGGAAGATGCGGCACTGCTGGTGCCCGGAGACGTGATCCTGCTGGAGGCTGGTGACAGAGTCCCTGCCGATGCACGGCTTTTGGAGTGTGTCGGCCTGCAGACGGACGAGTCGGCCATGACCGGAGAGTCTGTTCCGGTGGCAAAAAGCCTGTCCCCACGGGTGGCGCAGGATGCGGCTGTGGGAGATAGGAGCAATATGGTCCTTGCATCCACCACAGTGACCGCAGGCAGAGGACGGGCGGTGGTGGTTGCCACGGGCATGGACACAGAGATGGGGCGGGTGGCGGGCCTGCTGCTGGACAATGACAAGGAAATAACGCCCTTACAGAAGAAGATGGAGGAGATATCAAAGGTTCTGTCCATCTTGTGCCTTGGTGTGTGTGCCATAACCTTTGGGGTGGGTCTGCTGCAGGGAAAGAGCCTGCCGGATATGTTCCTGACCGCCGTATCTTTGGCAGTGGCAGCAATCCCGGAGGGTCTGCCTGCCGTGGTCAGCATCGTGCTGGCCCTTGGTGTGGGACGTATGGCAAAGGCAGGGGCAATCGTGAAAAAGCTGCCCGCCGTGGAAACGCTGGGATGTGCGGGGGTCATTTGCTCGGATAAAACGGGAACGTTGACCCAAAACCGCATGACGGTCACCCAAGTCTGGACGGCGGGGCGGGATGATTCGCTGGCCCTGACGCTGGGAGCTCTGTGCAACGATGCCCGGTTGACCGGGGACGAAATTCGGGCACAGGGAGACCCTACTGAGGCGGCGCTGGTGGAGGCGGCGGTTCAGGCGGGATTGTGGAAGGAGGAGTTGGAGCGGCAGTTGCCCCGGGTGGGAGAAGTTCCCTTTGACTCCACCCGCAAACGGATGACCACGGTGCATCGACGGCCTGACGGCGGCTGGCGCATTGTGGTAAAAGGGGCGCCGGATGTGCTGCTTGACCGGTGCGACCGGGTGTGGACCGACGAGGAAACTGCGCTGACCGACCAAGTGCGCCGACGGATTGCCGGAGCAAACGAGGATATGGCCGGCCGGGCTCTGCGGGTGCTGGCGGTGGCATTTCGTGATGTGGACAGTCTGCCGCCTATGACGGCGGAAAGCCTGGAGTGGGGGTTGACCTTTGCCGGGCTACTGGGCATGATGGACCCACCCCGACCCGAAGTGGCGGCGGCGGTAGAGCGCTGCGCCGCAGCGGGGGTGCGCCCGGTGATGATCACCGGGGACCACAAGGCCACAGCGGTGGCGGTGGCCCGTCAGCTGGGGATCCTTCGTCCCGGGGATCGTGCTCTGACCGGGGCGGATCTGGATTTTATGCCCCAGCACATGCTGGAGGAGGAGATCGGGCAGGTATCGGTTTTTGCCCGGGTCACGCCGGAGCACAAGATGCGCATCGTTCGTGCCTTCAAAAAGCGTGGCCAGGTGGTTGCCATGACCGGCGATGGGGTAAACGATGCCCCGGCCCTGAAAGCGTCAGACATCGGCTGCGCCATGGGGAAGGCGGGTACCGACGTGGCCAAGGGTGCGGCAGATATGGTACTGACCGACGATAATTTTGCTGCCATCGTCCGTGCGGTGGAGGAGGGGCGGGGTATTTATTCAAATATCCGCAAGGCCATCCACTATCTGCTGTCCTGCAACGTGGGGGAGATCTTAGCGGTATTTACCGCCACGGCACTGGGGTTCAAGCAGATGCCGCTGGTACCGGTACAGCTGTTGTGGCTGAATTTGGTCACCGACTCTCTGCCCGCCTTGGCCCTTGGTGTGGAGCCGGTGGAGCGGGACGTGATGACCCGTCCGCCCCGTGGAGTCAAGGAAAGCCTGTTCAGCCGGAAGTTCGTGTTCCGACTTGGCTGGCAGGGGCTGATGGTTGGTGGGCTGACCCTGCTGGCGTACTTTTTGGGCATGGCTGTTATACCGGCCGCAGCCGGAGGGGCGGCTACAGCCAACACCATGGCCTTTGCCACCCTGACCATGTGCCAGCTCTTCCATGCTTACGATGTGCGCAGCGAGGACCGATCTCTGTTTTCGGTGGGCGTGTTGACCAACCCGGCCATGAACCGGGCCTTTCTTATCGGGTTTGCTATGCAGCTTGCCGTACTACTGCTGCCGCCGCTGCAAGGGGTGTTCTCTGTGGTGCCCCTTGGCCCTGCACAGTGGCTGACGGTGCTGGGGTTGGCAATCGCACCCGTTTTGGTGTGTGAGCTGGCCAAGTGGCTGAACAGGAAATAAAAAATGGAGTGTCCCATGGGGACACTCCATTTTGCTTGTGAGGCTACCGCTCCTCACGGAAGTAGTTCAGGCCCAGTGCGGCCGGCAGGCCAGAGCCCTCCCGTTTGCGGATGGAGGTGACCACCAGCACAATGGCGGTGATGATAAAGGGCAGCGCCTGATACAGCTGAGTGGGTACTTTGGCCAGCCAACCCAGCGCCTCCGGGAAGGCCACGGCCAGGCTGGAGCCGGACACACGCAGGGTGTTGAAAAAGCCGAACACGAAGGTGCCAAGAATGGCCATGGTGGGGTTCCAGTTGGCGAAGATGACCCACGCCACGGCGATCCAGCCGTAGCCGTTGATCCAGCAGGCGCTGGAGAACGAACCGGACATATTCAGTCCCATGTAGTAGCCGCCAATGCCCATGATGCCGCAGCCCAGACAGATATGCAGATACTTGTACCGCTTGACGT